>CAYWUT010000049.1:0-22716 GCA_964460545.1 uncultured Spirochaetota bacterium
CAGACATCTGAATCTAGAAAACCGGAACATACTCATCACACCGATCGAACCGTTCTTCCAGGAGCTCAACCACGATATCGCCGATCTGATAAAAACGGCACTGTCCGAAAGAAAAAAACAGTCCTTCATCAATATCATGCTCACTATCGACGGAAGGGAAACGATAAACAACATAACGCTTAATCCTATAATGGACGGCTCGTACTTCGTCGGAAACATCATTATCATAGAGGACATCACCGAAAAGGAGAAACTGCGTGAGCAGATATTTTTTACTGAAAACATGTCATCAGTCGGTCTCCTTGCTGCCGGTGTCGCGCATGAAATCAACAATCCCCTGGAGATTATTTACAACTACACGAATTTTATAAAGCTGCACCTGCAGAAGAGCAACCTGATGGACGTGGTAAACAGCCTGGAGGAAGAGGTCCAGTACATCGCAAGCATCATCGATAATCTCATGACCTTTTCTTCAAGCGGGACGAAGTTCCTCCAGGAGTTGGACCTGAATGAAACCATAACAAACCTCATTGATCTCATTCGATACAACGCGGAGAAGCGGAAGGTCAATATACATTTCACGCCCCGCAGTCCTTCCATCAAGCTCAATGCAGACGGAAAGGAAATCAAGCTCGTCATGTTGAATCTCATCAAAAACAGCTTTGAAGCGATGCCCACCGGCGGGAGCCTGGAAATCGAAACAAAAGAAGTTGAATTCGGAGACAAACGCCAGATTCAGATCAGTGTAAGGGATTCCGGAAAAGGCATAGACGAGGAAAATGAAAAGAATGTCTTTCTTCCCTTCTATTCCACAAAGACGAGGAACGGCACGAATCTCGGCCTTGGGCTCTATGTCTGTTTCACCATTATAAAACGCTACAGCGGTTCGCTGAGCGTCCGCAACCTGGAAGACGCCGGCTGCGAGTTCACCATAACGCTCCCCTCTCCCGATTGAGGATTATAAATAGAGCGAATTTCGAGTTTCAAGAAATCTGTAATATTAGAAACTTACACATAAATAAGACACACTATTTCCGATGAACTGCAGTAATAAATGAAATAAATTGAAAAAAATATCTTTTTTATTGGACGCGATAGAGTATAACATGGAAACTCGAAGTTCACCCTAAATACGATTCGGTTATTCGCGTCCTTCGCCGGAATCCCCGCTACAGAGACCACATACCGTACAGGGGAAATGCGATCACATACCCGTTACTCGTTTAATCTTCTCGATCAGTATGCGGCAGTGCGGCACCCCCCGTCCCTCTAGTAAGTCCCGGCACGCTTCGACAATGTCGGCGAGCAGTTCCAAAATACTGCCCGTTACGGGAATTTCTTCCTTTCCCGCTGCCGCGAAAAAATGCTCGAGCGCCTGCATGAGTGAACCCAGTTCTTCATACCCGACCGCCCGCGACGAGCCCTTGAGCGTGTGCGCGTATCTTCGAAGATCTCCGCAGGGAAAAGGTACGGATGAATTTAAGGGAAGACGGTCGTTCCCCTCCCATCTCAGCCCGTTCACGGCACGGTCCATTCTTTCAACGAGGTCGTTCGCCTCTTCGAAAAAAATCTTCATCAGCGCCTCATCGTATATCATACCGTTCATACGCAGTCAGGCCTCTATCCTTCGTGCAGTTAACACCCGTTCCACCGCGGGAAACGAAAGCAGAAGCAGGATACTCCCGTACCCCTCCCCCCTTATGGAGAAGTCACTCTCGATGACAACCGCATAGTCCGTGGTGGTAGCCATCCTGGCGAGTACGTCGTTTAGAATGGCCCCGATCATGTCGTCTGCGAACCCGGGAACAGAATAGATCAGCTTTAGTTTGAGATCGTCCGCCAGCACCCTGATATACGCACCCACCACGATATTGCCGAGCTCCTTCAAAGCGGATACACCGAAATCGTCAATCTCGCTCACATTCCCGGCGTCACGATTCGTTAATATATTCGAAATCCTTATTGATGTATCCTCGGGCAGTACGAGCAGCATGTAGCCATTCACCTCGCCCTCCATACGGAAATAGACCACGGCCGCAGCCTTCTCGTATCCTCCGAAGAGGTCCGGTGTCTTTTGCAGGGCTTCCATCGAGATCACGGGTACGGATATATCGACTCGTATGCCGAGTAGCTCGGATAGACTCGTAACCGCGTTGCCTGCGGCTATGGAAGCCGTTTCCCGAAGAGCGTCCAGCCCGGTCCCATTGAGCTCTCCCTCCATATCCTCCCCCTAATGCAGCACTGCGCCGCGTAGCACTGCGACCACGTCGACAATGAGCGCGGCTTTTCCTGTGCTGAGAATGGTCGTACCTGAAACGAAGCGTATCCTCTTAAGCAGGCCGCTCAGCGGTTTTATAACGACGTCCTGCTGGCCGACAACGGAATCTACCACAAGGCCCGCCCTTCTATTGCCCGATTCCACAACCACTAGCGATACCGTACCTGACCCTGATGTATGATCCGCGGATCGAGACCGTAAACCAAACATCTCCCGCAGGCGGATGACGGCAAGAACGGAATCACGGTAGTGCACCGCCTCTCTGCGGTCGATTTTTTCGATGTCTCCGGCGTTCAGCTTGACCGTCTCCACAATGTATGAAAAGGGAATGCAGAAGGTCTCCCCGTCCACATCGACAAGCATACTCCTCATGACGGCCATGCTCAGGGGCAGGCGCATGGTAAAGGTCGTCCCACTGTTCCTTTTCGAGAATATGCCGAATGTTCCGCCCAGAGACTCAATCTTCGTTTTCGACGCGCTGAGTCCCATCCCCCTCCCTGCTCCCTCGGTCACGTTCTTTACGGTGCTGAAACGGGGACGCGCGGCCAGCATCAGCGTCTCGGTGGGTGTCATCATTTCTAAATCGTCCTGTGTCGTAATACCCAGCTTAACGGCGGTATTTCCCACCTCTTCACTATCCATGCCCCTGCCGTCGTCGGAGAGCTCGATAAGCACGAGATTACGTTCCCTTCGAGCCGAAAGTCGAACGACTCCCCGCTCCGGTTTTCCCCGCCTCCTCCTCTCCTCCGGGCTCTCCATGCCGTGTATGACCGCGTTTTTCAGAATATGGAGAAGCGGCTCGTTTATCTCGTCCTGAATGCTCCTGTCCATTCCGATGCTGCCCCCTTCAATACGAAGGTCAACCTCTTTTCCGTGTTCGCGTGCGATATTTCTCACCATGCGCGGATAAGGCGAAAAAATATACTCCAGAGGAACGAGCCGTATATGCAGCATCGCGTCCCGGAGCCGGGACGTGAGCCTCGCTATCTCGTCCGCAACCTCTTCAAGACCCCGGTTCCCGATATCATTCGAGATCCGGGAGAGCCTGATATCCCCTATGACAAGCTCACCGGCGATATCCATAATGGTATCGAGTGCCTTGAGCGGAACACGCAGGGTCGAGGTTTTCGACGGACCGGCTTCCCGTCCGTCCGACGCATCCTTACGAACACGGAAACCGTTCGTGGAAGTCGATGAGGCGACCGTGCGGCGGGCGTTATTATTATCCACGGTATTCGAGACGCTGTTGGAGGCTTCGATGAACTCCTTGTATCTTCGCATGAGCGGAGCGGCGCCAAATTCCCCCTCCACTCCATCCCGCTTCATACTGACGAGGGTGTCGATCGCGTCGACCTCCTGAAACAGTAAATCGACCCCCTCCTCCCCGAGCGCAACATTCTCCTTCCGGTACCGGGAAAGCGTTTCCTCCATCATGTGCGTGAACTCCGCTATACGTTCATACTCCATGCTCTGTGCCATGCTCTTAAGCGTATGACTCTGACGGAAGAGCTCGGTAAGCGTTTCATCATCACTCGGGTTCTTCTCCAGATCGACCATGAGTCTGTTTATGGCATCCAGTATCTCCTGAGCCTCGCTGAAAAAGAGCTGCCTGTACTCGGTCAGGTTCACGGTTCTTCTCCGTTCCCCGTGAACGGCCCGCCTTCCGGGCGGCCCCGGCCCGACGTCCGCACGATCTCGGCGGCGATTTCGTGCAGGGGGAGCACCCGGTCGACCAGATCTGCCTCTATGGCGGACTTCGGCATGCCGAAAACCGCGCAGGTCGACTCGTCCTCCGCAATCGTGTATCCCCCGTATTCCTTTATCCTGCGAAACCCCTCTGTTCCGTCGTTTCCCATTCCGGTGAGTAGTACGCCGGTGGTGTTCTTGCCGTACGTATCCGCAGCCGAAGTCATGAGTGAATCGACCTGTACCAGCGGGTACCTTTTCTTTTGATACAGCGGCCCCAGCTCCACCCGCTCTCCACCATTCCCTCCACCCGATATCGTGCAGTCGCGTCCCGCGGGCATGACGAGGACCTCCCCCCGCCTGACCGGGTCCCGGTCGCCCGCCACCCGGACCCCAAGAATCGATTCATGATCGAGCCGCTCGGCGAGGGAGTTAACAAACTCGTCGGGAATGTGCTGCACCACGAGAACCGCGCAGCCGATATCAGCCGGAAGACACGGTATCACCTGGCTCAGCGCCCTCGGGCCGCCGGAGGAGGCCGCCACCACCGTGACCCTGTTCGTAGTCTTAAGCGCCGGTTTTTTAACGTGCCCGCCTCTCTCCTTAACCGTAACGGGTTTGAGTTTTCCCGCATCGACCTGGCTTGCGTTCCTGATATTCGATAAAAGATCCTCCCTGATCTCTTCCATGATACGGCTATCCATCCTCTTCGGCTTCCGTACAAGACCGACAGCGCCGTACTCGAGGGCCCGTATGGTTTCCTCTCCGAGAAATTTACTGAAACCGGTCACCATGACGACCGGAGTGGGAAAATCTTCCATTATATAGGCCACGCAGGTGAGCCCGTCGATCTCGGGAAGCTCAATATCCATGGTGACGACATCAGGCCGAAGTTTCTGTACGGCCTTGAGTGCCTCGACTCCATTCCTCGCCGTGCCCGCTACCACGCAGTCCGGGGCCGCGTTTATCATGGAGCTGAGCCACTTACACATGAAGGCCGAATCATCGACCACCAGAACCCTGATCTTCCTTCCCATTTCAGTACCTTCTTTGCTCCTGCAGAGCGGTCCTGACGAGCACGGACCCGTCCCTGGTATCGAACACCACGCTCCTGCCGACCGCATCTCCCACCTCGGCCGCGACGATCCTGATACCGTATCTGCCGAGATCCTGCTCTATTGCCTCTATATTCCGCTTTCCTATATCCATGGGGCCGTGCACATCGATGATATCCGGAAACATATTGGCACCTCCGAACACCTTCGCCGTTATCCGGTTCTGCTTCGCTCCCATGCATGTCATGCGGTTTACCATCGTCTCAACTGCCCAGTCGATATACCGGCCCATGTTCGGACCCTGATCGATTCCCCTCCGTGAAGGGAGAACGGTGTGCGCAAGCCCGCCGATTCGCTCCACCGCATCGTAAAGGGCGAACGCTACGCATGAGCCGATCCCGACCGCGGTCAGCAGGCAGGGGGAATGAACGACCCTGAGCTCTCCCATCCCGACCGGTATCTCCATTTCGATTCCCCCCGTACCGTGCCTTCAGACTTCATCCACAGGCGAATTTCTTCAGCTCGCTTCCCACCTGCTCCCTTTTGAAGGGCTTGAGGATGAAACCTGCCGCTCCCGCATGCATGAATTCCTCGACCACCTCTTCCTGCCCCAGGGCGCTGACGATAAGCACGGGTACGTCGGGGTTCTTTTTCACCATTGTTTTCAAGGCGGAGAGGGCGTCCATACCCTCGACCTCGGGCATAATGATGTCGAGGGTGACCACATCGGGCATCAGTAGATCGAAAAGCTCCACCGCCTCCCTCCCGTTCTCCGCTTCGCCCTCGACCGTCATCCCCTCTTCGCTCAGAATGTCGGAAAGCATCGCACGCATGAATTTCGAATCGTCGACTATGAGGATTTTTACCATTGAAGCCCCCGTTCACCTTATTCCTCTTTTGTAATCTGCTGAAGCTCCTCAATCTCCGCCTGAAACAGAATCGTTTCCAGATTAAGAAGGATGACGAGCCTCCCGTCCAGTTTACCCACTCCCCTGATGTAGTCCTTTCTCATCCTGCTTTGTATGAGCTCCGGCGTGGGCTCTACGCTGCCAGCCGGCACCCGCAAAACGCCCGGGACCTCGTCCACGAGTATACCCACCGTCTGGTCTCCGAGCTCGACCACGACGATCCTGGCCTTTTTGAAATCCTTGATCTCCCAATCCAAACCGAGCTGGCGGGCAAGGTGTATGACCGGAATAACATGGCCCCGCAGGTTCGTGATTCCATACACGAATCGGGGAGCTTCCGGGACCCGGGTGATATTCCCGACCCGGATTATCTCCCGTACGGATAAAATGGCGACGCCGTATTCGTCTCCTCCGAGCATAAAACTAATGACCTGCTCGACCTCACCGGACGGTTTTATTTCCGCTTTTTTCATACCGAATCTCCCTCCGGCGATTGGCTCCCGTTCTCCCTCGCCATACGCCGCCTTGCCGCTGAGAGCCTCTCCGTGATTGAAGAGCCGGTAAACCGGGCCCCCGGAAATTCCCGGACCCGTGCAGACGGGTTGTCGTCCTTTCCGGTCTTGAATCTCATCACGAGATCGTTAAGGCCCGTGCCCATCTGAGCGAGGGATTGTGCCGAGGAGGCCATCTCCTGCATGGTGGCGAGCATCTGCTGTGTGGAGGCCGAGGCCTCCTCAGTGGATGCCGAAGCCTCTTCCGCGATGGTCGCGACCTCCTCGACCGCGCGTCCGACCTGTTGGGCTCCGGAGGACATCTGCTGAGCCGCGGCCGATATCTGTTCGAGCATGGAGGATACATTCTGATTGACCTTTGCAATCTCGTCTATCACCTCTCTTGTCTGCATAACGACCGACTTGCCCTGAGAGACCTCTTCGAAGCTTTTATTCATACTTTCCGCCGCGAGCTCCGTGTCCTTCGTGGTTTCCTTGATGAGATCTCCGATCTCGGCCACGGACACGGCCGAGCTCTCGGCGAGCTTCCTCACCTCCTCGGCCACGACCGCGAAGCCCTTCCCGGCTTCTCCGGCCCGGGCGGCTTCGATTGCCGCATTGAGCGCGAGGAGGTTCGTCTGGTCCGCGACGTTCGTAATGACCTGCACTATCCGTGCCATCTGCTCCGAGCGCTTGCTCAGCTGCTCTATCGATTCCTTCGTATCAGTGGCGGACTCGACTATACGGTCCATGGCTGAAACCGTTTCGGTCACGGTCTGGGTCCCTCTGGTCGCGAACTGCGCCGCCTGTGAAGAGGCTTCAGCCGCCTGTTGTGCGGAACGGGCGGTCTGGGTGACTGATGCGCTGAGCTGCTGCATCGCCCTGTTCGTCTCCTCGACCCTCTGCGCCTGTGTCTGAGATCCCTTGGCCAGCTGCTGAATTGCCGAAGAAATCTGTTCGACGGATGCGTTCGTCTGCTGGGCCGCGGCCGAGAGTTGCTGGCTCGATGCGGAGACGCTTTGCGAGCTGTTTACCACCTTGACAACCATTGATTTCAACCCGTTAAGCATCTTGTTGAAAGACCCGGCCAGGGCACCGATCTCGTCTTTACTGGAAACCGGAACGGTAGCGGTCAGATCTCCCTCGTTATCCGCAATTTCATCCACTCGATTCACAACAATCCGTAAAGGACCGGATATTCCCCTCGTAATAATGATGGAGGCCCCGATCCCGATAATGATTCCAAGAATAAATAATACCAGAATGGCGATATTCGCCCTGGAGACGGCATTTCTTCCCCGCAATTTCGCGTTTTCAAGGTCTCTTCCAACCTGGGAATGCACATCATCGAGCAGAGTATCAAGCTCTCTACGAAGTAAAATCAATTCCGCCAGTCCCTCTTCCTTCCTCTTTTCGGATTCGATTATTTCCGTAGCAAGGAGTGCCGATTTCTCGAACCGGGGCTTTAAATCCCCTTGCTCCCATGCTCTTTCCTGAGGGGTGAGCGCCAATTCTTCATACAGATCCATGGAGAGTTTAAAATCCCCTATATCGGAAAAAACGCTCTTTTCGTATTGCGGATCATGGGTTTGTAGATAGTAGCCGAGCCCCTTTGCAATGCCGTTGATGTTGACTTCAAATTCCATGAGAAACAGCATCTTGTCCCACGCCTGAGGATCATCCCGTTTCAGTGCAGGCTGCATTTTTTGATCCAGTATTACATCGATTTCTTTAAAATATTCCAGCAGCACATTCATTGTCTCAGTCTGTACTCTATCAATCTCGATCAATTCACCGGATAACGTGCTGTATCGATCGTACGGTTCATGAATCGTACAATCGCTTCGTTTTTTTCCTTTGATGTCATCGAAACTATGAAATACGTCGTGATACTGTTCAAACCCTTTGAATTTCTGCGCCATCCTCTCCACGGAATCGGGGTCGCGGTCACGAAGAAACGACAGGAGGTTGAAGCTTGCCCCCTTGAGGTTTATTTCCATTTCGTATGTTGACGATCTCAGCGGTTCCTCAACATCTACTATATTTATCAGCCGCCTATTGACGGTACGGAGCAGGGAAGCGGTTATTATTCCGGAAATCATTAAAATTATCAAAACAATGCCGAATCCCAACCCTAATTTATTTCCAATTTTCATCGGACTTCTTTACCTCCTCTGTCAAAACGCCTGCTTTTAGGTTCAGGCGCGATTTTTTATTTAGACGCTTTCATGGACATCTACCGTTTCCTGTAAACCCGCAACATCCGGTCGACCGCCTCGAACCTGTCGGAGACTCCGGGTCCGAGGCTCTCGGTCATACCGAGCACGAGAAAGCCGCCTCTGCGAAGGGACGAACAGAGGTTCTCAAGTACCCGTTCCTGTATTCCTTTCTCAAAGTAGATAAGCAGGTTCCTGCACATAATGAGATCCATATCGTTCAGCGGCCTGTCGGAAAGAATATCGTGATAGATGAAGGAAACGAGCTCCCGTGCCCGGTCGCTTACCACATACCCGCCGTTCAGACGGGAAAAATACTTGAAAAGCAGGTAAGGCTCCATCTTCATCATGGACTCGCGGGGGTAGGAGGCCCACTGCGCCTGCTCCAACGCCTTTCGGTCTATATCGGTCGCCGTTATTCGAATGTCCGCTTCCCCGATCCGCGGCCCGAGAGCCTCGCAGAAGAGTATTGCCATGGAGTACGCCTCCTGCCCGAAAGCGGCCCCGCAGGACCACGCCCTGATCCGGGCCCCGCCGCCCTCCGTCTTTTGCTCCGTTATTCCGGGAATTATACTTGAATGCAGGAGACGGAATACGTCCCCGTCCCTGAAGAAATGGCTCACCTTTATGGTCAGCGACTGTATCAGCCTGTCATACTCTTCAGGGTCCCTGTTGAGGAGGAGGACATACTCCAAGTAGGTACTACACCCCGCAATTCCCATTCTGTACACGATCCTCCTGATCAGATTCTCTCGACGGTAGCCGCTGAAATCGATCTTTTTATTCCTCCTTATCTTCTCGAGGAGGAACTTGAACTCATGATCCTCGTTCATATATGCAGGTAATTCCCCCGCCGGCTTCCGGTACGGTCCGATGTAATAATCCGTATTTTTATACTTCTTGTACAATTATAGGGTACGTCTTTGCGGCATTTCCAATAAATCGAAAAAAATAATTCGATAAATGGGATAACAACTATCGTGCGAGTTTCAAGGTCCCCGGTATATCTTCCGTTTTCGGTACCTTTTTATTCGTGGGGCAGCCTCTTCAACAATCAATCCGAATGTAGGGCAGGGAAGGCCCGACACACACGGACCAAGAGCTCCGTGGATAAATCATCTCGACTTTCGGCACCCGAAGGTATTATCATCACCGTAAAAAGCAGGAGTATTCCATGCCGGTACCGACGATTGCATGGGAAGACGGCCGTGTTCGTATCATCGACCAGACGGCCCTTCCCCTTCGGAAGCGCTTTATCGAACTCGAGACCGCTGAAGACATGTGGGAGGCGATAAAGGCGCTCAGGATCAGGGGCGCGCCGGCCCTCGGCATAGCGGCCGCGTTCGGCGTGCACCTGGGCATCAGAAACTTCGAGGGAGACACGAAAGCCCTCACCGTACGTATTCGCGAAGTAAGCGATTATATAGCCGGGTCGAGACCCACGGCCGTGAACCTCTTCCATGCCCTCGAGAGGATCGAATCGCTCACGGCCCGGAATCAGGGATTGTCAGCGGACGATCTGAAGGCGCTGATTCTGAAAGAGGCGGTACTGATGATAGACGAGGACAACGGGGTCTGCAGGGCGATCGGGGATCACGGTTCCGGCCTCATAGCGGACGGTTTTTCCCTGCTCACCCACTGCAACGCCGGGGGCCTGGCCACCGCCATGTACGGGACCGCCCTCGCTCCCATGTTCCGGGCGGCCGAGCAGGGAAAAAAGATCCATGTTTACGTGGACGAAACGAGGCCGCTTCTTCAGGGATCGCGCATCACGGCCTGGGAGCTCATGGAGGCCCGTATACCGGCAACGCTCATCACGGACAACATGGCCGCGGCGGTCATGTCCGCCGGGAAGGTCGACATGGTCATCGTGGGCGCGGACCGGATCGCCGCGAACGGAGATACGGCGAACAAGATCGGAACGCTCGGCGTGGCGGTCCTGGCGAAGGAATTCGGCGTACCCTTCTACGTGGCCGCGCCGGTCTCGACCGTCGACATGGATACCCCGACAGGAAACGACATACCGATCGAGGAGCGGGGCGCCGAAGAGGTCGTCAGGGGGTTCGGCAGACAGACGGCGCCGGACGGCGTGGCCGTGTACAACCCGGCCTTCGACGTGACCCCGGCCCGGTACATCAGCGGAATCATAACCGAGCGGGGAATCGTGAAACCGCCCCTGGGCCCGAACATGGCGGCCATTCATCGTCTGTAACCATGAATCCGCATTCATGGTATGTTCTAAATCAAAAAAATCCCGAAAGGTCCGCATGTCAGTAAGGTTCATATTCTTTCTCTTCATCATATACGGCTCGCTCTTGATCGGCTACGGGGTCCGGCGGCTCTTTCCCCCATCCGCCGGCTGGTCGAAAAAGATCACCCTGTTCATACTCGTTTTTCTCACGCCCCTCATCATCCTCAACGCCTTCTGGTCCCTGGAGCTCGCCGACATACACGCGAAGACACTCCCGCTCATCCTCGTCGCGGTACAGACGCTGACGTTTATACCGGCCCTGCTCCTGTCACGCATCCTCAGGCTCGACGGGAAAAGCGCGGGGAGCCTGGTCTCGTGCTCCGTTTTTTCGAACATCGGTTTCACGATTGGCGGATTTCTCTGCTTCATACTCTACGGAGACCGGGGACTGTATCTTGCGAGCTGGTACGCGACCCTGTATCTGCCCTACTACTACCTCATCGGCTTTCCGCTCATGGGGCGTATATCCGAAGGAAACCACGTCACCCTGCTCGACGCGGGCCGCAGGCTCATTGGAACCCCGGCGAGCCTGGTACCGATCTGCGTTATGTGCATCGGTATTTTACTCAATATCTCGGGTGTGAAGCGGCCGGAGATCCTCAATACGGTCACGACCGGATACCTTTCCTATGTCACGGTTGCCGGGTACTCCTTCGCCATTGGGCTCGGGCTCAACGTGCTCCGTTCGATCAAATACATCAGGCACGCGCTCTTCGTCGCGCTCATCAAGTTCGCGTACATACCGCTCGTAACCACGGGTCTTCTCTTCCTGTTCGGGTATCACCGAATGGAGGACCTGCTCCCCTTCAGGATCGTTTTCATCGAATCGTTCATGCCCTCCGCCATCATGGGGCTCGTTCTCATCAAGGTATTCGACCTGAACGAAGACCTCGGCAACGCGGCCTGGTTCCTGACGACTTTTCTTGTCATCCCCGTCATTCCTGCTATGTTTTATCTTCAGGGGCTCTTCCTTTAACGGCAATACCGCCGTTCGAAAGCCTCTGCCATGCACCCTGTTCCTCCTTGATAAAATTTGCGGACGCCGACGAGTGCACGGACGCGAATACGTGCGCATGTACGCGAAACGGAGGCGAAGCGCGCGATGAAAATCGAAGAATTCCAGCCCCTCCTTGACCGTATCGCCGGAAGAAACGGCCTCGACGCGGTCGCCGTTGTCCCGCTCGCGAACCTCGAAGGCCCGCTCGAGCACACCCTTTCCCGGATGAAACGGGGACTCATGCCTCCCTCCTACAGGTGGACGGAAAAAAATACACGAACCGGTTACGGCTATAAAAACTACGGCGGCTGGGCAAAGGCCGTCATAGTCGCGGCAAAGAGTTTTTACGTGGATGAAAGCGGGCCCGAGGACAAAAGCCGGCCGTTCGGCCGTTTCGCCCGGTACACGTGGAGAAACAACTACACATTCATCGTACGGGCGCTCCGGAGCACGGTCGACGAAATCATCCGTGAAACGGGGATACCCCTAAAATCGAAGGTGGTCTCCAACTACACGTCCATACCCGAAAAGGTGGTCTTCAGCATGTCCGGTATTGCCGGGATAGGAAAAAACTGCACGCTCATCAGCCCTGTTCTCGGGTCGTATTTCAACATAGGCGAGGCGTTCATCGACCTTGCCGTCGAGGGAATCGAGGACTTTCAGCCCCCGCCTCCCGATTTCAGCATGTGCGGAAGCTGCAGGCTGTGCATGGACGCCTGTCCCGCCCATGCTTTTATCGATGAGGGCGTTCTCGATATAAATCTGTGCTTCCAGTACCTGTCGGAGAACGTCGTTCCCGTCCCCGGGGAGCTCAGGCGCTCGTGGGGGGACAGGCTCTACGGCTGCTCTACCTGCACCGACGTCTGCCCCTTCAACAGCCATCCGCTGCACGGAAAAGCCCACGATATCGGGTTCATCGGTACGGGCATGGACCTCATTCAGGCGCTTACCATGAGCGACGGGGATTGGATGGAGTTGGTCGCGGACAATCAGATCGGACGGAGGGACCGGCTCGCGATAATCAAGAACGGCATTCTCGCCCTGGGCAATTCGGGATACGAGGGAGGAACAAGCGTGCTGACCCGCTTCCTGCACCACGATAACACGGTGATACGTTCGAGCGCGGCCTGGGCGCTCGGCGAGAGCGGAAACGGGGAATCAATGCGCCGCCTCGAGGAGCGGCTCGAAAAAGAGAACGACCCTGCCGTCAGGGAAGAGATATCGTCAGCGCTCGGCCGGTAGCGGGTCACACCCGTTTCCAGCGCGTACCGTCCTTCGTGTCCTCGAGTACGATCCCCTGTTCCAGGAGTTCGTCCCTGATCTCGTCCGCGCGTCCGTAATTGCCCGCGGTCCGGGCGTCACGCCGTTCGCGGATAAGGTCCTCGATCTCTTCCGGAAGCATCCCGCGCTCAAAGGTAAAAACACCGAGGACCTCATCGATCTCCTCCATGAACCGGAGGGCCGTTTCCGCCTCACACTTCGACAGCCCGTTTTCCGCCATGAGGCTGTTGACGGAGTGAACGAAACCCGCAACCGCGGCAAGGGCCCGGGATATATTGAGGTCGTCGTCCAGGCCGTCCTCGAAATCCTTGCGGGCGGCGTTCACGAGATCACCGACCCTGCCCGCTCCCTCACCATCATCCCGTCCGGGCAGACCTGGTCCCTCCGCCGCCTCGCGCACTCTTATAATAAAATCGTTGTACCTTTTCAGCGTGCTGTCCGCGTGTTGCAGGTTCTCCTCGCTGAAATTGAGCGGGGCCCGGTAATGCGCCGAGAGGAGAAAAAACCGTACGGTCAGGGGACGGTACTTCTTGAAAATATCCCTCAGCGTAAAGAAGTTGCCGAGCGACTTGCTCATCTTTTCATTGTCGATGTTGAGAAATCCGTTATGCATCCAGTAGCGGGCGAATCCGTACCCCGCGCCCGCGGACTGCGCGACTTCATCCTCGTGATGGGGAAAGATAAGGTCCTGCCCGCCGCAGTGTATATCGAACGTCTCCCCGAGGTACCGAAGGCTCATCACGGAGCACTCGATATGCCAACCGGGCCTTCCCCTGCCCCAGGGGCTCTCCCATGAGGGCTCGCCGGGTTTCTCGAACTTCCAGAGTACGAAATCTCCCGGGTTCCGCTTCTCTCCCGAGACCTCGACACGCGCTCCGCTCCTCAGCTCATCGAGGGATTGTCCGCTGAGTTTCCCGTACTCCCCGTACGTCGAGATATCGTAGTATATACCGTCATTGAGCGCGTAGGCGTGTCCGCGATCGAAGAGTTTCTGAATCAAACCGAGCATATCGTCTATGTGGTCCGTCGGTTTCGGCGCGTGGTCGGGCTCGAGAATGTTGAGTCTCCCGTAATCCTCCCTGTAAATATCGATAAACCGTTCGGTCAGTTCCCTGACGCTGACACCTTCTTTAGCCGCCCGGTCTATGGTTTTGTCGTCGATATCCGTCCAGTTCCTGACAAAGATCACCTCATAACCCCTGTGCATGAGATAACGCCTGAGAAGGTCGAACACGATTGCCGATCTTCCGTGTCCGAGATGGGCGTAATCGTACACCGTGGGTCCGCAGAGGTAGATCCCGACCCTGCCCTCCTCCAGGGTGTCCAGGCTGACTTTTTTCTTTTTCATCGTATCGTAGATGATCATCCCGTTATCTCCGGACGCCGCGCATTGACTGTACACGGCGGATCGAATATATTAGGCACATGTCGAATTCCCGCCTCCACGTACCGGACCGCCCCGGACGGCCTTTAGAAAAGATAATATCCGCCCCCCTGAAAATACAAGGACGTAAGGCCGTGGGGGAGTAAAAGAAGCGGAGCGGGAGTCAGGAGAAGGTCAGGAGATCAAAATGCAGAATATAATACTTCAGTACGCGCGGGACATGTGCGCGGGAAGGCTCGCTCGCGGTTTCGACCATGTCAATCGGGTCTACCATCTGGCGAAAAAGCTGGATGACGGTTACGACGATGAAATACTCTTCGCCGCCACCTACCTGCACGATATTATACTTACCGAGCCCCATCAGCTCCAGTCGGCGGAAAAGGCCGAGGCGGTCCTCCACGAAGTGGGTTTCGATCCGGACAAGATCCCGCTCGTCAAGAACGCGATACTGAACCATATTCCCGAGGGGAATCCCGTCTCGAAAGAGGCAAAGATGCTTCACGACGCCGACATACTCGATTCTCTCGGTATGACCGGAATAACACGGCTCGCAATCGGGGCGTTCTTCTGGAAGGGCGCGAAGTCGCTCGTCGATGTTCTTGGGCTCATCCGTGAATACAAGGAAAGGGCGGCTTCACACCTCACACTGGAAAAAAGCAGGACGATCGCCGATGAACGGATCCGATTCATGGAAACTGCCATGGACAGGCTCGAAGAGGAGATATCCATCGTGGGGAGCATGTAGCGGGTGCTTCTTAAAAATACATGGTATGGCAGTCCGTGCCGATACGCTGCGCCGCCGTTTAGTTTCGATGTTTCCCGGGGGTCACGGCATGGTATTGGACAGAATCTCCCCGAGTGATCTTCCCGTTTCGGTGAGCGCGTTTCTGCGGGCCGCTTCCTTTGAGTTTCCGGTCCCGCTTCGCTGAATACTCCATGTCCGTATCGTATCACCCGACTCGCGGTCGTAAAGCGTCACCTCGGCGGAAACCTTTGCCGTGTCGAAGCCGGAAATGGAGTCGAATTCGATTACCCGAACCGTGCCCAAAAGGATTCGCTCTATCGACTTTCCCGCGGCCTTGCTCAACCGTTTTCGGACCTCCTCCTCTTCTCCCGGGGACACATCGAGCTCGCGGACGGTAAAGTACTTCGAGTAGAGGATTTCATATACGGCGGGAGCGGTCACGGGCTTGTTCATCAGCTCCCCGTTTTCGTCTATCTGGATAAAGTAGATCCCGGTCCTTATCTCCCGCGCCTTTGTGTCGGACTTGAACAGGTAAACCGTTCTCTTCGTCTTGATCACTTCCTCGAGCGTATCCACGCTCCCGGTCCATTTAGAAGGCGCTTCATCGAGCTTTCCCATGAGCGGTTCCAAATCGAGGGAAGCGTCGACCCTGTTTTTATCGCTTACCTCATGCACCGTATCGATTTTGAGGGAGGCGATCCCGCTGTCGTTCGTCACGTCCCGGTATACCTCGATCTTGTACCCCGCGGTCCTGGCCTTGGGCACTCGATAGGCGAATTTTACAGGAACATTGGGGACGGGCACCTCGCGTCCGTCCTCGCTGTAGAAGACCCTCAGCTCGAGAGGCCGGTCCAGCGGCTTCCCCACATAACCGGTCTGCTCCTCCCCCCTCTTTTCAAGGCGAAGCTTCTGCAAGAGGCTCGCGGCCCTTATCAGGTTCCTCTCGAAAAAAACGTCCCCGTCGTCCAGCATGAGGGCGGCCGACGAGGCGTTAATGTGAGCGAAAACCCCGTCCATCAGCATACCGTCGGCCGTGTGCTCCGCGGCGAGCTGCTCGAAACGTCCCACCTCGCCGTATTTCATCCTTATGATCTCCGCGAGCCGCTCCTGCTCGGTCGTTATATCATCCTTGGAGTATTTCAGGAGCACGTATATCCGGTAGAACCCGGATCCGTCCTCCCGCTCGTACTGCTCGTAATATATCTCCTTGAGCTCCGCGTCCTGCAGCTTCGCCTTACCCTCCGTAAGGAGCTCCGATTCGAGGGTCACCTGGTACTGCTCCGCGTAGTACTCTTCCTCGTAGGACGTGCTTGACGTGGCCGTTATGCCGATGGTGGAAACCACCTGCGACATCGCGTCCGCCACGGCCGCCTTTTTACCCTCGTCGAACCCTGCCGTATCCCCGCTCGTACCCACGTAGTAGTAGTACTTCCGCTCCTCGGGAATATCCGTTACCCAGCCCGGAACGTCCTTTTCGGACGCGTCCACGAGTACCGTGCCCCTCTTCCTCCTCTTCTTCGATGAAGAGGAGCACCCGCTCAGCGCCCAGATAACGAACAGCAGACAGATACCGGCCGCCAGAGCGCGGTAAAACCTGTGCCGATAAGTTCGCATTTACAGCGCATCCCTGTTCTGCATTTCCTCGACGAGCCGCCTCAGCTCGAACTTCTCCTGCTCGGAAGCGGCTTTCTCTACGACCTCGTTCCAGGCCATGTCCCGGGAGGACGTGTAGTTTTCATAGGGCATCCGCGCCCTCTTCATAACCCGGTAGTAGTACTCGACCTCTTCCTCCGACTTGATCCTCTGTATCTTCTCCCAGTACGTGTCCGTGACGATAAGGCCCACGATGGCGACATTGTCGGACACGGTCACCACGTAGCTCTCGAAGGTTTCCTTGTACTCGTCCGGAGTCCCCGTTATGGCCTCTCCGAACTGCGACTGTACGAGCGACTTGATCCCCTCCGCGATCCGTTTCTTGATCTCGCCCTCGGCCACGCGCTCCGCCGCTCTCTTGTCGCTGTAATCGGAAACGTCGGCGATAACGTAGATGAACTTGTCCTTCTTCTCCTTGACGACCTGGAATTCCTCGTCTTCCGTCCATTTCGGCGGTTTCTCGGGGTTGCTCTGCACCACGAATTCCTCTCCGACGCGCGCCTTCTTCGGAACGCTCCGCACGTCCGTCACGCTCTTCTTCGAACATGCCGTCATGAACGAAATCAGGACAGCCATACACAGAACGGCAATCGCCAGTTTTTTTCTATTCATCGATCCCCCCCTGATAAGGTTGAATTGTTCCTTCCGCCGTACATTACTCCTCTATTCCGAAGATAACGGCATTGCCCCGTGAAACGATAACGGTGAAATTTTCGAAGCCCGCTTCATTCGAGAGATTGTCCAGCACCTCGTCTATAAACTCCGTCTTTCTCCCCATGTAGTTGACGTAGTAACGGGCCTGGCCGGACGCCGCGGAGACCTCCTTGAGACGCCTGAAATCGGAGGTTTCACGAACCGCGTCCGTAAAAACCCGGAGCATCTTATAGTCGGGTATGCCCTGTGCCACGACCTCGTATCGAATGCCGTCCTCGAACGCCTTGATCATATAGTCACGGGACAGATCGATTACGGGCTCGGTCGCCTTTTCAACGGCCACCTCGACCCCCTTGCGCTTCGCCGCATCCATGCCGCTTGCGAGCCCGAGCTTCCCTGAGTACCCCGTCTCGGTGCCGAGACCGCGTCCGGTGGCACTCTCGAATGCCTTCAGGTCGATCGAGGCGGAGGCGAAATGAATGTCGCCCTCTTTTCCCGCATCCTCGACGATACCGTCGACTACGATGTACACATCCGCGTTCAGGGCTTGGGCGATGAGCTGCACGACGCTGACCGACCCCTGGGTTTCCTCGTAGAGCTTGTAATACTCGTCCCTGATCTCAGTTATACGCGCGAGGTCGACATACTCATACCCCCTGTTCGCCAGGTAGTTGTTGACCCGGTTCACGCAGAGCCGCGCGTATTCGTCCTCGATACGTTTCTTATCGGGCTCGAAATAGACCAGGTAGATGAGATTATCGATCGCCTCTTCGATGAGCTCGGCATGCGGGGATTCGGAATAATCCTTTTCCTCCTTCTTGGTTATCTCGATTCCCAGCGTTCCGAGACCGTCCTCCACCTTGACCTTGTCGAACGCCACGCGCGCGTACACGATGGTCTGCCGGTCGGCTTTCACCTTGTCCGTGACTTCGTAGGACAGAATGAAGGTTTCACTTATAGTGTACATGTAAGTGTTCAGCTCGTCCCTTTTCGCCTCCTCCTGCTCGGGACCGGCCAGGTCGATCACGACCTTCCGGAGCGCGTCCTGGAATGCCATATCGAGCGCGTCGTCGAACTTCTTGGACTTTCCAACGCCGTTCTGCACTATTCTTTCCGCGTCCGGCCCGGCGGTCTTGACGCCCTTTTTGGAGCATCCCACCGCGAATACGAGCGTCAGGATCAGGGCCGCGGCCGCTGCCGTCAAGAGTGTCTTTTTTATAGCCATCTTTTCCTTCCTTTCGTCATTATACCCGTTTTATCAATCACTCCTACCAATATACCACGTAATTGTTAATTGTGGCGTTCTTACACGGTTTTAATACCGGTCAGAACCGCAGGCAGAGCGCGAGCTCGATCTCGTAGCCGGAGAGCTTCACGCGCTTCAGCCCCTCGCTCTCCTCGTATTCCACGAGGTTCGGGCTGTCGCTCCTTATATCCACCGATTCCTTGGCCCCGCCCGAGGTCTCCTCTATGTGGACCCGCCAGTTCTGGATGGGCGTGTAGAGCCGGTAGCTTAAGCCCGTTCTGAAAGCCAGGGTGGGCCTGAGCATCAGGTTCATCTCGGCCGACCCCTTTATCCCGAGCGACAGACCGTAGATGTTCATCACGGGGTCCTGGCTGAAATCGATCCTGGTCCCTTCGACAAAGAGCCACGGCGAGAGACCCGACTGCAGGAGGCTGCGTTTGAAGCTCGTGAGGTACATGATGCCCCCCTGGGCCCCGAGCTTGAGGCTCAGCCTCCGCTTGTAAAAGCTCGACCTGACACCGAGCTCACCTATACCGCCGAAAAAGGGAAAGTTCAGGACCGCGGTTGCGTCGAATATGCCGCTCACCCTGTATCCCAGCGACTTCTCGAATGTCAGCCCGACCACGGGCAGGAGCTTTCGAGCGGGCTGGTCGAGGTTTATGTAGTAGTAGCTGGAGAAGGGAGGAATATAGAGGTCCCCCACGAGTATGACCTTGTAGTCCATGTCCGGAATATCGACCTTCATGAGTCCCGCATTGAAGGAGAGCACGCCCCCGAACGTGGCGACCTCGACGAGCTGGTCGCCCTCGGTAATCCGCTCCTTCTGCATGAGGATCTTCGCTTCGGTCACGTCCGGGTATACCTTCTTGACCCTGACGAGACCGGTGGGCAGCTCCGCGATGCGGCCGGTATTTCCTATCTGCTGTTTCGTCATGACCTCGTATTCGTCGCCGGCCCGGACACCGATATCGGACCCGAGCTCGAAGAACACGCGGTCTCCCTTCACCCTTATTACTCCGGATTTGATCTTGAACATATCGATTCGCCTGATGTTGTAGGAAAGGGCCGATATGGCGCTGTCGACCGCCTCCGTGCCCGCCCGGTCGAGGCTCTCGTCGCTCCCCGTACCGGTTATGCGAATCGATTCCTCCTGCGTTCCCTCCCTGACATTGACGAAGACGATATCTATGACGATATCGACCTCGTAACTCGGCACGTAGTAGATAATATTATTGGTTATTACCTCCGTTCTTCTCTTTGAAACGCTATAGTTGGAGAGCGAAGGCAGTACAACGAGAAAGGAACCCACGATCCTGTCGAAATCCTCCCCCTTGATGACCACGGTCCCGAACTTCTCGTCGTACGTTCCCTCCTCCTTTGCCGCCTCGGAGCGTATTTCCCGTATGCGCCTGATAAACTCGTCGACGTCCCCGGACTCGATCCGATAATCGCCGTAACCGAGCACGTTGAAGCGTTTCAGCCCGATAAACGTGTTGTTGATCGAGTTGTCGACATATCCGAGGGTCGCGTCGGGAATAGCGTAGTCATAGGAAGTCAGCCCGAAGATCGCGATATCCTGCTCTTCGGATACTTCCGCCGCAAATACGGACCCGGCCGGAACCGCGAGCAGAAGTAAGAACCACAGAAAGAGGTTTTTCATGTGATTTTCCTATCACCTTTCACTTAAAATGGCAAGATGTTTTTAATTGCATTAAATTACGTCTATAAGATACCGTAATTCTTGACGACTTTTCAGGGTTTTTATAGTTTTTTCTGTCTTGGAAAGGGATTTCTTATGCGATTACCACATGCTCTTCTCATCTCCCTGCTCGTTCTTACCCTGGCCGGCGGGTGCCGGGAACGGAGATTGATGAAAAAACCGCCGCCCGAGGTATTCGAGGGAGTGATCGACACCTCGGGGACGGTACTGGAAAAGGGTAAACGCGGCGGTTCCATGGTTCGGGCCGACATTCTCGAACTGGACACGCTCAACCCCGTGACCACCACATCGAGATCGGTCTACGAAGTACTGGGACTCGTATTCGAGGGGCTTCTCTCCATTCACCCCGTTACCGGAGAGATACAGGGAAGTATTGCCCGGGAGTACTCCGTGGTCAACAACGGGTACTCCGTCGTGCTCTTTCTCAACGAGGTGCTGTTTTCCGACGGGACGCCCTGCACGGTGGACGACGTGATATATACCTATGAAGAAATCTACATGAACCCCGACGTCAACACGAACAAGGGAGACCTGCTCAGGATCAGGGAACGCGAGGTTTCCATCGAAAAGCTCGACGACTACACGGTCCGCTTCGACCTGCCCGTGCCTTTTCGGCCCTTTCTCCTGACGCTCGCGCACATACCCATACTGCCGCGCCACATACTGGAGCCGCTCATCGAATCCGACGGAGTCGACGGGCTGAACGAATCGTGGGGAAGCCTCGACAGGAGCCATACGAACGTTATCGGTACCGGTCCCTATATGATACACGGGCTCGAGAGGGGAAAAAACCTTGTCCTGCGAAGAAATCCCCTTTACAACAGGCGGGAGGGCGGACTCTATCTCGAAGGGATGCCCTACCTCGACGAGATCGTGGAGCTTCTGGACGAGGACAGCGAATCGAAGATACTCAAGTTCCAGATCGGTGAGCTCGATTTTTACAGGGTCCGGGACATTGACATCGAAAGCGGAGACCTCGAAGTCATACTCATGAACAGGGAAGAGGGGGGGTACAGCCTCTACTCCGCGGGGCAGACGCTCAGGTCCAACCATTTCCTGACCTTCAATTTGAACACCAACACGGTGGAACCTGAAAAACTGTCCGTCTTTCAAAACCGTCTGTTCAGAGAGGCCGTCATCCGCCTTATCGACCGGGAGAGCCTGCTCGAGGAAGTCTACGGCGGATACGGGTACATCGATGAATCGCCCGAGAGAAACGTTTCTCCATTTCACCTGGAGCACGAGCCGTACCCGTTCGACGCGGAGGAGGCGGGAAGGCTCCTGGATGAAGCGGGGCTGCATGACCGGAACGGGGACGGGTTTCGCGATCTTCCGTCCGGAAAACCCTTTTCCTTCACATTAACGACCAATGAGGACAATCCGTTCAGGGTAAGAATGGGAGAGATCATAACTCCCCGACTGCGGGACGCGGGGCTGGATGTGAGCTTTAAACCCGCCGATTACGATACGATCGTTACCGACCTGCTCGACCTCTTCGGCTGGGAGACGGTCATCCTGGGCGTCTACTCGAAAACGGACCCGAACGACACATCGAGGATATGGGAATCGTCGGGCTCACTTCACGTGTGGTTCCCCTACCAGCAGAAGGCCGGAACCGAATGGGAGAGACGGATCGACGAGCTGTTCGCGCTCGGAAGAACCACGTGGAGTATCGACAAGGCACGGGAATACTACGAGGAATACCAGAGAATCATTATGCGGGAGCTCCCGCTCATCAATCTCATCATTCCGGCCGAGATCTACGGCCTGCGGAACGGTTATCGAAACACGGCTTTCAGCAGCGTCACCTATAATTCGCTCGGCCTCGTCCCCTACCTGTACCGGGATGATTAATGAAACGCCTACAGTATGACGACCCTGTCGAAACCCTCCTCTTCCGAGGGGAATTCGATCTTTGCCTGCAGGGTCACTATGATGTGCTCCGGAACGGCGTATGCACGCATGGCGTTCTGTTTCAGGAGCGTGGAAATGTCCCGCTTTAGAAAGATGCACCCGATGCTCTTTCTGTATCTCTTCGCGGTATCTATGTACCGCTTCCTGCTTTTTATAAAGAGACTCGTATTGTCGATGACGATCGGTTTGCCGCGCTCGAGGAAGTGCGCGATAATATCGAATTCCATGTGCTTGACA
>CAYWUT010000050.1:0-6049 GCA_964460545.1 uncultured Spirochaetota bacterium
GCCTGCTTCCTTATGATGGTGCAGACAATCCCGTCAAAGGAATCGCGGTTTCCGGATTCAGCGGTTTTCCCGGCGACATATGCGTTGCGTTTTACCGTAAGCTTTTTAATCTCTTCCCTGATGTTCTCGCGCTCGGCGCGCTTCTCCTCGAGAAACCGTTTTTTCCGGGCATCGGTCATTCGCCGCATCGAAGGGGGGAGCTCCCGGTCGCTCAGCTCATCGAGATCGACCGTTCCGTTATTAACAGCGTCCACGAGATCGAATTCACCGATTTCATCGGCCCCGCCCATATACGAGGCACGCTCGGCCGCTACGGAAGGAGCGAGCTTTGCCACCTCCTTCTTTCGTCTGTCCGATTTTTCCATGCCTTCCATACCGAACGCGACAACCGTTTCCTCAAGCCTGCTGTTGAGTAACGAGAGCTCGTCGTCAAAAGGGGTCGGTATCGTCTCCATGCCGCCGCTCTGTTCCACACGGGCGTACTCACCCTCGGACCTCCTGGCAATATCCTTCCAGAACCGGACCGTCTCTCCGTGATTGCCGCACTGAACGGTATTGACGATAATCCCGCGCCTGACGGCCTCGGTGCAGGTTACGCGGTAGTCGTACCCGTCGGAGTAGTCCATGTGGGGAGGACAGTCGCCCACGAGAAATATGAGCCTGAGGGTCGACTCGTCATCACTCCACTCCATCCGTTTAACCGCGTCGTCCAATGCCCTGTTAACGTGCTCGGGCGTGTCTCCTCCCCCGGCGGCGCTGAAGGACATGAGAGAACCGAATACCTCGTCGAGGTCGTTCGTAAGCGGGAACACCTGCGTCAAATACTCGTCCCCGTAATCACGGTATCCGACGAGGCCGATTCGAAGCTCCGGCCTCGGCTCTCCTCCCGCTATGGTGTTTGAAATGCTCCATATCTTCTGCTTGGCCCCCTCGATGAGGCCGCTCATGGAACCGGTGGTATCGAGACAGAATACCGCCTCCACCACGGGCTTCTCGGCCGCCGAAACCGCACCGGCAGCGGTAAAAAATACGCACGCCGTTAAAACAGCCGTTAAAACGATCATCATTTTCCTTTTCATGGTCTCCTCCATGCTTTTTTAATTGCTATTTTTCAATGCTGTATGCTATAGCACTTATCCCCGTACACCACCACGAGGCTGTCGCCGATCGCGAAGTACCTGCCCAGCCCGGGCTCGCGCGCCAGGAGGTCGAAATAACTGCGGCTCAGGTAACGCACCTCTATCAGCCTCATTGATTTTTTATACTTCGTGTCCGTCCACGTGCCGTTCTCGAGGAAAAAGGTCCTATTCCCCACATGCTTCACCGTATCGATTACGGGCGGCCGTCCGGTCGCGCTCTTTTTCATGTCCCTGATGTCCTCCGAGCTCGAAACCGCCTCAGGTCCGGTCTCGCTCTTCATCGCTTTCGAAAAACGTCTCCCCTCGTCCAGCACGGAAGGCTCGACGGGCCCCATTGCCCATTCACCGCGCTCGCCCTCCTCGATGATGAGAAACGAGGTATAGGGCGTTATGATACCGTATTCCTTGGAGAGCGACACGATCTCGTCAACGAGCTCTTCACTTTCACCGCCCCTGCGGATTTCATCCAGCAGGTAGCCGATCTTCCGCATCGCCCAGAGCCGGGGTATGGAACCGAACCGTTCGCTCCGGCGCGGGAATTCCTGCTCGAACACGAAACTTCCCTCCTCGCCGTTCGTCCTGCCCTCCAGGGTGATAACCGCATTACCCCCGTCCCTGTACCTGCCGAAGAGCAGAACCTGCTGGCCCCTGAAGATATCGTTTATCCGAACCGGATACGTATCGTACACCTCGACCCCCCTGAAATCCACGCTCACGTCCGTAAGCACGGGCTCGCTGACCTTGCGGAAGAAGGCGGGCACCACGGTCTCGATGGTCTCATGCTTCTTTATGTACTCGGGCAGGCCGCCGTTCTCGTAGGCGAGTGTGTCAAGAAGGTGGGTATTGACGTCGCTTCCGACTCCGAACGTGAATATGCGGGTCCGGTCGCGGTTCAGCAGTCCGGCGTTCCGCACTATTTCGTCCCTGTTCGTTACACCGATCGTGGGCTCGCCGTCCGTAATGAAAACGATCATGCGCGGTCCCCGCTCTTCCGGAAGATCGAGCATATGAAGGGCTTTCTGCAGGGCTTCGTTTATGTTCGTACCGCCGCGTGCCTCCAGCCCTGCTATGAAATCCCCACCCCTCTCCCTGTTTCGAAATGTCGCGGGCAGAAGTCCGGAGGAAAGACGGTCGGTGCCTGTTGCAAATCGAATAATGTTGAAGGAATCCTCCTCCCTTAAAGCATCCACGCACCGCTCGAGGGCTGCTTTTGCCTGCGCGAGCTTGGCTCCCCGCATACTGCCCGATGTATCGACCACGAAAACGACGTCCTTTCGCAGCGCGGCCTCCGGCGTGACACCGGGCGAAAGCATCATCATGAAGTGACCGTCACCCCTCTCCCTGAAACCAAGAAGGTTGAGACCCACGGGTTCCCCGGAAACCGTGAAATAGAGAACGAAATCCCGGTCCGGCTTTACGTCGCGCTCCTCGAACCCGGCAGTTGCTTCATGGGTATGAAGGACCACGTCCATGTCATGGGTGGGGGAATAAACGCTCTTGATCGGGACCGACGAATGTATATTGACCGAGAGGGAGACCTCCTCTATGAGCGTCGGTGAGAACCGTTCGGTATCCAGAGGATAGACGTACCGCCCGAGTCCTCCGTCAAGGGGCACGGTCTGCTCGTACGATATTTTTACCCTGCTCTCCCCGAGCGCGGGCACGGGATACACACGGGCCCTGAACATATTTCTGCCCGCGTACTCGAGAATACCCGGGTCTTTCATCCTCCGAACGATATCCTCGTACACCCGGAGGGCTTCGTCCCTGTCGATCACCTCACCGCTCACCCTGACACCGTTCATGTACATGGCAAAGTCGGATATGGCCGCGTCTTCCGGAAGGGGAAACAGGTATATCGCCTCGATATCCCTGTTCAAATCGTTCCTGAAAACCTGGTCGATTTCAGTTCGGGCCGACTGCTCCCTGATTTCAACCTTCACCCGGTGATACTTCACTCCGAGCGGGCTGATCGCACCGGACGGGACCTCCGATACCATGAATCCGTCCGCGAACACATCGTGGGACAGAACTCCGGCCAGGACCGCGCCGAATACGGCCAGTGAAAAAACCAGGACGAAAAACCGTTTCTTCTTCATGTTCGCTCCTCCCTGCCTTTTTCCCCTTAGACGGAGAGAAGCAAAAAAAGTTCCAAAAAAAATATGGTGCTTTTGGTTATTACACTAACTGCCGGGCTGTTGAAGCGGATGAAGGAAAATACCGCGTCCGGGGAACGAAAAACATAGCATTACTGTTGATTTTTTATCGATCGGGGAAATTCGGTAAATGCAGGATAAGGGGCGGATTTACCGGCTGCACAGAGTAAAGGAGGGTCTGAGGGGAAAATAAAGGCACGTACTGCACGGTATTTTACTCTCTACCAACCAGCATTATGGAAATTCTGACTTTTTCCAGTCCCATGGGGTCGAAATCGGGCTTCGAGGTCTTCCCGTACTTTTCGAGAAGTGCGAAAAGGTCCCCGACTCTGTCTGCGGGAACCTCGATGAGCATACGGTTTTCGTCGCTGGACAGCACGGTACCTGAGAGGTCCCGGACCCCGTATTCGATTGCATCGAGGGTGTCGTCCTCCGGACCGGCCGGAGACATTTCCTCCGATTCGTCACGCTCGTCATTGGTGCACAGGTCCGATACCCGATCTCCGCTGACCGGCAGAGACTTCCTGGCGCGAAAATCCGCCCTTCCGGCCTCTCCTTCGCGCGCGGCCGGATAAACCGCAAGCATTACTGTCAGGACCTCCGAACCCGCGGCCGTTTGAAGTACGGGGGCACTCTCCATTTTTCGCTCCGTTTCTTCAGGGGGAAAAACCGCTTCAGCTTTCACGGGCTCTTCCGCCGGAACCGTCTCTTCTTTCCTATGCGCCTCTGTCGGGACCTCGGCTTCAGCCTTTTCAGGGATCCCGGTTCCGGATTTCTCCAGGTCCGCCCCCGGGGTGGCCTCGGCTTCGGCTTCATCTTTCTCCCGGACCTCCGGCCGGACCGCCTTTTCGGCCGGTCCTTCCAGCCTCTTCTCAGTAACGGCGTCTTTTCGAAGAGCACCCGGCCTCTTCTGCATGTCCGGACGGATTACGTTGAATACGAAGACAACGGCGATCGCGGCCACCGCAAAACCGGCGAGCTGAAGGGGCATTCGTACCCCGCCCGCTCCGGACAGTATTCCGAGAAACCGTTTCCATCCCGGCGGCCGTTCTATGCGCTCCCGGACCCGCTGCAGAAAATCATCCGGAGGTTTTACCCGCTCGAGCGACAAAAGCTCCTTTTTATAGGTTCTTATTTCCTCGAGCTCCGCGCTGCACGCTTCGCACGCCGCCAGGTGCTCCTCCACGAGCGCTGCTGTTCTTTCATCGAGGAGCCCGTCCTCGTAATCCTCCAGAAGCAGTCTGATCTCCGCGCATTTCATCTATACTTTGTCCTTCAGCTTCTCTCTGAGCTTCCGCCTTGCCCTTGAGAGCTTCGACTTCACCGTTCCGATGTTCTTTCCCGTGGCGGACGCGATCTCTTCATAGGAGAGGCCCTCGATATCACGGAGCACCACGAGCGTTTTCCAGTCCCCGGGAAGTGCACTGATGGCGTGCTGGACCGCCTCCTCCCGCTCACGCCGTTCGAGCATCCGTTCAGGGAGGAACGATCCGTTTTCGACCTCCAGCGGAGCCCCGCAGTCCTCCGTGCCCCTCCCCCCCTCCAGGCTCAGGGCACGCTTCGATAAGCGGAACTGCACGGAGGAGAGCCTGCTCTTGCATGTATTGACCGCAATCCGGTAGAGCCAGGTCGAGAATCCCGCGTCGCCCCTGAATTTTTTCAGTCCCCGGAATACCTTGACAAAGGTATCCTGCGCCGCGTCGAGCGACTCCTCGTAATCGCCGAGAAGGCGGTAGCACACATTGAAGACCCTGTCCTGGTACCTGAGCACGAGCAGATCGAATCCCCGCTCGTTCCCGGACAGGAACGCTGCGATGAGGTCGGGGTCTTCCTGCGACTCGGATACCGGGGGTCCGGTTTTTCCCCCGTTTCGGCCCCGCAGGCAGGAAAGAACGGCAAAGAGCAGCAGAAATCGTCTTCCCCGTATGCTTTTTACGTATAGCAATCCCGACTGGGGATACATGACCGCGCCCCGCTCCAGCCCTTCGATTTTTCAGCCCCGATATCTTACGCAATGAATGCCGTCCTTTCACTTTATACTCTCTCCCCCCTCTTTTGACCATGAAAATCTCACCGGGTTCCCGTAAACGGACGATATATTCATTGATAACGGGTACCCATGCGGGGCTTAACCTCTTGACGAAAAGAAAAGTCTTTGGTATGAATGTACAAGACTAATTTATCGAAAGAACGGGTTGTACATGCCGAATACGAAAACACTCATACTTATAAAACCGGACGGGCTTTCCAAGTCTCTCACGGGAAACGTGCTCAC
This sequence comes from uncultured Spirochaetota bacterium, assembly GCA_964460545.1. Classification (GTDB taxonomy): domain Bacteria; phylum Spirochaetota; class B62-G9; order B62-G9; family DRHN01; genus CAYWUT01. The sequence goes on from CAYWUT010000050.1 coordinate 5,571, forward strand.
CAGGTTCAGCGAGTGCAGGCTCGAGATCATCGGGGCGAAGATCATGCGGGTGGGCCGTGAGCTCGCGGAAAAGCACTATGCCCAGCATACCGACAAACCCTTCTACAACGAGCTCATCGACTATATCACGGGGAAGCTGCACAAGCGCCACAAGGTCATGGCCCTCGTCTATTACGGACCGAACGCGATCGACAAGATACGAGATATCTGCGGTAATACGAACCCGGAGAAGGCCGAGCCCGAATCCATACGCGGCCAGTACGGCCGCATCCTGACGTCAGGGCTCTTCGAGAACGTGGTACACGCGAGTGACACGGTGGAGGCGGCCGAACGGGAGATAAAGCTCTGGTTCGAACCCGACGAGCTCATTTACGATATATACCCATCGCAGAAAAAGTCCTTCGAGCATTACGAGAAACGCGTGTGGAGTGACTGAGCTCGGCGTGGGGAACTGAGCGTATCTTCATCCGCCGCGTATC
>CAYWUT010000050.1:6149-14912 GCA_964460545.1 uncultured Spirochaetota bacterium
ATCCGCCGCGCTCTTTTCAGAGCACGATTGAAAAAAGCCGATTTCCCCTACAGCCGGGGGGCTACCGCCACGTAAGCCCGGACCACGCTGTTCGTGAAGTTGAGGTACTGGTGCCGCTCGCCCGCTGGAATGAACATCCTCTGACGTTCCCCTATCACGTAGTGTGCATAGGTTGAATCGTCGGACCGCTCACCGGGAGGAGACACGCGCACGCACAGCTCCCCTTCGAGCACGTCGAACACCTCGTCCCCATCGTGCGTCTCGAACTCCGATACCCCTGCAACGGGAACCGTGAGCAGGGAAAGATGCATGTAGTCATTGCTCACGATAAATGAGTACTCCACGTGCCGTTCTTTGCCGTGGACGAGCGTGAGCTGGTCGGCCGGCCGGATTATGACGAGCTGTTTCGCTTCCCGCAGGTAGGGCCCGGGCGCGGGCCAGTTTCCGAGATTGTCGATGGACCTCTTCAGCTTCGGCAGGCCGGTCGCTTCCACGGGACCTGTACAGGGAACGTCCTCGCCTCCCTTGTAGAAACGGGGCGACGAAACAGCGGGTATGATCGTCCCCATTCCGTCATCGGCCCATATACGCGGGGCGACGCAGGCGAGCACCACGACGCGTTCATTGTTCATGTTGAAGAGCTGATGGCGCGTCTTCTGCGGGATGAGCATAGCGTCGCCTTTGCCGAATGAGAAGGTCTCGCCCGTCTCCGCGTTGAACGAGGTGACGTTTCCCTCGACGAGGTAGTAGCACTCGTCTCCGTGCAGGTGATAACCCGCCGGCTCGTAGTGACTTCCCGGGGGAAGCACGAACTCGGCCATGAGAATTTTATCCGTGGACGCAAATACGACATTCGAGACCTGCGTGGTCTCGAATCCGTAGAGGAAGGAAGCGTACCTTTCCTCCGGAATCTTGCACACCCGTTTCTCTCCCGGCGGGAAGGGGGTGTTTCCGATCCACCCGTCCACCGGCGGCGGACCTTTTTTTTCCGCGGCCATGGCTGACCTCCTTTTTAGCGATGAGCCTGAGATGGATATCCGGGATTTCTCTTTAATGAAGTGTACCACGGGGAGAGCGGAAGTACAAGGTTCAGCCGCTGTTACGGGGTGTGCCGAGCTCCTTGCGCCGGGCGTACTCGTGCGCCTGATACATGAATGCCTGGAGCTTCGTGTCTATGCTCATGTCGCCCTGTCCGTCGTAGGATATATTGACCCACGGTACATTGTCGTTGCGTTTCCTGAAGAGGGGGGTCACCGCGGTGGTGAATGTCTCGGGCATACAGGTAAAGGGCATTATATTGACGACGCCCGAGATCCCCGTCGCAACCTGTCCCTGGCTGCCTCCCAGAACGAGAGCGGGCTGCCCGTCGTAGTGTTTGTCCACATAGGGCATGCAGAGATCGAGGGCATCTTTCAGATGTATGTCCCGGTGCAGGTCGACCTCTCCCTCGACGAGCCTGACGAGGCTGCGCTCCACCCGGTTCTGGTAGAGTTCCTGTATCTTCGCCTTGAGCATTCCGAGAAGATCGCGCGCCCACACGCTGTCGCGCCAGTAGCGGTACGTTGAATAGATGACCCACTCCCGTACCGGTGTAACTATGATTTCTCCGCCCAGGTCCTCGACCTTGCGGGCGACATCTCCGTTTGCGTGGGGATTGTCCCGCATGAAGACCTCGCCCGTTATCGAAATGACGGGCCGCCTGGGACCCGGCACAACCGGTATGCGCTTGAACGCCTCCAGGCCTTCGACCAGGACGTCTCCGATGTCCCGCGCTCCGGCCTGAACGCATTCGATCGTCCTTTTGAGGGCATGATCATAGGTCCGCTCACACTCGCCGGCGTTCTTTTCGTAGGGCCGCCGCTCCTGCAGCATCTTCCGGAGCATATCGACCACGACGAAGCCCTTCCATACCAGAATGCGGAACTTGTTTCCGTGGCCCCTGGACAGGTCCTCGTAGGAATTATCGTTCCCGGGCGATATTATCTGAACATCGGTGTAACCGAGCCTGTCAAAGATGATTCTCTGGAGCCGATTGTAATGGCCGAATCTGCAGGGGCCGTTGTGGTCGGGCATGAAGAAGCTCGAGCGCTCGGGCACGAATCCCGGTTCGAGTATCTTCTTCAAGAAGTCCCCGGTGGTGCAGATGAGGGGGAAACACTCCTTGGAGGACGTGTACCGTCTTCCCAGCTCGAGTGTGCGTTCGTCCTGATAGGGGAGCACCTGCGCGTCGACGTCGAAGTGCCGGGAGGAGGCGGCCAGTACGTGTACGTGGTCGCATACGTAGGGGATGTAGAGCGTTCTCTCCCTGTCCATGTGACGGCGCATGTGGCCGGTCCAGTAAACGAACTGCTCACCATTCCCGGCTCCGCCGCTCCGGACCGGGCCGGACGGAAGGCTGTCGAGGAAAGCCTCGAGCCTCGTGATCATGCCCGCGTCCGCGCTGTGCTCGTCGACTTCGAGCTGCAGGTAGGGTTTCCCCCTCATCTCCTCCCGGATAAAGTGCTGGAGGAAGGAATCGGGTCCGCATCTGAAGTTCCCGAGATACACGGCGTGGAGACGCTCGTCCTTTTTAACGATGCGGGCGGCCTTGAGTATCCTCCTCCCGTTGGGCCAGTACATCATGGGATAGTCATCAAAGACATCTTCCCCGCTCAGGGGGAGATAGTCGATCGGTATGGGTATGACGTCCAGGTCTTTGAGCTTCTTCGCAAGGCTGAGGTTCAGCTCCGGATCGCAGGTATTGTACGGCCTGCCGAGCATCACGACCGCCCTCTTCCCGGCCGGAAGGTCAGCGAGCACTTCCCTGCCCCTGGCTTCCACCCGGCGCTCGAAAGCGGCTTGCTCCTCATCCGCGGCTTTCAGGGCCTCGGCCGTGTGAGAGCGGGGTATGGAAAACTTCTTTTCCATGAAATCCGACATCGCCCTCTCTAGGTAGCCGCCCCGCATTCCGCCGAAATACTTGAAGTGCAGGACCGGTATGAGCAGCCGGTCCTCCCGCCCCGTACCGGAGAGCGCCGCCCGCACCATGAAGGGAAGGGTCTGTATCCACGGGCAGTTGTAATTCTTCGTGGGGTTTTTCTTCTCGGCCTTCGCGTTGACCACCGATGGAAGAAAGACGTAATCCGCGTCGGTTTCAAGAAGATCGAAGACATGGCCGTGCATGACCTCGGCCGGGAAACAGGTCTCGGCGTGAAGCTGCTCGAGCGACCGGGTCACCATCTTCCGATTCGTCGGATTCGAAAGCACCACGTCGAAACCGAGCTTCTCGAAAAAGGTCCTCCAGAAGGGGAAATGCTGGTAGAACACCATGAGGCCCCGGGGTATTCCGATCTTTGTCCTTTTCGATTCGGAGACCTTGGCATTTTTACGCTTCTTCCCGCTTTCGGCCTTTTCCGGTTCCCTGTCCGCCGGATATGTATCCGCCTTTTCCGCGGGCTCGTAGTACGGGCCCATGAGCATTCTCAGCCGCTCCTCGAAGAGATCGAGTATGCCCGCTCCCTTGCCCTTTCGCTCGTCGATCTCGTACTTCTCGCATCGACCGCCGTAGAAGAGGGGCCGCTTCTCTCCCTCTATGGTCACCCGCCTTATCTCGCACTGGTTCGAGCACCCCTTGCAGGTGAAACGGTCGATGGAGTAGGGGGTCGTGCTCACGTCGAATCCCTTGAACCGCGTTTTCCCGCCGGCCACCCGGTTTCGCGCCAGTATTGCCGCGCCTATGGCGCCCGTTACGTCGAAGTGCGGCGGAACGGTGATGTCCCTGCCCGTCACCTGCTCGAAGGCCGCGACCACGGACTTGTTGTTCGTGACTCCGCCCTGGAAGAAAATCCTGTTCCCGATACGCTTGTTTCCCACGACCTTCTGTATATAGTTGTAAACGATCGAGTAAGCGAGCCCGCTCACGAGGTTGTCCTTCTGCACCCCCCGCTGCTGATGCGCGTTGAGATCCGATTCCATGAAAACGGTACAGCGATCGCCGAGCTTTGCCGGAGCTTCGGCGCTCAGGGCGATGTCGCCGAACCGGGTGATCTCGATGTCGAGCTTCTCGGCCTGCTCTTCGAGAAAGGACCCCGTGCCCGCGGCGCACACCTTGTTCATCTCGAAATCCACCACCACGCCGTCATCTATGCTTATGAATTTGGAATCCTGCCCGCCTATCTCGAATATGGTGTCGACCGTCCGGTCGTACGCGATTGCGGCCGTTGCCTGGGCCGTTATCTCGTTCTGTATCGTATCCGCGCCGATAAAATCCCCGGTGAGGTAGCGGCCCGAGCCCGTGGTGCCCGCCGCTCTGACCCGTACGGTATCCCCCACCTCCTCCAATATCTCTGACAGCCCGCGCCTGATCGCTTCCAGGGGTCTGGAAGCGGTCGGAAGATAGCGCCGGGCCACTACGCTGTTGTTATCGTCTATGAGCACGACGTTTGTGCTCAGGCTTCCCACGTCGAGTCCCAGGTACACGTCCAGGGGATTCGGCATTCCCGTCCTGTCGAGTATTTCCTTTCCACCCGGAACGCAGCGCATTTTCAGGGTGGAAAGGCTCTCGCCCTCGGACGCTCCCTCCCGGAGATAGTCTTTCAGCCCGTCGAGCCCCCTGAACCTGCAGGCCTCCTCGTCCACCGGTCCTCCCCCTTTCAATAGGGAGCGGAGGTGAAAGAGCGCGCCGATCGCTCCCATGGATGCGTGGTGCTCCGGTATGACGAGCCCATCGTTATCCAGCTCGAAAACCTCCCTGAAGGCTCTCACCATCCCCCCGTTGCCCGCGACCCCGCCCTGAAAGCTCACCGGGGGGGTGAGTTTTTTCCCCTGCGCAAGGGAGGATTTGAAGTTGCGTGCCACCGCGAAACAGAGCCCGGCCACGATATCATGGACCGGAGTCGCTATCTGCTGGAGGTGTATCATGTCGCTCTTGGCGAAAACGGAGCATCGGCCGGCGATCCGCGGAGGGTTTTCGGACTTCATGGCGAGCTCTCCGAACTCCTTTTCAATGGAAACGCCGATGCGCTTGGCCTGCTGATCGAGGAAGGACCCGGTCCCGGCCGCACAGATGCTGTTCATCGCGAAATCCTCGAGCTGTACCGCGGAGCCGCTTCCCTCCATGAAGATGAGCTTGGAATCTTCGCCTCCCATCTCAATAATCGTTCTGATTCGGGGGTAGAGCCGGGCCACGGAGCTCGACTGGGCCACGATTTCATTCACGAAGAGACCGCCCAGGAGCTCAGAACCGAGGGTACCCCCGGTACCGGTGAGGGCGACGTATCCCATACCCTCATCGCCGTATTTCCGTATAAGTTCCTCCAGAACGCCGTCGAGTACGTGGAATGGCTTCCCGTGGCAGTAGTCGTACCTTTCCTCGACGATGGCGTCATCACCGTCCATAACAACGGTATTTACCGATACGGAGCCTATGTCGATACCTATGTCGTATTTCGCGGTTATCACGGATTCTGTTCCTGGATAGTTTTGATTTGTGGTTGTATGATTGTAAATATATGACAGAGAATTGTCAAGGTACAGGCGTTTTAAATCGGCCGGAGCGTGCGATTTAACGTAAAAATTCACTTCCCGGCTCATTTAATAGCCGGCACATGACTGTTTTATGTTTTCGAAAGCTCCACATTATCTAGATTTCTTGAAATTCGACATTCGCCTTGTTATAGTAGGGGGCAACTTCGACCCGGGGGCGGACATACGTGAAGGTATTCATCACAGGAGCGGACGGATTTCTCGGCAACAGTCTCGTGCGTGAGCTTCTTGACCGTAATTACGAAGTAAAAGCGCTTATACAGCCGGGACGTGAAAACGGGACCCTCCGCGGACTCGATATCGAAACCGTTGAGGGTAACGTACTCGACCCGGATGCAGTGACTGCGGCAGCCGGGGGGTGCGGCGGATTCATTCATGGAGCGGCGAATACGACGACCTGGCCGTCCCGCCCCGGCAGTGTGCGGCGGGTCAACGTGGGCGGTACGGCAGCCGCGATCGAGGCCGTTCGGAGGACCGGTATCGGGCGGTACGTGCATGTGGGATCCGCGAACACCTTCGGATACGGGCCCCGCGACGATCCCGGGGATGAAACGAAACCCTACAGGGCGGGAAAGTACCGTCTCGAGTACTTCGACTCCAAGCACGAGGCGCACCTCCTCGTTCAGGACGCGGTGCATGAGGGGCTCGACGCGGTCGAGGTCAACCCGACCTTCATGGTCGGCCCATGGGATTCCAAACCCGGGTTCGGTACGGTGATCATCGCCATATACCAGGGGAAGATGCCGGGCTGCGCGGCAGGGGGACGGAATTATATCCACGTTCGGGATGTGGCGGCCGGAACGGTAAACGCGTTCGAAAAGGGAAAGTCCGGGGAATGCTACCTGCTCGGCAACAGGAACCTCTCGTACAGGGAGATATTCGACATGATCGCGGACGTCATCGGCGCCACGCCGCCGCGGCTCTCCTTTCCTCCCCTTCTCACCAAGGCATACGGGCTCTTCAACTCGGTCTACGGCAGGCTTGCGGGGAAAAAATCGGTCGTGTCGCTCGCGATTTCCCGTATAGCGTGCGACGAGCATTACTACACGTGCACAAAGGCCGAGGAGCAGCTCGATCTCCCGAAAACGCCTATCGAGGATGCGATACGGGAGGCGTTCGAATGGTACGATAAAAACGGCTACCTGAATATGAAGATCTAGGGCTTTCAATGAAAAAAAACAAATTAAGCGGCAGGGTTGCAATCGTAACGGGGTCGAGCCGGGGCATAGGGCGTGAAACCGCGCGTCTGCTCGCATCGAGCGGAGCCGCCGTTGTTCTCAACGGCAGGAATCCGGAGCGCCTCGAAGAAACGAGACGGAAGTTCGAGGCTGAGGGGTACGAGGTACTCGCCGTTCAGGGTGACGTGACCTCGGTCCGGGACTGCAGCCGTCTGATGGAGGAGACGGCGCATCGTTTCGGACGGATCGATATACTCGTCAACAACGCGGGAACAATCATGCGTGGAAGGTTCGAAGAGGTCGTACCCGAGGTTTTCAGAAAGGTCGTGGAGGGAAATCTGATCGGTCCGGCATTCGCCTCCTACTGCGCTCTCCCCTTTCTGAGAAAAACGCGGGGGAGCCTCTTCTTTATCTCGAGTATCGCCGGACTCAGGGGGCTTCCCAAGGCCTCTCCCTACTCCGCCTCGAAGATGGGTCTCACCGCCCTCGCGGAATCGCTCAGGATCGAGCTCTCCGGTTCGGGAGTTCACGTGGGCGTCATCCACGTGGGTTTTACCGAAAACGACCCGGACAAGCGGGTGCTGTCGGGGGACGGCTCACTGATCCCGGTCGATACGCCCTTTCGAAAGCCTCAGGAGAAGACGGCCCGGAAAATCACGCGGTGTATACTTAAACGAAGATACAGGACCGTGCTTACACCGCTCGGAAAGCTCACACGCGCCGGGCTCTGGGCGGCTCCCCGTTTCGTCGGGCTGCTGCTGCGGATCTCATATAAGAAGATGGAGCGGCTCTACCGCTAACCAATTCCGGTAAACGCGAGGTTACGATGCACACCGCCCTCGTCAACACGAATCGCATTAATCCGCCGATCGCTCCCATCGGGCTCGAGTACGTAGCCGAGACCTGCAGGGCCAAGGGCTTCACTCCGGATATTCTGGATCTCTGCTGGGAAGAGGACTGGGAGGAATCCATACGCGCGTTCTTCGGAGAACGGGAATACGACGTTGTGGGGATCGGCCTTCGCAATACGGACGACTGCGCCTTTTCGAGCGGGCACTCCTTCCTCGGCCTCTACGCACGGGTGGTATCGATCATAAAGAGCTGTACCGGCGGACTGCTCGTGGGAGGCGGTGTCGGGTTTTCGGTCATGCACGATACCGTCATGAACGGCTGTCCGCTCGACGCTGGAGTGTGCGGGGACGGCGAGGCGGTTTTCCCGGGAATTCTCGAATCCGTCGATAAAAAAGAGGAATGGGAAACCCTCCCGAACGTAGTATTTAAAAGAAACGGCACGGTGCACCGCACCCCTCCGGACCAGCGGCCCGTGGATCTTCCGCCCCTTCGGAGGGACATGATAGACAATGTCCGCTATTTCAGGGAAGGGGGCCAGGCGGGATTCGAATCGAAACGGGGGTGCTCCGGGAGGTGCATCTACTGCTGCGAACCCTCGGCAAAGGGCAGGCGGGTGCGTGCCAGGCCCCCGGCGGAGGTCGCCGATGAGATCGCCCGGCTTCGTGCCCGGGGAATCGACCACTTCCACACCTGTGACAGCGAATTCAACATACCGGAGGAGCACGCAATCGGGGTGTGCGAGGAAATAATCGCCCGGGGTCTGGGCGAACGTATTCGATGGTACGCCTACTGCACTCCCGCGCCCTTTTCATCCGAGCTGGCCGGAGCGATGCGGCGCGCCGGATGCGCGGGCATCAATTTCGGTATCGACAGCGGCGACCCGGGTATGCTGAAGAGCCTGAAGCGGGGATTCGAGCCCGAGGACATCGAGCTTGCCGCCCGCTGCTGCGAGCGCGAAAAAATTACCGTCATGTTCGACCTGCTCATAGGCGCGCCCGGAGAGAGTGAAGAATCGATGCGGAATACGGTCGAGCTCGTAAAACGGTCCTGTGCGGCCCGTATCGGGGTGAGCACCGGCGTCAGGGTGTACGAGGAAACGGAGCTGGCCCGGCTGGTGCGGGACCCCCGCCTCGAAGCAGGACTCATTAAAAAAAAGGCGGTGGACGCCTCCGGGTCTCCTTCACCGGGGGCCCCGTTCCGGGGTGTCCCG
>CAYWUT010000050.1:15012-22545 GCA_964460545.1 uncultured Spirochaetota bacterium
CCCGTTCCGGGGTGTCCCGGAACTTCTCTATTTTATTGAGCCCGCGCTCGGTATGGACGTCTTCGGAATTCTCGACCGGCTCATCGGAGGCGACGGGCGGTTTCTCTTTTTCGACCCGTCAAATCCCTCGAGCAACTACAACTACAACGCGAACGAGCTCCTTCAGAACGCCATCAGCGACGGATACAGGGGCGCCTACTGGGACATATTGAGACGTCTGCAGGATAAGGACGATCCTGCATGAAATCAACTCATTCTTTTCCGGAGGTGGCTGCCGGTTTTGGAGTGACCCCGTGAACCCTGAGCGAGGGGCCCCGCGCGAAATCGATGAGAAAAAACGCCGTGGACGCAGGTTCCTCGGTTACGGGATCATCTTCATCGCGGTCATGGGCCTGCTCATTGCGTTTTCCAACCTCAACAGGCTGGGAGGCATAATCCGTTCGATTGCTGCCGGGCCGTTCTGCCTCTCCATCGCCTGCTCGCTCGTTGTGTATTTCTTCGAAGGGATGTATATCGTCGTGATCCTGAGGATACTCGGTATCCGCATCCCGCCTCTGAAGACGCTCCGCTACGCGTTCGTCATCAATTCGTTCGGTTATATCGTCTCGCTGGGCGGAATCACACACTTTGCCACACAGATCTATTTCCTCGGTCTTCACGGAGTCGAGCCGAAAAAGGCCGCGCTCTCCCGGGGGATGTACGTCATATGCTTCAACGTACTCTTCAACATCTTTATCTGCACCGGCTTCATCCTCCTGCTCGGGAGCCGGCAAAACGAAACGAGCCTCACCGCTACTGCGGCGGCCCTTTTTGTTTACGCGGTCCTGGTATGCCTGCTCTATCTCACCGTGTTCAACAGGTCTTTCAGGCGGAGTGTGGCGGGCGGACTTTCCTGGTTCCTGGCCCGATTGAGCGGTCGACTGGCCGAAAGGCTGGGATCAAAAATCGCCTCCCTTGACGGTCTTCTGACCGATATCGCCGAAGGGCTGAAGGGTATGGTAAGAAATCCCCGTCATTTCCTGTCAGTCGCATCGGTGAGCCTACCCGATATCATCATCTGGGTAATCGTTATGTACCTCTCATTCAGGGCGGTGGGCTTCAGCATCGAGCCGGATACCCTCATTATCGGCCTCTCCATCGGCCACATAGCATCGATCGTATCGATGATACCGGGCGGCATGGGAGCGCTCGAGGGATCCATGGCCCTGACCTACCGCGCGCTCGGAGTTCCCTTCGAGACGGCCGTGGTCGCCATACTCCTCTACCGGATCTCCTTCTACATCGTCCCCTTCCTGCTGAGCCTCCCCTTCTGCAGGTTCCGCCCCCAAAATAAAAAGGTGACAGTTCCTTAAGAAACTGTCACAAAAGGAACTGTCACTAGGAGGACAACCGTTCAGGTTACCTGTCCCCCTCTTTACGAGCATTTGACCCAGGTGGAGCCGTTTTCCCAGGATTCGACCGCCTTGTAGATGAACTGCATGCCGCGCAGGCCGTCGTACACCGTGGGGAACCGGTAATCCTCCGTCTTCATGGGCTTCCCGTCGATATGGGCCCTGATGGCTTCGACCGCGCCGTCGTATATGACGGCGAACGCCTCGAGATAACCCTCGGGATGCCCGGTCGGTATGCGCGTTATAGTGGCCGCCTCATCATCCAGGTAGCCGCTTCCGCGTGTGAGTATCTGCCGGGGTTCGCCGTAGCGGTAGAGGTGGAGGTAGTTTGGATTTTCCTGCGCCCACAGGATCGAGCCTTCAGAACCGTAAATACGTATCTTCAGGCCGTTTTCCTCGCCCACCGCGACCTGGCTTATGGTGAATACGCCCTTGCCCCCTCCCTTGAGCCTGAGGAGCATGTTTACGTCCTCGTCCAGCTTCCTGTCCGGAAGGAAGGTGGCCTTGTCAGCCAGGAGCTCTGACACGGGGTCGCTGGAAATATACTCGTAGAGGTTCAGGGTGTGCGTTCCCACGTCTCCCAGGGTCCCGCCTATGCCCGAGAACCGTGGGTCGACGCGCCACGCCGCCTGCTTCTGCCCGAGCTTCTCCTGCTGTACGGACAGAAAGTCCTGGAGATACTCGAGCACGACCTTCCTGATTTTTCCCATCTTCCCGGATTTGAAGAGCTCGCGCGCGTGCCTGACAAGCGGGTAACCCGTATAGTTATGGGTTAATGCGAACACGAGCCCGGTTTTTTCCACGATCTTCACGAGCTGCTCGGCTTCTTCGAGCGTGAACGTCATGGGCTTGTCGCATACCACGTGAATACCGGCTTCGAGAAAGGCTTTGGCGACCGGAAAATGCGTACTGTTCGGTGTTACAACGGATACGAAGTCGATTCGTTTATCCGCCGGCAGATCCGCCTCCGCCGAGGCCATCGTCTCGAAGCTCTTGTAGCACCGGTCCTGATCGAGATAGAGCTCCTTGCCCGTCTCCTTCGTTTTCTCCCAGCTCTGGGAGAAGCAGCCCGCAACGAGATCTACCTGCCCGCTCATGCGCGACACCATGCGGTGAACGGGGCCTATGAACGCACCCGGTCCTCCGCCGACCATTCCCATTCGAAGTTTCCGTTTCCAGGATCCCATAGTAATCCTCCGTATATCTCTTAAAATGAAGTACCTCTCCATGATATCCCGGGCGGACGGAAAAGGCAAGCGGGGGAGAACCGGAGGACGCTCCACATTAACCGGGAATAAAAAAAGGAAGGATCCCGAAGGACCCTCCCCTTTTATTACAGGTAATACCCGGTTAAAAACCGGAGAAATACTTCTTTAATTGAGTCAAGCAAAGACTTGACCCCTTTACCTTTATTCGAAGACAACGGCCTGTATGGTGGGCCCGTCCCAACTACTCCACACGGCTATGGCCCTGCCGTTCGGACCGAGGCCGATAGCCGGGCTTTCGTTGGTTGCATCCCCCGACAGGATCTCGATATAGGGATCCGGGTCGCCGGAATACTTCCAGTCGTCGAGGGTCAGACCGTGGGGATATCGCTTTACCTTTATTTCCCCGTCCTCCTCCCAAACGACCATGCCGTTTCCCGCCACATCAAAGGCGATCTGAGGAACAGCCACATATTCCTCCCCGGCGAGTGGGGACAGCGCTGCTCCGGCCTCGGCTTCGGTCGTCTCCCACGTGGGCCAGGTAACCCCGTGGTCGTATCGGTTGAAGAAAATCTGACTTCCGCCCGGGTTCTCCCACACGGCGATCGCATTGCCGAAAAGGTCAACCCCGAGATCCGGATTGTAGCCTTCTTCGGAGGATATGGCGACCTCGCCCTGCCAGGATTCGGCAGAGGCACGGTACCGGTTCGCCCATATTTTATACTCGCTCCCGTGCCACACTGCTATGGCATTGCCGTTGTAGTCCAGGGCCACCTGTGGTAACGCACTGTACCATAGACGCCCGACGAGCGCGGTGGATATTTTTTCCGGGGTATCCCAGCCCCCGGCAGGATCATAGATCGCGCCGTAAATAAAATCAGCTTCACCGTCAGATGCGACCCACACGCCCACCGCTTCTCCGGTCTCTGTATGAACGGCGATCCAGGGGGCGACACTGTGCTGTTCGGTCAGGGGTTCCGGTGTACTCCACGATCCGGGAGTACCGGAAAAAACAGAGGAATATATTAAATGGTCATCACCTGAAGTGTCCGTCCACAGGGCGACCGCGTTACCGCTCCCGTCTACACCCACAACGGGCTGGTCATCGTATTGACCGCTCGAAACTTGAGGTTCCGATGTCTCCCACTCTCCGGACGTGAAGCGTTTTGCATAAACATAGGAGTAGGTCCCTCCTCCGAGCCACACGCCGAACGACGTTCCGCCGTACCAATCGGATGCTATGTACGGTTGCGTCGAGCTAGTGCCACTATTCTGCGAAGAGAGGTGTTCATCCGATTCCGCCTCCCACACGGGGTCCTCGTGCCTGTCGTATCCCGCGGATTCCGTAAAGTACGCGTAAGGCTCCGGATCAAATGCGGCCCACAGAAGATTAGCCTTGCCCGCGCCGTGAAAAGCGACCGATGGGTCGTCCACCATGATGTAACCGTTCACCGTGTTGTAGCTCTGAATCGTGCTTCCCCATGACCCCTCACGGGTCTGGAATCCCCAGGTCACGTCATCCCCGAGTTTGTTCCCCGCAAGGTCCTCTATGTCCCCGGACACCGTCACCTCGTAGTCCGCCAGTATCGCAAGCTCGCTGTCAGGCGCGAGCGTCGCTGCCAGCCCGGACGGGCTCAGGGTCACCTCTGACGGAATCTCGTACCCGCTCGTCCGGAGCATAATCGTATCCCCGCTTACGGTCGACGCACTCACCGGCTCGCTGAACTCAACCGTCACCTGTACGTCCAGATCGACACCCGTCTCGTCCTCACCCGGGTCGTGAGAGGATATCTCAGGAGCCGTCGTGTCAGGCTCTTCCCCGGTCGTGAAGGTGAATATGTACTCCTGGGCCAGACCGTTCCCCGCAAGGTCGGTCACCCCCGTGGTCACCCGCACCGTGAACAGCGAACCGAATACGAAATCGTCCCCGGGCGTGAAGGTCGCTACCAGGTTCGTATAGCTCACGATCCCCGCAACCGCTTCCACGGCCAGGGCTGCCGCGTCCGGGTCCGGCTCCGCAGTCACTGTAACGGTGTCAATGGTGATTGTGGATTCATCCATCGCCTCGCTGAATGTCACGGTTATAACAGAGTTGGGCGCAATATCCGTGTCTCCGTTCCCGGGCTGGGTCGACATCACCGTGGGCGGAGTCGTGTCTTCGAGCGTGTCCCCGTCTCCTCCTGAGGAACCGTTGTTGCACGCTATGGGAACGATCACGATGACGGCCGCACAGATTACCATGAGAAGTATAAATAACGGTGATTTATGCTTAATTAATTTCATTTATTATTTCCTTTTCAATAATTGTAGTTTCAACAATCTTGATTTCCTTCCGCTTCCTTTATAGCACCCATCGTAAATAAATACTATGAGTATTTTAATAAAATAGGGTGAACTTCAAGTTTTAATTTTACACCCTTGGGTAGTTAATAAAATAGATACTTTTTGGTATTATATTTCATTAACTACTGAAGTTCACCTGAAATAGAGTGTTTCATGTAAGCGACAGCTCCACATTGTATATGTTTGTTGAAACTCGAAATTCGCTCTAAATATTTGAATTGGATAATCGTTTTGTATTTTATTTTAGCCTGCTGCGGGATATTAAAGGATTCATCGACCGTACCCTGACATGGTATTGACAAAAAAAGAGAGGGTCCCGAAGGGCCCTCCCTGATTTCATTGTGCACTGGTACCTGTTACCTACATAACTGTCCCCAAAATGGTTGTCCCCAAAGTAACTGTCACCGGCTATTCGAAGACGGCGGCATCTATGGTGGTCGCGGTAATATTCCTCCATACCACTATGGCCCTGCCGTTTGGACCGAGGTCGATTGCAGGGCTTATGTTGTAGTTTCCCTCGGACACGGTCTCGATAAGGGGCTCGGTGGGGCTGGAGTATTTCCACTCGTCGAGGGTCAGACCGTGGGGATATCGCTTTACCTTTATTACCCAGTCCTCCTCCCATACGGCAATGCCGTTACCCGCTATATCCATTGCGATCTGAGGAACAGCCGCATATTCCACCGGGGCGGGCGGGGACAGCGCAACTCCGGCCTCGGCCCCTGTCGTCTCCCACGTGGGCCAGTTAACCCCGTGGTCGTATCGGTTGAAGAAAATCTGACTTCCGGACTGGTGCTCCCACACGGCGATCGCGTTTCCGTACACGTCCATCGCCACCCGCGGCTTCGAGCCCCCTTCCGATGAAACGGCGACCTCTTCCTGCCACGTCCCATCAGAGGCCCGGTACCGGTTCGCGTAAATCTTATTGTCACCGCCGCGCCACACTGCCACGGCGTTCCCGTTCCAGTCCATGGCTATCTGCGGAAGCGCCTGCGCAGCGATAACGGTGGAGGAAATCACCACCGGGTCCCCCCAGCCCAGGTCAGGGTCGTAATCAGCACCATACACGTAGTAATCAGCGCCCAAATCAACCCACACGCACACCGCGTCCCCTGTCTCGATCCGTACCGCGATCTGCGGGTCCTCGCCGTACTGGCCCGACGAGCGCTGATCCGGAGAACCCCATGATCCGAGGGTATCGGTAAACTCGGACGAGTACACGTAGCTGTAACCGCCGGTCTCGTACCGCCACAGTGCTATGGCATTTCCCGCTTCATCCACCCCCACAACGGGCTGATAACTATAATAATCCTGTGAGATTTGGGGCTCCGATGCATCCCACTCGCCTGATGTGAAGCGCTTTGCATAAACATAGGAGTAGATTTCACCTCCGAGCCACACGCCGAACGAGGTACCCCCGTACCGGTTGGAGGCTATGTACGGTTGTGTCGAACTACCCCCGCTGCTTGACGAGAGGGGGTCGTTTGCGACCTCCGTGGACCATGGTGGGTCCTCGTGCCTGTCGTATCCCGCGGTTTCGGTATCATACGCGTATGGAGTCGGATTAGAATTGAAGGCGGACCACAGTATATTCGCCATGCCCGCGCCGTGAAAAGCAACCGATGGATCGTCCGCCGCGGGGTAATTATTCACCGTGTTGTAGCTCTGAATCGTGCTCCCCCACGCACCGTCCCGGGTCTGAAAGCCCCACGCCACGTCGTCCCCGAGTTTGTTCCCCGCAAGGTCTTCCACGTCGCCGGACACCGTCACCTCGTAGTCCGCGAGTATCATGAACCCGCTCTCGGGCACGAGCGTCGCTGTCAGCCCGGACGGGCTCAGCGCTACCTCGGACGGAAGCTCGTACCCGCTCGTCTGGAGCACGATCGTGTCCCCGCTCACGCTCGACGCGTTCACCGGCTCGCTGAACTCAACCGTCACCTGCACGTCCAAATCCACGCCCGTATCGTCCACCCCCGGATCGCGGGACACTATCTCTGGACCGGTCGTATCAGGCTCCTCACCCGTCGTGAAGCTGAACACGTAATCCGCTGCCAGCCCGTTCCCCGCAAGATCGGTCACCCCCGTGCTCAACCGCACTGTGAACAATGACCCGAATACGAGATCATCTTCGGGCGTGAACGTCGCCATCAGGTTCGAGTAGCTCACGCTCCCCGCAACCGCTTCCGCGGTCAGAGCAGCCGCGTTCGGGTCAGGCTCCGCTGTTACGGAAAACGACTGCACGGTAATCGTGGACTCGTCCATCGCCTCGCTGAAGGTCACCGTGATAATCGAGTTGGGCGCCACACCCGTGTCCCCGTTTCCGGGCTGGGTCGACATCACCGTGGGCGGGGTCGTGTCCCCGGGTGTCTCCCCGTCCCCGGTCCCGTCTCCGTCTCCTCCTGACGAACCGTTGTCACACGCCATGGGAACGATAACGATGAGGGCTGCAACGATTACCATGAGGAGTATTAATAACGGCGATTTATGCTTTAATAATTTCATTTGCGGACCTCCAATCAATCTATGATGACTCATTAAAAACGATTCCCTTCATCTTAATTTATACCACTCTTTGATAATAATTTCTATAACGA
>CAYWUT010000051.1:0-21491 GCA_964460545.1 uncultured Spirochaetota bacterium
GCTTCTCGACATAGGTCCATTTCGAGTCCTCGTACGGGGGAAGCTCGATCTCGGACAGGTCGTAGACCGCGAAAGGCCACTCCGGCTCCCAGTAGTAGAATATCATGGGTCTATCCGTCCGCATCGCCTCCTTCAGCTGCGTCAGGAAGACCCACACATCCACGACATAGGGCTCGAGGTCCACCCCGAGATCCCGAACCTGTATTTTCGTTATCTCCGAGCCCATCCATCCGTACCCGCCGGCCCAGATGTCTCCCTTGCCGTCTCCGGTGATATCGAACAGCTCGGTGTGCTTGTTGATGTCCTTGTAACTCCTGATACCGTACTTCTCAGCCACCCAGGTGGGAATGTACCAGCCCTGGGGCGCGTCTTCGTAGCTCAGGGTCATCTCGACCGTTTTTCTTTCCTTCACGTACTTCTGAACGCCCGCGTCCTGGTTCGGCCACCAGACGTCGGAAAACACGTCCACGTCTCCCCGGTCCAGCGAGGGCCACGTGAGGGCCGGCGCCATCTGTACGATATCGACCGGCACATCCAGCTCATTCTCGAGAACGTATTTCATGATATTGCTTATGGCTATCGAACCCGACCAGCTTTGCTCCGCGATGACGACCTTCTTCTGCGCCGCGAAGGCCATGCCGGTGAATCCGAAAGAGCAGACCAGAACGATCGTAATAATTTTCAACATTCGTCTTTTCTTCATTGTTGTATCCTCCTCGGATGTTCAATAAAATTTTTAATAATGAACCGTTCGGTTATCACCCCCCCGATGCTCCGTTTTTAAAACCGGGAAATAGAAGACCCGGCATAACTACTGGAATCGTGACTTTTCCTCCGTTCTCGTAATGCCCTGCAGTATCCTGTCCAGAACCATGGCGATGATGAGGATGCCGATACCGGCTTCTATACCAATCGCCAGATCGACCCGCTGTATGGAGTACAGAATTTTATACCCGAGCCCCCCCGCTCCGATCATCGCCGCCACAACGACCATGGAAAGAGCCATCATGACCGTCTGGTTCACCCCCGTCATGATAGAGGGCATGGCGAGGGGAAGCTGTATCTTCCAGAGCAGCTGGCGCGAGGTCGCGCCGTACGCCCTACCCGCCTCGACTACGTCCCTGTTCACCTGCCTGATACCGAGGTTCGTCAGCCGTACCATGGGCGGAAGGGAAAAGACGACCGTTGCGAGTATGCCGGGCACGTTTCCGATACCGAAGAACATGATCGCGGGAATAAGATACACGAAGCTCGGTATGGTCTGCATGCCGTCGAGTATGGGCTTGAGCACGGTGTCGAACCTGTCATTCTTCGCGGCCAGTATTCCGAGGGGAAGCCCGAACAGAACCGAGATGAAGACGGCGGTGGTCACGAGTGCGAGCGTGCTCATCCCCTCGGCCCAGAGATCGAAAGCCAGGAGGAAGAAGAGGCTTATAAAGGTGAATACCGCGGTACGAAGACCGGACACCCTCCACGCGATGACTGCGATGACGACCATCATTACGGGCCACGGGACCCAGTTGAAAAAGGTATCGATATAAAGAAGCACGAAACCGACGACCGATGATATCCCGCCGAATAGCCCGGCCAGATGGTCCGTGAGCCACAGTACTAAAAGGTTTATCCAGTCGCCGAACGGAATACGCAGTGGAAATGGAATATCCATAGATACCTGTCCTTTCTATTCATGGATCTCTTTCTGCTCCAGCTCCTCTTTTCTCGAAATCGCGTCGAGGAGATGCTCACGGGTAATAATGCCCTTCACCCGCCTTTCGTCATCCAGGACGGCGATGGGGATGCGCTTCTTCGCCGCGATGCCGGGAAGCTCCTCCATGAAGGTCTTGAGTGATGCGGTCGGGTAGGAGTCGATCAAATCCCCGTTCCGGGGCGGCTTGTCCGGATCTGCATGCACATCGGTCAGGTCCCGGTAATTAACGGCTCCCTTGATTCTGCCGCTCCCGTCCACCACGAACATGTACCAGAGGTTCCGATCGTCCATCCTCTTCACGATGGACGATACGGTTTTTCTTTCATCCACGATCCACCGGTCAGGTTCGAGCATGATCGAGTGGGCGGTAATGAATTTCATCTTCGGAAGGTCTTTCACGAACTCAGCCACATAATCCGTTTCAGGATGCAGCACGATCTCTTCGGGCGTCCCCATCTGCACGATCGCCCCGAATTTCATGATCGCGATCCTGTCCGCCAGTCGAAGCGCTTCCTGCAAATCGTGGGTGACGAATACGATGGTCTTGTTGACGATTCGGATGAGATTGATGAACTCGTTCTGCATCTGCCGCCTGATAAGGGGGTCGAGCGCGCTGAACGCCTCGTCCATGAGCAGGATCTCCGGATCCACGGCGAGGGCACGCGCCAGTCCCACCCGCTGCTTCATACCTCCGGACAGCTCGCGGGGATAGCTCCGCTCCCACCCCTTGAGCCCCACGAGCTCGAGCATCTCACGCGCCTTTCTCCTCCTCTTCGACTTCTCGACGCCCTGAATATCGAGACCGAACTCCACGTTATCTATGACCCTTCTGTGGGGGAGGAGAGCGAAGGACTGAAAGACCATCCCGGTCTTTTTACGCCTGATCTCCCGCAGCTCGTTCTGCGAGACCGCCGTTATATCCTCTCCGTCGATAAAAACCCGACCCTGCGTGGGTTCGTGGAGGCGGTTTATAAGACGAAGCAGGGTCGATTTTCCGCTTCCGGACAATCCCATGACCACGAATATCTCGCCCTCGTTGATGGTGAAATCGGCATCCCGCACGCCGATGACGCAGCCCGTCTTCTTTAACAGTTCCGTCTTGCTGATTGACGGGTCATAATCGTCGAAATCCCTTATGATTTTCTCAGGGTCCGCCCCGAAAACCTTCCATAAATTTCTGCATGCTATCCTGACATTCGGTTCGTTTATAAAAATACGGACCACTCCTTCCTTTCCCATCGCTGCACGGGAAAACCGAAATTATGAATTGCTTATTGCCAACCCGGAAAACCTGCCGTACCAAAATAAAATACGAGAAAACAACAAGGAAACTACATACAGGTGATGTGTAACTCGCGGGATTCGGCCGCCTGGGGCGGCCCATTAAAATCAACTGTTCTCTATGTTATAAAGAAATATCGAACATCGCAACCCAAAAAAACCGAAACCCTAATAGAAAGCCCATTATTATCTTTTAATTAAAAAAAACATGGGTATTCCCTCTCACAACGGCACTTCACCCCTGTCCGAAGGTCGTTGACTGAAAAATCTTTTTTTTCTATATTTGGGAAATCTTTCCTTCATCTTCAAGGAGAATTCGTGAATGGATATACTTGAAAGCATTTACGAGGCTGTCGTAAACAGGGACCGTGACCGTGTCATCGAGCTCGCAAAAGAGGTGGTTTCACGGTCCATAGACCCGACCGAGGCGATCGAAAAGGGATTCAAGCGTGGAATGGAGAAGATCGGGGACATGTTCGCGGAGCTGGAAATATTCATACCGGACATGATCACGGCCGCCGACATAATGAACGAGGGCCTCGATATACTGCAGCCCGTTTTAAAGAGCCGCGGAGTGAAGGCACAGGGAAAAATCCTGCTCGGTACGATACAGGGTGATGTACACGAAATCGGGAAGAACATCGTGAAGATTCTGCTCGAAGGGGCCGGTTTCGAGGTCGTCGACCTTGGAAGGGACGTCAACGTGCTCACCTTCATAGACCGGTACCGGGAGATCGAGCCCGACATCATCGGAATATCAGCGCTCATGACCAATACGATGATCAATATACCGCGCGTCATAGAGGACCTGAAAAAGCTCGGAGTTCGGGACAAGGTAAAGATAATGGTCGGCGGAGCACCCGTCCTCCCGGACTGGGCCGAGAGTATCGGGGCCGACGGCTATGGGGAATCAGCGAAGGACGCCGTCAAACTTGCGCAGGAATGGATGAGCTGACGAGGAGACCGGCACTATGGATTACTGGAACTTTATTCGCCGTACAGAGGAAGGCGAAATCGTCGACGAGAAAGACTTCGACAGGAAGGTGAGCGAAGTTTCCGCCGACGTAGTCAGAAAGTACGATATCAGGTACACGCCCGGGGAGCCCGTTCCTTCGGACGATGCGCTCGCAGACAGGCTTTTTAAAGCGGCGCTCGAGCTTTTCGAGAGGGTCGGCATCTTTATCATCGATACGAGAAAGGTCGTGACCTTCAGCAGGGATGAGATCACGGCCGAGCTCGCGGCCGCCCCGGAGCAGGTGGTATACGGCACGGGCAACGAAATGGTCGTGGTACCCCATCGCACGGTTGAGGATGAACGGGACCCCGTGGCGTTCTTTTCAGCGGTCGGTACGCCCGTCGAGGAGGAAAATTTCGTCAAAATCGCGCAGAGCTACGCGCAGGAGCCGCTGGCGGACACCTTCTCCGGACCCCTCATCACCACGTACAGGGGGATGCCCATCGCCTCGGGATCACCCGTTGAGGTCGAGGCCGGAATATGGAACGTAGTCAAACTTCGGGAGGCGGCCCGCTTCGCGGGAAGGCCGAACATTCCCATACACAACTTCATGTCGGTTGCCGAGCGCACGGACGCCACAATCGCGGCCGCGCGTCCCGAGTTCGGCGTGCAGGAGAACGACGGGCTCTTCACCGCCGCAATAGCCGAGATGAAAATCGATTTCGAGCGGCTTAAGCGCATAGCGTTTCAGATCCACACACCCTACGTTATCGGCGGCCTGTACGGCCCCCTCATGGGAGGCTATGCCGGAGGCCCGGAGGGAACCGCAGTCATTCTCGTGGCCCATCACCTTCTCGGGCTCTTCGCTTTCAAGGCGCAGCGTCACAACGGGTTTCCCATCAACATACACCAGACATGCAACACCACGCGCGAGATGCTCTGGCTCGTGAGCGTTTCCGGCCAGGCCATTGCGAGAAACTCGAAGCTCGTCACCGTGGCCAACGCGTTCATGGCATCGGGCCCCTGCACGGAGATGATAACCTGCGAGCTTGCAGCGCATTCGGTCGCTGCGACCGTCTCAGGCTGGCACCTCAATCCGTGCGCGGTAGCCAGAAACCGTCACCCGAACCACTGCTCCGGCATGGAGCCCAGGATTCACGCCGAAGTCGGCCGTACGGCCGCCCGCGGGGGACTGACGAGGAAGGACGCTTCGAAGATCGTTCTCCGGCTGCTCGACCTGTATGAAAAGAACATAAAGGACGCGCCAATCGGAAAAACCTTCAGCGAATGCTACGACGTGACGACGGTCAGACCCACGGACGAGTACCTGTCTCTCTGGGAGGAAACGAAGAAAAAGCTCGTTCCCCTCGGGCTCGACTTTAAGCATCTCGACCGGTAATTGAAGGTTCACTGAAAACAGACACCATACAACACGGAAAAATACCATGGATACGCGTCGCATCATGAACAAGGGATTGGCAGGCATTAAAACCTATGAGGGTGGGAAGCACAAGGAAGAGGCGAAGGAAAAATACGCGGTACGGGAACCCGTAAAGATGAGCTCCAACGAGAATGCCATCGGTGTTTCTCCAAAGGCGCTCGATCGCGCGAAGCTCGTGCTTCCGGAGTCGAACATTTACCCCGACGGCTCGAACAGAAACGTACGGGAGATCCTCGCCGCACGGTTGAATGTCGATCCCGGCCAGGTCATCGTGGGAAACGGCGGAGATGAGATCATCTACTACATCGCCATGAGCATACTCAATGACGACGACGAGGTCGTTATCCCCGAAATCACCTTTCCCATCTATGAAATCGCGTGCCGGCTCATGCGCGCGCGCATCGTATACAGTCCCATGAACGGCCTGTTCATAGACACTGACGCCATACTGGAAAAGATCACGGAGAGGACCAAGCTCGTTACCCTCTGCAATCCCAACAACCCGACCGGCCACGCGCTCGGCAGTAAAGAGGTGTTCAAGCTCATAGACTCCATACCGGAAAACATCATCCTCCTCATCGACGAGGCCTACATGGACTTCGCGGATCCCGAAACCTTCCCGGATTCGCTTTCGAGGTTCAGAGACGGAAAACGCACTCTTTTCATAGTGCGGACCCTCTCAAAGGCCTACGGCCTCGCGGGCTTCAGGGTCGGCTACGGTATCGGGGACGAAGCCATCGTCGAGCTCATGAACAGGATAAAACTGCCCTTCAATATAAGCGTCGTGTCTCAGCACGCGGCGGTCGCGGCGCTCGGGGATACGGAATTCCTCCAGGAGACGATCAGGTCCGCGAACAGGGGGAAAAACGACATCTGCCGGTTTTTAAAGGCGAACGGCCTTGACTACATCGAATCGAGCACGAACTTCATACTCATCGACACGGGAAGGGAGAGCGACCTCGTCACCGAGGAACTGATGAAACGGGGCGTCATCGTGCGTTCCGCGAAGGCCTACGGCCTGCCCACATCCATCAGGGTGACGGTCGGCACTGAAAACGACAACCGGAGATTTATCGCGGCAATGGAAGAGGTCCTCCGGTGAATTGAAATTGCATTTCAAAGGACCCCGTTATACATTAGAGCCATGCATGAAGAGGAAACCTGGCAGACAGCATTGAAGTTCATGGCGATTCTCGTGACGACAATCGCCCTTGTCTTCATCCTGAAAACGCTCAAGGGAATATTCATCCCCCTCGTACTCGCCGTCTTTCTCACCTATCTCTTCGCGCCCGTCGTGGAGCTGCTCGTAAAATTAAAGATTCCTCGTGTTCTCTCGCTCTTCATTCTTTTAGCCGTTCTGATCGTTATCGGAAGGTACTTCGTTCAGATCCTGGTCAACAACACGAAGGACTTCATAGCCCTGCTGCCGACGCTCGAGAACGAGCTCACGGCGAAAATCTCGGCGCTTCTCAGGCATTACCTCAACGTGGAAACAAAGGGCCTGGTGAACATTCTGCAGTCCACACGGGTATCAGAGATGCTCTCCTCCCTCCTGAACCAGTCTTTCTCATTCTTCGGCAAGGCCCTGCTGACGCTGCTCATACTGATCTTCATATACATGAGCTATAGCAACTATCCCTACCTCATTAAGAAGGCGTTCGACAAAAAACGCACCCGCGAGATATTCACCGCCCTGGGCAAGATAAACGAACAGATTACGCAGTACTTCATCGTCAAAACGCTCATCAGCTGCGGCACCGGAGTATTGACCGGAATCGCGTGCGGAATAATGGGCGTCAAGTTCACGATCCTGTGGGCCTTTCTCGCCTTTTTTCTGAACTACATACCCTACCTCGGTTCGTTCCTGGCGGTTATACTGCCCATCGTGCTGTCGATTTTTCAATTCCCCGCTTCCTACATGCCGCTCGTGGTGGCTGTCACGCTCATCGTCATCCAGCTCTTCATGGGAAACTTCCTCGATCCCGAGATGATGGGAAACCGTTTCAACCTCTCTCCCATAGTCATCATCTTCTCGCTCTTCTTCTGGGGTTATGTGTGGGGAGTGGTGGGTACCTTTATCGCGGTACCGCTCATGGCAACGGTGAAAATCGTTATTCAGAACATCAAGCCGGTGAGCTTCGTGGCCGTGCTCATGAGCAAGAAGGCGTACATACCTGAGGATCCGAAGCTCTTCTCATTCAGAAGCATCAGACCGCGAAGAAAGAAATAAACGTTCCTGACACGCCGGAATCTGCTTTAATACTACTTCAATACCACCTGCTTTCCGAACCGGTAGGCCTCCTCCTGCGAGGAGAACACCCGCTGATCCACGAGGTAGCAGCCCTGTCTCTCCATATCGCTCATAAGGGATGAAAGGGCCTTTCTTTCGCCCAGCCCTCCCTTTTTTAAGAAGGCGACGGACCGTTTCCCCGCTATACCCGTCGTCTTGCTGAGAAAATCGGCCAGCTTTGCCGGGGTTTTCGGTTTGAATCCCGGTGTCACGTATGAACCGACAAATAAGGTCTTGCATGCCCCGATGCCGCTCACGGACGGGGTGTCGTCGGGATATATCCTGGTCGTATGGCCCTGCTCTTCGAGCCCCCTTTTTAGTCCCTCGGCAAGATTTTGAATGACTTTCTTATCGCTTGAATATACTATTCCAATGAGCACGGTACCCTCCTCGGGATCTTCTGATTGATGGTTATTTATATAAAAATCCGGGATTTTATACCAGAATTTAATAAATACAGCGGTCTTTCACTTCTACATGGTTCATAATCCTTGATTGAAGACGGTAAAAACCATTAGGTACGCGTCGGTTCGGACTTACATGAACGATTGTACGTATACGTGCTTATTTTAAAAACAACAATCTTAAAAATCAACCGTTATAGGTGCCGAATGGAAAAATACCGGAGTGAAGAGACGGATACGGGGTTTTTCCCGCTATCAGCGCCGGTTTCAGCGACCGCGAACATCATAACCGTTACGCTCAATCCCGTACTGGACAAAACGCTCTGGGTCTCCCGCTTCACCCCGGGCACCACCTTTCTCGCAGACCACTCGGCCACCTATGCCGGGGGAAAGGGCATGAACGTATCCCGGGCATTGAAGCGGATCGGCATGCCGTCGACAGCCACGGGTATCGGGGGTACTGACGGCATCGATTCCTACCTGAGGATCGTCCGTACCGAGGGAATTACCCATGATTTCGTCAGAACCGAAGGAAGACTCAGAATGAACATAACGATCGTCACGGACGACAACAGGGAGGAAACGCATATCCGTGAAAGAGGCCCGGAGCTCGGCCCCTCCTGCCTGGATAAGCTCGTGAAAAAACTCCAATCACTCGTGCGGGATACAGGGGACCGTGAAACGATCGTGGTGCTTGCCGGAAGCCTTCCCCGAGGGATTTCTCCCGACGTATACGAAAGCTTGACGAAACTCCTGAAAAAACGGGGAGTTGCCGTATGCCTCGATACCTCGGGTCCGCCCCTTAAAAAAGGGCTCGAGGCAGGGCCCTCACTCATCAAGCCGAACCTTGCCGAGGTGGAGGACGCGCTCGGGTTCATGCCGCTCAACGAGAAGCAGATTGTGGAGGCGGTACGGCGTTTTCACGCGAGCGGTATTCAAAGGGTCATGATTACCATGGGAGGCGAGGGCCTTATATTCTCTGAAGGGGTCGAGATCGTCAGGGCGAAGCTCGCGATCGACCGGCCGGTAAGCACCGTCGGATCAGGGGATGCGGCGCTTGCGGGAGCTGTTTCGGGCATGGCGAACGGTTTTGATACGGGGAAAACGGCCGTTCTGTCCTGTGCCCTCGGCGGAGCGAACACCCTCTGCGCGGGGGCGTGCATATTCGATCCCGGGGTCGTGGAGGAACTCCGCGAAGAAACAGCGGTTGAAACAATCGGCCGCGTATAGGAGAACGGACCGTTTATTCGGGACGTATCTTCCCGGCGATCACCCGAATGAGCTCAATAATATCCCTGTTCTTCAGGGACAGGTTCACCAGAATAAAGACGATCACACCGGCCCCGATCATGCCCACGGTCAGCAGTGCCTGCGTGGCCCTCGTTCCATCCATGACACCAAGGGCTCCTCTGAGATAATAGAGCACCACTCCCATGAGCGCGCATGACAGGAGCGATTTCATCGAAGAGAGAAGGGTCCGCCTGTCTACAATCCTTCCCACCCGCCTCTGCAGTATGATGATGAGAAAAATGAACTGGCAGTAGGAGGATATGGACCCGGCAAGAGCGATGCCGCCGAGTCTCAGGGGCCGGGCGAGATAGTAACAGAGCACGAGGTTGACGATCATGGCACCGGCCGCAATGTAGACCGGCGTCTTCATGTCTTTCATCGAAAAGAACATCTGTACGAGCACCCTGGTTCCGCCTATGCCCGCAAGACCGAGGGCGTGGTAAACCAGGGCCGTGGCCACCATCCGGACCGAATTCTCGGTGAACCTGCCGTATCTGAAGAGCATGGTGATCACCTCGTGGCGGAGAACCATGAGTCCGATCGTCGATGGAAGTGTAATAAGTACGCAGAGACGGAGCGCGAAGGAGAGGTTTTTTTTCATCCCCTCCCTGTCCCCTTTGGACGCCTTCTCGGAGAGAACGGGAAGGATCACGGTCGTGATGGAAATGATGAATATTCCGAGTACGAGCTCTATCAGGGTGAGCGAAAATCTCAGGGCCGCGACCGTGCCCTCTTCGAGAAACGCCGCGATGAACTGGGACACGAGCGCGTTTACCTGATAAACACCGGCCCCGAGCGCGCCCGGTACCATGAGCATGAACACGCGCTTCACGCCACTGGAGACTTTCAGCCTGAACCGGTATCGTATTCCCCTTTTCGACAGGAACGGCACCTGGAAAAAGAACTGCAGCACACCCCCGGCAAGAACCCCGATCCCAAGTGCGTAGGCGGGCTCCCGCATATATCCCCCGAGCAGAAAGCCCGCCGTTATTATCGATATATTGAGCAGTATGGGCGTGGTCGCCGAAGGGATGAATACCTTGTACGCATTGAGAATACCCTGCGAGAGCGCGGCAAGGCTTATAAAGAACAGGTAGGGAAACATGAGACGGGTAAGGGACACGGTGAGATCGACCTTGCCCGGGACCCTGGCGAATTCCGGCAGGAAGAATTTGAGCACCGGGGCAGCGGCCACGGTCACCCCCACAATGGCTATGAGGGAGCAGAACAGTACGGTAAAGAAGCCGTAGACAAAATCCTCGAGCTCTTCGCGGTCCCTGTGAACATAATCGGAGACGACGGGGATGAACGCCACCATGAGAGCGCCTTCCCCGACGAGCCGGCGCATAAGATTGGGAAAGAGAAAGGCGAGGGTGAAAGCGTCGGAGCTGTGCGATGTGCCGAGGAGGTATCCCCTCAGCCATTCACGGACGAGACCGAAAAGCCGTGATACGAAGGTGATCCCGCTCATGCCGAAGGCCGTCTTCGCTATATGCCTGTTTTCCATTGTTTATCGATCCCGGGCAAGTCACTGCCCCGCAAAATGACACGCCGCCCAGTGCCCCTTCCCATACTCAACCATATCGGGCTGTTCCTCGGTGCATATGAGTGGAAATCCCCGCTTCTGATAGAGAAGACAGCTGCTCTTGTAAATGCATCCCCCCTCGGGATACCCGATAAAAAAAGCCGAGCTCTTCGGGTCCCACAAATGCCGTGTATAAGGGTGGAGAGGATTGTCCGTAATTTCACGCCTGCTCGCACTCTCAACGATCCTTCCCCTGTACATAACGGCGACCCGATGACTCAGCACCTGGACCATGCGGAGGTCATGGGAAATGAAAAGCAGTCCCGTGCCGGAGCGCTCCTGCATTTCGAGGAACAGATCGGCGATTCGAGACTGGAGCGGCATATCGAGCAGGGTCAGAGGCTCGTCCGCGATAATGAGCCTCGGGCGTATGGAGAGAGCGCGTGCTATATCGAGCCTCTTCAGCTCCCCTCCGGAGAGGTTCCCGATAAAGTTATGTAGTATCCCCCTGCTGAGATTGACCCGTTCAATGAGCGCATATATCGATTCTCTCAAAGCGCGCGGTTTGTTTTCACGATGAAGACGGAGCGACTCCTTCAGCGAGTCCACGACCCTCATCCTGGGATTGAAAGCGGACTTGGAGTCCTGAAAGATCATCTGGAAGTTCCGCCTGAGCGGACGGATTTCCTTTTCCCCGAGCGCGGTCAAATCGACGTCGTCAAAAATAACCTGGCCCGAATCGGCGTCTATCAGCCTCAGAAGGAGCCTGCCTGCCGTCGTTTTCCCGCATCCCGATTCCCCCACAAGGCCGAGCGTCTCTCCCCGGACGACCCTCAGGCTTATATCGTCACAGGCCTTGACGATCCTGTCCTGCCGCTTGATGTAGAAGTACTTGACAAGCCTTCTTCCCTCCAGCCGCGCTTCCAACCGGATCCACCTCACTTTTCGAAAAGATAGCACCTGACCTCGTGATTTTCGCTTACCGCGAAAAAGGGGGGGCGAACGCTCCTGCACTTGCGCCTGATTCTTCCCCGCGCATAGGGACACCGGTCCAGAAAAGGGCATCCCTGTACGATGAGCTTATTGTCGGGTACGGCGCCGGAAATCACCCGAGGCCGTTTGCCCTTTCTGATTTCGGTATCGTCGGGCAGGGACGAGAGCAGCGCCTCGGTATAGGGATGGACATTTTTCCTCCTGCCGATGATTTCATTCCTCGGGCCGCGTTCCACGACAATTCCCGCATACATGACCATTATATGCGATGCGATCATCTCCACGATCCTGATGTTGTGCGAAATGAGCAGAAGCGTGGTGTCCTTCCCTGCCGCCACCGATTCAAGAAGCTCGATAATCCGGTACTTGTTCGCCGTATCGAGTCCCGACGTGGGCTCGTCCGCGATAACGAGACGAGGATTCGACGCGAGCGCGATTGCGATAACGATTCGCTGTGCCATGCCGAGTGAGAGGGAACCGGGATACTGGGAAAAAACCGTTTCCGGTTCCCTCAACTGTACGGACCTCATCAGGTTCGCGGCCTTTTCACGGACACCCGCTTCGTCCGTTCCGCAATTGAACCGTTTTACGGTTTTTTCGAGCTGTATACCGACCGGCAGAAAGGGATGCAGGCTCTGAATCGGGCTCTGAAAAATCATGGATATGTTTTTACCACGCACATGTTCCATCACCCTGTTGTACCGCCTCAGCCACTTTTCCGAATCCTTGATTATGGTCAGGGGATTTTCCCTGAATGAGACGAACCTGTCGAGGCCGAAAAAAAGATTGAGGAGCTGTCCCTGGCGGTAGGGCGTAGCCCTGGTGCAGCCGCGCAGCAGGGGACCGATTATGTTTTTCCGGTCATCCCGTTTGGGATGAAAGAAAAACTCCCCCCCGATAAGACCCGGTTCCGAAACGAGCAGGCCCATCATGGAGAGAGCGGTCACGGATTTTCCGCAGCCCGATTCTCCGACCATGCCGAGAATTGATCCTTCCTTCATGGTAAAACCGACATCCTCGACCGCGCGGATGAACCGCTTGTCCTTCTGGTCATAAAAATAAACCTTGAGGTTCCTTAAATCGACGATGTCCATTACCGTGAAACCTTTTCGTTGTATATCGAATTCAGACCGTCTCCAAGGAGATAGAGGCCCATTATGGTTGTAAGAATCACAACGGCCGGCAGGGTCGCCAGCCACATTTCACCCTGAAAGAAGAAATCCCGCCCCATTGCCACCATGTTTCCCCAGGAGGGCACCGGTTCCTGGACCCCTATACCAAGATAGGAGAGAGACGTTTCGATGAGAATGGTCTCCCCCATGCCGAGCGTGGCGTGAATGATGAGAATCGATTTGGTGGAGAGCCACACGACATGCTTGAATATTATGACGAACTGCGGCAGGCCGAGCGCCTTGCCCGCTTCTATAAAACGCTGCCTGTTCAGTACCTCCACCCTGGCCCTGATATACGATGCTATCTTCGGTATGCTCGTTATCCCGACAAAGACCATGACGATATATATGGAGGGATTGAAGAGCACGACAATGATGAGTATGAGTATGAAACGGGGGATGGAATCGATGATATTGAGAACATAAAAGATGATCCCTGAAAGGACTTTCGGGAAAAAGGCGGAGAGCACACCCAGAAGAAGCCCCAGGCAGGTCGATACCGTAATGGAGAGGAGACCGGGCAGGAAAAACGCCTCCGTGCCTTTTACGACCCTTGAAAAAATATCCCTGCCGAGAAAATCCGTTCCGAAAATATGCTCGAGCGAGGGCCTGAGGAACATCTGGCCCATATGGACCTGCATGGGGTCCTTAATGAAGCTGTTCGTAATGGAAATAACGAAGAATACGAAGAGGTATGAAACCACAAAGAGCCCGAAACCGATCGATATGACGTCCCGCGCCCCGGCTCTCCTGTAGATGGGGACGTAAAACTCATCGGCGTTCAGTTTCTCCTCTTCGAAGTAGAAACGCTTCATTTCCTTACTTTTCCCCGGGATTGAGCTGAAACAGAATAACGGATTTCAAGATATGCCCGGCGCGAACAAAAAGCACCGCCAGGAAGGCAATCGCCACGAGAAGGGGCATGTCGCGGTCCAGCGTGGCCTGAAAAGCGAGCCTCCCCATGCCCGGCCAGTTGAATACATGCTCCACGATGACCGCCCCTCCTATCAGCAGGGGTATTTTTGAGAATATGATGGAGACGTATGGAATGATAATCCCCTCGTTAACCGAGCTTCCGAGTACGGTCTCCCCCCGCGCCCTTGACGCGACCACGTAATCGGTGGCCATGACGCGGCCGAGCTCGTTTGTAATGAGGCGGACGATCTCGCTGATCGAATCGTTGCCGAGACCGAGTACGAGAATGGGCAGTATGTAGGAGAGCAACCTGTTTTCCCCGGCCCGCGGACGGGGATAGAAAATCGGAAGATAACCCGTGTACCTCGACACGAGATAAAGAACGAGATATCCGAAATAGAATACCGGAATCGAGGAGATGATGTATGAAAATATTGAGAGCGGCCACGAATACCCCGTAAAGCTCTTGAAGGCGGAAAAAATACCGATCGGTATGGCTATACACGTGGAAATAACCATGGAGCCGATCGTCAGCAGCAAAGTGTTCTTGAAAGCGGGAAAGACGATCCCATTTATGTCCAGCCCCGTAACCGCGGATGAGCCGAAATGAAAGGAAAAGAGGCCGCGCAGGAGATCGAGAAAACCCAGTACCCCGGTTCCCTTTCCGGGAAAAGCCCCGGGCATGATGTTAAGGCACACGTAGAGTATGGCGGTGACCCCGATAACCAGGGCAAGCGTATAAATAACCTCCCTGGCAACCAGGCGGATGAAGCGGACCATACACCTAGTCCTCTTGCTCGATATACCAATCCTTGACGTAGGTGAAGAATCGGGTGGGATGTATATCCACTTTCCTCAGCTTCCTGTTATAGGCCGCGTAATTTGTGAGGGTCCAGAGATAGGTATAGGGAACTTCGTCCGCAAGCAGGGCGTGCAGTTTCTTATAAATGGTTCGCTTCTTCTCGATATCGAGGGTGCTGCGCGCTCCATCGAGCAGCCCGTCTATCTCGGGATTGCGGTATGCGCCGAAATTATTCTTGCCGGGACCTATCTCCTTCGAATGGAAGAGGGAGGATATGTCGAAGGAATCGTCGAAGAGCCAATCGGCGTAGATTATGTCGAATTCGTGGTCGATGAACACGGCCTCGGTCCACGACTTCCACTCGAGCCACTGTATATCGAGAGAAATACCGACCTCCCTGAGGTAGCTCTGAAAAGCCAGTATGACACGCTTCGTGGTTTCATTCTCCTTGCTGATGGGAACGAGCATCTGGAATTCCAGGGTATAGCTTCCCCTCTGCCTGATCCCCTTTTTCGTGCGTTCGGTGAAGCCCGCGGTATCGAGGAGCCTGTTCGCCTGCTCGGGCGAGTATGGGATGGGTTCGATATCGAGGTTATACGCC
Source organism: uncultured Spirochaetota bacterium (assembly GCA_964460545.1). Classification (GTDB taxonomy): domain Bacteria; phylum Spirochaetota; class B62-G9; order B62-G9; family DRHN01; genus CAYWUT01. Next base: position 15,378 of record CAYWUT010000051.1, read on the forward strand.
CAGCTTCCCGGCGCGAAGGGGCCTGAAACGAGCTGCCCCTTGCCTTCAAAGAAGGAATCGAGCATCTCCTGGCGGTTTATGGCATGCGATATGGCCTGGCGGACCTCCTTGATCGCAAGTACGGGGTTTCTGAGATTGTATCCGAAAAAGGAATAGGAAAGCGTACTGTACGGGTTCAACTCGAACCCCTTGTCGCCCTGGATTTCACCTATATCCCGGGGCGGGACCCTGACCTCGAGATCGATACCGCCGTAGAGAAGTGTCTGGGTAATGATATTCTGGTCCGCGAAGGGCCGCATGATGATCGTTTTTATCCCGGGCGTGCCGAGATGGTAGGATTCGTTCGCCCGGAGCACGATCTCGGACGAGGAACCCTCCTGTTTCACGAACGTGTAGGGACCCGTTCCGATTGGGTGCTTGTAGAGCGGAAGGTCCTCATCGCCCGTGAGGCTCTCGTATTCTTTCAGCATGAAGGCCGGAAGGATCTTGAAGGTAAATCGTCCGAGTACGCCGAGTGTGGGCTTTTTCAGCCTGAAGCGGATCGTGAAATCATCTATTTTTTTCGGGTAATCTATGAAACTGTAGCGGGACTGGAGAGAGGTTACGGTCGAAGGATGCATCATGATCTTGAAAGTCTTGATCACGTCATCGGCCGTGAAGAGCACCCTCTCCTCATCGCCGTACGGATGCCAGTACACGTCTTTTCTGAGATCAAAGGTGATCGTTTTATTGTCCTTCGACACCTTCCAGCTTTCCGCAAGATCTCCCTTGATCTCGCCGTCGGGAGAGTAATAAACGAGAGACCCGTATATGAGCTCTATGAGACGGATGGAAATGGCGTCGTTCGCGAGAATGGGAACGAGCCTGGTAGGGCTTCCGTACTCGCCGTATATGAGCGTCTCCCCCGGGCTGTCCGCGAAAAGAAAAGATGCGCCGACCAGCAGGAGAAGAACAATTGTCAGAATCTTACACAGTTTCATTTTACGTCCCCCACATCACTCCAGTATCGTTTCGCCGCTTCCGCGCTGCTTGTAGGAGTATACCGACTGCACGGCGTCCTGCAGCGGCCTGATACCTGAAAAGCTCTTCCCAAGTGAAAAGAGTATTTCGAGGCTCTCCGAAAAATACTCCCGCGTGTAGTAAATATATGAAAGCTTCAGGAGAAACGCCGGATCGTTCGTTTCGATCTTGTTCTTGTTCCCCTTGTCTCGCGCCCTTTCAAAATAGTAGAGAGCCCTGACATACCGTTCCGAGAAAAACGAAAGCTCGCCCAGGAGCGCAGTATCCCGCCTCGTCCTCTTCCATTCCATCTCGTAAATATATGATTCGATCTCGGCAAGTACATCCCTCACGAGCTCGTATCGAACACCCGAGGTCGTTATTACACGAATCATTTCAAGGAGGGTGGAAGGCTTTCCACGTATGCGGGAAATTTCCTTCTGTATGATCCTGTACCCCTTTTTCTCCTTGCCCAGAAGTATATGGGTGCAGGCCTCGCATGCAACGGCCCTTATCATGGTCAGTGAGCTCGATACGGAGAGTTTCTGTGCCCTGGCTGTAAATTGAAGGCACTCCTCATAATCGCCGAGATAGAGATACATCTGCGCAACGTAGTACGCGGCAAAGCTCGCGAGCTCCCCTGAAGAGGCTGAAACGATCGGTTCCAGGTTCTTGATCGACTCTCCGAATAATATCCTGCTGTAGCACATGAGGACCGCGGGATCGTAAAACCGCATCTCCGTTGTCCCTGCCCCGTATACGAAGAGGGGGTCGTCAAGCTCGATTCCGGCGGCCTCGGTGTACGCCTCGCTGAAACTCCCGGCCTTGAGAAGGGCGTAGGCGTGATAGATCTTCAGTGAATTGTAATTACCGTCGAAACGGCCGGTTTTTTTAAGCGCCGTCCTGATATGGCTCTCACCCTCCGAAGGGTTGATCTCCAGATAGGAATAGACAAACCCGAGCGACCCGTAGGCGTAGGGAGTGTCCTCATCTATGTTCTTCCAGAGGTTCTGCGCCCTCTGTTTTTCATCCGACAGGTAGTAGGCCGCTCCGAGATAGACGAGGGCGAGCTCTTTCAGCTCTCCTTCCATCGGTTTTTCCGACACCCCGCTCAGAACCGCCGCCGATTCGAGATATTCTCCGTGAAAGAAATGGCCGATCCCCTGGAAAACCCCGAGCTCAGGCGGAAGAGGAGCTCCCCTCCCCTCGATCTGCGCGAGGTAGTCGATCTGTCCCCGTATGCTGATATCGGCCATCTCCCTGTAAAGCTCACCCTTGCGAAACAGAATCCTGCCGATCGTATATGCCGATGTAATATCCGGTTTTATCTTCTCGGTCGCGAGGGCGTGCTCAACAAGCTGCAGCGCTTCATCGAAATGGTTGATGCGGTTCAGCTTGAGCGCTTTTTCAATTTCCTGCGGTATTGAAAACGCCAGTACGGGAATGAAAAATATAAAGAGTATGATTGCTGTTCGCTTCATCATTTATTGTCCGTACTGATGTCTGACATATTCCTGAAAAAAGGAAGACGAAGCAACGAAAACTCTGTCCCAACCAAGGAGCTGTGCCCGGAATGAAACGAGACCGTGGGGGGAAACCGTTATATCGTGATTAATATTCGTTCCTGTTTCTACGAGGGATTCCTCTCCTTTTTCTCTGTCATAAATATAAACGGGATTATACGCACTATCAATGTTTTTGGCATAAATGATGTGCCTCGAGTTCGGGAACCAGGCCGCGCCCTGTGTGTTGTCCTTGACCACATCGGCTATTTGGAAATAGTCGATAAGCTCTTTCCCCGCCGAAGGGGCGGAGCCGTCCGAGGGTATGATCATCAGTCCCCATCGTTTTGTATTGAAAGGATCGCGCTCGACGTTGTACGTGGAATAAAAGGCGATCCACTTCCCATCCGGTGAAAAATTCGGGAGTACGTCATCGAAGAACCAGCGCACGAGCACCTCATCCTTCTCTTTATCCTCTCCAACATTCCTTATTATATGTATGTCATGGGCCTGCTCGCCTCCCGTTGTATACACGATCTGCGTACCGTCGGGCGACCACTGGGGAAAGAAATCCGTATCGTCGCTGAAGGTCAACCTCTTCAGTTTTCCGGAATCGACCTGCAGCAGATAGAGATCGCCGTTTCCCGTCCTTCCGGAAGTGAAGACGATTTTATCGCCTTTCGGGGACACCTTTGCCTGCCCGTCCTTCTGTATCTCCTCGGTCATCATGAAGTAATCACCGTGGGACTCGGGATTAAGCTTTTCACGGATCTCGTAAAAAACCCGGTCATTATTGTCCACGGACCCGACGAAAAGGTTGTAGTCACCGAGGCCCGCATTGGAGGTAAATACAAAGGCGCTGCTCCGGTGGAACCACGAGAACTCGTAGTTGAAGCTCTCCATATAGGAGCTCTCAAAGAGTGAGTCGGTGAGCTGGTCCCCGGATTCCTCCTCGAGCGAGACCTCCCTTACCCGAGAAAAAGAGGGAGACCTGTTCACCGAGAAATCCCCCTTGACCTTATAGATGTAGATCTTCTTCAGATTACCCAGGTTTACCTCAAAGGCGAGATACCTTTCATCGGATGAGAATTGAGGATTATATGAGTTATAGAGACCCGGCTTTTCCTCGACCTCCACTATTTCAAGAAGACCCGGCTCGATACCGCTGTAATCAACGACAATTTCGGGAGGAAGCGGTTCGGGAACGGGCTGCGGCTTCTCTTCGGGTTCGCTCTCCTCCTTTTTCCCCGCTGACGGTTTCTCCTGCGGGGAAGTCGGCTGGGTTACGATGTTTTTTGCACAACTCGCAAGAATGATGCAGAGCCCCAGTAAAACCGCGAATTTAATCCTCACTTTGCAACCTCTCAGCCTCTTCTCGATAGGTGGACGCAACCTCATACTGCTTCTGAAAATAAGCGTCCTCAAAAAGATTGTTATCGAAAAAATCGAAATAGTCAACCCATGAATACCGCGCCTGCACAATGTATTCCTTCTTTCCGGTAAGGTAATAGAGTTTCTGGAGCGAAACGGCATGATAAAAGAGCGTATTCTGGTATATTGTCTTCCTGTTCTGCTGAGGAAGCCTGCTCTTCCATTCCAGTACGAAATCAAAGGATTTAACGGCGGTAATATAGAAATCCTCCGCCTCTTCACTTTCAACGAAGTAGAGAGACTCCGCCTCGTTGAATGCCGCCTGCCCCATGTTGTAATACGAGACGAGAGCGGACTTTTCATCATCCCGGTTTTCGATGGACATCGCGTAGTATTCCAGCGCGAGCCGGAAATTCCTGATATCGTTGAGGTTTATGTAACCCATGAATTCGGTACTCCTGGTATAATCAGGATGCCCCGGTTCAACCAGGCTCAATACCGAAAGTGCGCCGCTCACATCCCCCCTGTCGTATCTTTTTTCCGCCTCTCCGTAATAGTCTCGGTAAAGGAGAACTGCGTCGTCCCCGGTAAGATTCACCTTTCGCTCGTCGAGCTTCATGTATTCCCGGTAATCCCTGTATCCGCTGAGCTTGAGCTCGACCAGGTGAAATCCGAAGGGAAGCTCGATCGGCTTGTCCATGAGCGGGGTCGTCCCCCTGTACTCACCGTTAATGAAGAGGAGGGCTCCGGAAGGCCTAGAGTCGATGGTGAAGTTCGTTTTCCCCCTCTTTAAATCAACGGAGATGACTCCGGTATCCTTCTTAACCGTGATGCCGATTTTCTGAGGTATATACCCTTCCTTGTATACGAGGAGGTCGAAGAACGTGTTCTCCTGCATGAAAAAACGAATGACACCTTCCTCATCGGTCTGGCCTCCCCAGAGGTCATCAAGGTAAATATTCACGTCGGGGAGCGGCTTATTACCGGAAGCCACCTCTACGGTCACGGCCATTTCCAGGAGCTCGTCAACGGTTTCCTTGTACTTTTTTACCCGCCCTCCCGCTTCGAGAAGAAATCCTTCCGCGATGCTTTCGATCTCGCATTCGGATGAGAACGTGTCGGCCTCCACAATAGTGAGCCGCGCGATCCTCTTCCGCGCGAAATCGTTCTTTATCTCGTCGAAGTAGTCGATGTAGCTGTAAAGCTTGCTCTCCTTCTTCAATCCGTGGCGCCATCCGAGGTTTACGACCATTCTCCTGTCTATCCCGGTTATGGTCCCTTCAAAGGGGAAATTGTACCTGAACCGGCGCGCGAACTCCTCGGGAAGGAACTGGAACTGTCTGAGCAGGTAGGTCCCTTCGATTTCGCCTATCAGGCCGCCGCTGTAGTCTACCCCGTACAGCCGCACCTTGATTCCGTAACCGAAGTTCTGAAGCTCTCCAAAGATAATCCCGTCAACCTCGCGCTTCAGAACGGGTATATGCTCCCAGCTCGTCTTCCCCTTTTCAAGACTTACGCCGAACCGGTGCATGAGCCTGTTTACCGGAACACCGGGCACTACCGCGAACACGTCACCCTGCGCGAGATAATCCTCTATTCTTGTTTTCAAGTCCTTTGCCCATTTATGCAGGAGCGGATCGTCATTGTCTTTTCTCTCGAAGGGTATGACCGCGATCCTCGGCGGCTGTGCCCTCGACGGAAAGGCGAAGAAGGGCACCACGAGCTTGGGGAGATCGGGCGTAATCTGATGCGTGGCCGTCTGCACGGGCGGATAGTATCCTTCAGGAAACTCGATACGCAGATCGATATAACCGTCGACCCCCTGTTCGTTAATATAAGCGAATGAGACCGATCCCTCTTCGTCCGTCTCTCCCATATAGCGCGTATTCAGATATACTTTTGACCCCGGGATCCCTCCGATGACCTCGTAAGCCTCCCTATAGGTATTTAATTCGATATGGAGCATCTTGTTCAGCTCGATGTCGATGACGGCGTTCGGGCTGATTTCAACGGTGCTCATCCAGATATGCTCGCCTGTTCTATAAACCTCGACTTCCGCGGTGCGGGTATCATCTCCCGTATAGTGGAACTTGAAGAGACCGCCCCTGTCAGTTTTACCCTCGTTCCTGCTGTTCACGATTATATCGGCATCTTCCACGGGAGAGCTCCCACTTCCCGTCACATTCAGGGTACAATACATAGAGCCTTCGAGAATGGCGAGGAAGTGGTATTTCTGATAGAT
>CAYWUT010000052.1:0-21209 GCA_964460545.1 uncultured Spirochaetota bacterium
GGCCATGGGAGTGTTTCGAAGGATATTGAGATTGTGAATTTTTACACCCTCTACTCGAAGCCCGGCTAAAAGAGAAGCCGTCCGAAGGACGTGGCTTTTACCCTCGCCCGGAAGGCCTATTATCACGTGTGCCATGACCTTTATACCGCGGCTCTTCGTCTCCCTGACCGCATCCACGAAGTCCTCGACCGTGTGTCCCCGGTTTACCGCGTCGAGGGTCGAATCGTTTGCGGATTGCAGACCGTATTCGATCCACACGTCGAGACCACTTTCGATGTACCCCGCAATCATATCGAGCTTTTCACCGTCCACGCAGTCGGGGCGCGTGCCGATCGCCAGGCCCACGAAATCCCCGCTCATGGACAGGGCGCGATCGTACAACTCCTTCAACCTGCCCACCGGCGCATAGGTCCCGGAATACGCCTGAAAATAGGCGGTAAAACGCTCCGCACCGTACCGCTTCGTGACCCGACCGATCTCCCTGGCGACCTGGTCCTCCAGGGAAGGGGGAGTACCGCCACGCGGGCCTTTTCTCTCGCCCCAGGACCCCTCTTCACTGCAGTAGGTACACCCGCCGGTCCCGTACGTTCCGTCCCTGTTTGGACAGGTAAAGCCGCCGTCCAGGCAGACCCGGTATACCCTGCAGCCGAAACGCTCCCGCAAATACTGCGAATAGGACCTATAGTATCCCATTATCCCTTGTAAATAAAAGAATTGGATTTGCCGTCCCCGACACTATAGTATACTATAATCTGCATCATGTCGATTTGAATGTGAGGTTCCAGTATGCAGGATCCCGGCGAGAAGGTCCTGATCATCGATTTCGGGTCCCAGTACACGCAGCTTATCGCGCGGAAAACGAGGGAAATCGGAGTCTACTCAGAAATCGTACCCTTCCATCAGGCGCTCGAAAAGATTAAAACCGCGTCTCCCGGTGGCATTGTGCTTTCAGGAGGACCCCGCTCCGTCTACGCGGATGATGCTCCCCATGTCGATCCCTCCCTCTTCACGCTGAAAATCCCGATCCTCGGGATATGCTACGGTCTTCAGCTCATCGTTCATCTGCTCGGGGGCAGTGTCGTTCAATCGGGTGACCGCGAATACGGACGGGCTGTGCTCAGGGTCAGGAAACCCTCACCACTGTTCACGGGCCTTGAGGAAGAAAGCGACACGATCGTATGGATGAGTCACGGCGACAGGGTGGAAGTGCTTCCGGACGGATTCGATGCCGTCGCCGAAACTCCAAATTGTCCGTACGCGGCCATCGCCGACGAACACCGCTCCCTATACGGCGTCCAGTTTCATCCCGAGGTCGCTCACACCGAAAGGGGAAAACGAATACTGGAAAACTTTTTAAAGGATATATGCGGATTCGGCTGTACCTGGTCCGTTGAATCTTTCATACAGAGGGAAATTGATGCGGTCCGGCAAAAGGTCGGATCCGGGCAGGTTCTCTGCGCTCTCTCGGGCGGCGTGGATTCATCCGTTGTCGCCGCTCTTCTCGGCAAAGCCATAGGAAAGAACACGAAGGCGATCTTCATCAACAACGGCCTGCTGCGGAAAAACGAGGAGACCGAGGTCGTGGAAACGTTCCGGAATGGTTTCGACTTCGATCTCATTTTTATGGACGCGAGCAGGCGGTTCCTGGACAAACTCCAGGGAGTTACCGATCCGGAAAAAAAACGCAAGATCATAGGTCACGAATTTATAAACGTTTTCGAGGAAAAGGCCCGCGAGATCGGAAAAATCGGTTACCTTGCCCAGGGCACGCTCTATCCCGATGTCATTGAATCCGTTTCATTCAAGGGCCCTTCAGCTACCATCAAGAGCCATCATAACGTGGGAGGACTGCCCGAGCGCATGAGCCTCGAGCTCATAGAACCGCTCCGCGAGCTGTTCAAGGACGAAGTCCGTAAGCTCGGCAGGCTGCTCGACCTGCCGGAACGTATTGTTGGAAGGCACCCCTTCCCGAGGCCCGGACTTGCGGTAAGAATACTCGGCGAAATAACGGCCCGGCGCCTCGACATCCTGAAAGAGGCCGACGCGATTATCATAGAAGAGATCAGTAAAGCCGGCCTGTACGGGGATATCTGGCAGGCCTTCGGCGTTCTCCTCCCCATAAAGACCGTCGGAGTGATGGGAGATGAGAGGACCTACGAAAACGTGTGCGTTCTCCGGGCGGTTCAGTCCGTGGACGGGATGACGGCCGACTGGTACCGTTTTCCGCAGGATGTTCTGCAGTCGATCTCAACACGCGTCATCAACGAGGTCCGCGGTATCAACAGGGTCGTTTATGATATCTCCTCGAAGCCTCCCGCAACGATCGAGTGGGAGTAAGGAGGGGTTAAAATATCGGTTTATGAATGGATAAACCATAAATGGGCGGCAAAAAAAATAAACCGGGCGTGGGGGTATTTAAAAGGCTCTTCGGCTCGGGATCGGCAGGCAGAAAGACCAGGAAGAGACTGCGCAGGGAGATGGCCGCGGCCGGAGTACAGCTCTTCGATCTGAAAAAGTCGACCGTTTCCATACCTGTAGCACGCAGACTCTACGAAATCTACCGGCTCACCTACCCCGTACGGCAGCTTGTCAGGGTACACAAAAACTTCACCGTCCTTCCGGAAAGCTACGCGGAGAGCATCATACTGCACCTGTCACCGAAGGGAGCGCGTGAATTACACGGTGCATTGAGCGGACCCGCGATCGAGGAACAATTTCGAAAACGGGGATTCCGGCCCGCGGCGGAAGAGGCGCGTAAACGACTCGAGGAATACCTCGAATACTTCGATCAGCAGTTGATTCGCCGGGTAAACAGCCGGTACTCCAACTTTTTACACCTTATAAAACTCGCCTATTTCGATTTCTATCCCGTATTGAGGGAGTTCGACCAGAATTTCGAGGAGTCGAATTTCAAGAAAAAACCATCCTTCTCACCGGTTGAGGGCTCTCTCGTGGTAAATGAATTAAAATCCCTCCACAAGGTCATCTCCGCAGTCGAGATTGATGAGACCATCGAAGCGGGATTGGAGGGGGTGGCCGAGTTCAGAGGTGTTTCTCCCCCCACCTCCGCCACCCTTCAAAAACTGAAGAAGGAGATTTCACACCTGAAGAATGCGGGCTGGCTCCCCCTCATACTGCGGGCCTTCGATGCCGGTTCCCTCTTACCAGCCGGCGAGGCCCCGGGTATTAAGGATATATGCTCCACCTACCTCAAAAAGAAAGAGAAGCAGGTCCGTTCACTTATTGAATCCGCCACGGTGAAATACAGGGAGGGAACCGTCGCTCCCCTGGCGGCCCGGATTTTTGATAAAAATCCCGCGGGAAGGCTCCGCAATTACAGGAAAGACAGCGATCCGCTTACCGCCCAGGGTCTTCCGGGTTATGGTTTTACCGTTCCCCTCAACTTTGTTCTTGCCTTCATGACGGACCGTTATGCGGAGTTTATAGAACCGTCAGTAAACGAGCTCATTATTAACGGGGAGTTCATCAACCATGATCTGCTCGAAGAGCTCTCGAACAGTTATTACCAGCTGGCTGAAATCCAGGGCTCGATCGAGACGTTTGACGAAGAGCTCGGTGCCGAGGCCGAACTGAGAAAAACCATAGACATGCTCCTGGGTTCGATAAGCAGGAACATCAACGCGGTCCAAATTCTAAAGAAAAAGGTGCGGGAGATCAACAGCAGGGCGCTGCGCATCATAGTAAAGGATGCGCAGTCACTGAAAACAATGGCGATCTGCCTTAAACGGATCATCGAGGACGCGGGCACCTCTTCCCCGTCACTTGTTTCAAACGTGAACAAGCTTGCGAAGACCAGAGGCGGCCTGCTCAATTCCCTCATGCAGAGTTACAAATACATCCGCCTGTTTCTCAAGCTTCTCAGCTCCTGCATGCCGCCCGGAGGCCCCCCTCCTAAGAAATCCACGTAGGCGGACACCCGCATATTTCTCTTGTATGTTTGTAACAATTTATCTATATATCATAAACCCGGTGTACATTTGCTTATCATCCGGAAAGGAAGTACCGCTGTGCTTACGGACAACATACTGAGCCTTATCGGCAATACACCGTTGATTCGCCTTGGAGAAGAGCGCATATTCGCCAAGGGAGAATACCTCAACCCGGGGGGCAGTATAAAGGACAGGGTAGCGCTCTCCATGATCGAGGGAGCGGAGCGGGACGGTCTTCTCAGGCCCGAATCGATCATCGTGGAACCCACGTCCGGGAACACCGGTATCGGCGTCGCGCTCGTAGGAAGGTTGAAGGGCTACGTCGTTCGTATCGTCATGCCCGAGAACATGAGCGTGGAACGAAAAAAGCTCATATCCTCACTGGGAGCCGACCTGGTTTTAACCAAAGCCGAAGACGGCATCAACGGCGCCGTCGAAGCGGTCAGGAAGATGGAAAAGGAAGACAACAACATATACGTCCCCCAGCAGTTTGAGAACCCCGACAATCCTCGCGTCCACTACGAGGAAACGGCGCATGAAATCTGGCGTCAGATGGCCGGCTCCGTCGACTGTTTTATCGCGGGCGTCGGGAGCGGCGGAACCCTTCAGGGGGTCGGTAAATTTCTGAAAGAACATAAACCGGATGTGAGGATAGTCGCTGTTGAGCCGAAAAACGTCTCGGCTCTGCTCGGACATGAGCCCGGTCTTCATCAGATACAGGGAATCGGCGACGGCTTCATACCCGATGTTCTGGACGTCTCGCTCGTCGACGATATCATCGAGGTGACTGACGAGGACGCGATAGAGACTACCCGCCAGCTTGGAAGAGTGCACGGCCTGCTCGTGGGCATATCATCCGGCGCAAACGTATGGGCGGCGCGGGAACTCGCCGGAAGGAACGCCGGAAACATCGTAACCGTTCTCCCGGATAGGGCCGAAAGATATTTCAGCACCGCCCTCCTCTGATACTCCTCCATATCTCAGGTCTTGCGGCCGCACTGCGTTCCGGTAACTATATATTCCTTTCGCGGGAGGAATCGTCATGATACAATGGGGAAAGGTGTTATACTGTATATAATTAAGGGGTGATTACCATGAAAAAGAAGAGCCGGCACCTCGTTATTGGAATCGCGATCATCATTCTTTCACTCGCCGTACTCTACTTCAATCTTAAAATATTCAAGGCGAGTTTCAACCGGCTGTGGCCCTCCCTCTTCCTGCTTGCGGCCATGGCCCTCTATCTCTACTACTTCTCCACCAGGAAGAGGAAAAACAGGCTCATCTTTCTCTTCCTCGCGACCTTCATCGCGCCGATTTCCGTATCGTTGTTTTTTATAACCTTCACCTCGGTCTCGAACATGCGATTTATCTGGCCCGTATTTATTCTTTCACTCGGCCTGGGCATGCTCTCGGTCTATTTCTATGACGGTGAAAGGAAAACCCTGCTCACCCTGTCGACGATCCTGATTGCCATAGCATTCATAATCTGGACATTTTACGCCACGAAGTCCGAATTCGGCCTCTTGATCGGCGTGGCCCTGCTCATAATCGGCGCAGCCTTTCTCACAAGAGGAATCATACGTGAAACCCCCGCCATACCAGGCGCTGAGGAACCGATAAAACCGGAGCTCTCCGGTTTGGATGAAAAATAAAATCCCGTTGAAAGCTGATGAAAGTGAAAGCTGATGCAAGGAGAACGACATGTGCGGAATCGTAGGGTATATCGGTAACCGGGCGGCCATTCCCGTACTCATCGATGGGCTGAAGAAACTGGAATACAGGGGGTACGATTCCGCCGGATTGGCTCTCTACGACGAAGAGATCGTCATAAAAAAGACGGAGGGGAAGGTTGCGGAACTCGAGAAGCTCGTCAAAACGATGGATTCATCCGCAAAGATCGGCATCGCCCATACCAGGTGGGCCACACACGGTGAACCGAACAAAAAAAACGCCCATCCCCATACGGACTGTACCGGAGACCTCGCAATAGTCCATAACGGCATTATCGAGAACTACACGGCGCTCAAGACTTTTCTCAAGAAAAGGGGCCACAAGTTTACGAGCGACACGGACACGGAGGTACTCGCCCACCTGATAGAGGAAAATTACAACGGAAGCCTGCTGGAAACCCTGACCCTGGTCCTGACCGAGGTTGAAGGAACATTCGGCATCGCGCTCCTCTCGAAGAAAGACCCCGAGAAGCTGTATGCCGCCCGGAGGGGAAGCCCCCTCCTCCTGGGCAAGGGCAAGGACGAGTTTTTCATCGCTTCCGATGTCGCCGCGATTCTGCGCTACACGAAGGACATCATCTATCTCGAAGACGGAGAGGTCGCGGAGATCAGCCGGAACGATTTCACGGTCATGAGCGCCGATAATGAGGAAGTTCCAAAAAAGATACAGCAGATATCGTGGGATCTCGATATGATCGAAAAGAGCGGTTACGATCATTTCATGCTCAAGGAGATCCACGAACAGAAAACATCACTCAGAAACACGATTAGGGGGCGTTTAAATTTCGACGGCGGAACGGCCCGCCTCGACGGGCTTATCGATTACTACGATCTCCTGAAGTCAACAGGAAGGATCATTATCACGGCATGCGGCACGTCCTGGCATGCGGCAACCATAGGGGAATACCTCATCGAGGAACTCGCCGGAATTCCCGTTGAGGTCGAATACGCGTCCGAATTCAGGTACCGGAGTCCCATAATAAACAAGAATGATGTCGTTTTTGTCATCAGCCAGTCGGGTGAAACGGCTGATACGCTCGGTGCACTGAGGGAGGCAAAGCGCAAGGGCGCCGTTGTGCTCGGTATATGCAATGTGGTGGGAAGCACCATAGCGCGCGAGAGCGACGCGGGCGTGTACATCCACGCAGGGCCTGAGATCGGTGTCGCGTCCACAAAGGCGTTCACCTCGCAGGTACTCGTTCTCATCATGCTCTCGGTCATGCTCGGAAGGATGCGAACGCTTCCCCTGGACAGGGGACTCGATATTATATCCGCCGTGGACGATATACCCCTCTTCGTCGAAAAGGTCCTGGACGGGGACAAAAATATACGGCGGATCGCAGAGGACCTCTACCGTTATCCCAACGCCCTCTATCTGGGAAGAGGATTCAATTTCCCCGTGGCGCTTGAAGGTGCCCTGAAGCTGAAGGAGATATCCTACGTTCACGCCGAGGGTTATCCGGCCGCTGAGATGAAGCACGGTCCCATTGCGCTCGTCGACGACAACATGTACACCGTCGCCCTGGCAACACACGATGCCGTTTATGACAAGATCATGAGCAATATCGAGGAAATCCGCGCACGCAGCGGCCGCGTCCTTTCCATTGTCAACAAAGGAGACAAAAGGATCAGCTCCCTCTCCGACTGGGTTATCGAGGTCCCCGAAACGATATCGTTCATATCTCCCATTATAAACGTCGTTCCCCTGCAGCTTCTCGCTTACCATATCGCGGTAAAGAGGGGATGCAACGTGGACCAGCCGAGGAATCTCGCGAAGAGCGTCACCGTTGAATAACCGGTAACGGTCCATGAAATACTTATTCATCAATGATGAAATTCCTCCCCTGAACCGTGAGGAACAGGACCTCTTTTTCCGGAACCTCTACGGGAACCAAAATCCCCTCGTGGTGGAGATAGGGTCCGGTAACGGCCACTATCTCGTTGGGGAAGCCCTCAAGAATCCGCAGCTCAACTATGCGGGTACGGAAATACTCGGCGGAAGGGCACGGAAATTCCATGCAAAGATCGAAAAGCGAAACCTTGGAAACATCGCCGTTTTCAAAGGCGACGCACGGCGTTTCGTCTGGGAATGGCTCTACGAGAACTCGACGGGGTCATTCGTGGTCATGTTCCCGGATCCGTGGCCGAAAAAGAAACATCATAAAAACAGGATACTGACTCGTGCGTTTCTCCGCATGCTCTTCGTTCGCCTCGTTCCGGGGGGCCTCCTTACGATCACAACCGATGACGAGCCGTACAGGGACTGGATTCTGGAGGAAATTCGGACGGCGGGGGTATTCGAAAACCTCGATGAGGACGGATACAGCATGAGCCGGGAGGAGGTTCCGAGAAGCATCTTCGAGGAGAAGTTCAGAAGAGAAAAGAAAAGGATAAGCGTTATCCGTTGCCTGAAGCCCGGCGATTCATAAGACAAAAGAAAAAGATAAACGTTATCCGTTGCCTGAAGCCCGGCGATTCATAAGAGCGTCGCCGGAGGTTACTCGTCCATGCGGTCGAGCTTGTCACGAAGCCGCGCCGCCCGTTCGTACTCCTCGTTTCTAACGGCATCCTGCAGCTCTTCGAAGAGACGCTGTTTCCTTGAAGGCTTGTACTGCTTGATGATCTCTTCGGCCCAGTTTTTCAGGAAGGCAATCTCGGTTTTCGACTGGAGTGAAGCGGCGGAATCCGACAGTTTGTACACGTCCTCGATTCCCCGTATACCGCTGTTTATCTCGGACACGGCGAGGTTGACGTCCTTCGTCTTGAGCGCGCCGAGCACGCGTGCCCTTGTATGCATCATCATGACATAGGGTCTGTACTGCTCGAAAGACTCGATACAATCCTTCTCCCCGGCATACCGCTTTACAAAATCGAAGAGCCTGAGATTTCTCGCCGTATCCCGTTCCGCCTGCAAGTAGTCGCCTATCTGAAAGAAACAGAGATACCGGTAGTAGTACTGCATGCCCTCCTGCTGAAGGGCGTAACAATCGTCCTTGTCCAGGGAGAAGTCAACGGACGTCCCGTACTTCTTTTTCATCTTCCCGGCAATGGACTCGAAGTAATCGAGGAGCGACTCCTTACCGTGGGGTTTCTTTCCGTCCGGCCTGCCCTTTTCATCCATCTGGAGCAGTCCGAGGTCGAGGCGCATCTGTATCTTCATCCTGTTGTCGGCGCCCCGTATGCGCCTTACCATCATGTCCTGTCTGATATCATACTCCCACGATTTCAGGATGTGGGAGATATCCTGCTTTTGCCTTTTTCGATTGTGAAACATGTCCGGCCCGTGTTGTTTTCTAATAAAAATTATAATACAGATAAAAAAAAAGACAAAGCCCTATTGAGAAAAAGAATATTTTAAGTCCTTGAGGAAGGAAAAAATCAAGACGGCTCAATTGCCACGAGCTTATCGAGTTTCACGATCCTGAAAACTTCCATAATCGTATGATTTACTCCCCGAATGCTCAATGAACCGTTCTGCTTCTGCAGTCCCTTGTAAAGAAGTACGATCTTACCTATTCCGGAGCTCGTAATCGATTTCAAGCCCTGCAGATCGATAACGACCTCCGCGGGTTTTTTACCGAGTATCGAGTTAAAGGCTTTATGAAGCTCGTCACCGTGCTCCATGTAAATATCGCCCTTGAGCTGTACGGTCATGGTTTCACCGTTCTCACTCAGTACGATTTCCATTTTCACTCCCTGACCGCCCTTTGCATATATACCTAGTATTGAAAGCGCAATGGCGAATCAATCCTCATTCATCATCCCCTGTAGCATAATGAAAAAGTAATACGATAGCAATAAATTTCTGTTTATCAAACGGGGGCTTTGCGAAAACGACCGCGCTCCTGTATAATGGCATCATTCATCGTATGGAGAAATTCTTGTCCGGGGAAATAATCTTTATTAAAGACCTGCGCACGAGGGTTCACATCGGTGTGACCCCGCGGGAGCGGAAGAGAAAACAGCGGATCGATATCTGCGTGGAGATGGAACCGGTTACGGGATGGGAAAACAGGGCAGATTCGATCGAGAACACGGTTAATTATTCATCCGTTCGACGGAGCATACGAAAACTCCTCGGCTCCGAACGTTTCAACCTGATCGAAACGGCCGCGTCAAGGATCGCCCTTCTCATCGGGGACGCGTTCCCCGTAAAAACGATATCGGTAACGATAAAAAAATATCCTTACAGGGACACGGCCTGCGTCGGATGCAGGTTCGACCTCCGTCCGCCGGAAAAACCCTGATAAAGCCTAACGGTCCATTACCGCCCGCAAGGGGAAAGGTAAGATGAAACTCACTGTTCTCGGTACATCGGCCGCTTTCGCCGGAAGAGGAGAGGGATGCTCTTCGTATCTTCTTACCGTCGGACGGGAACACTACCTCATTGACGCGGGGCCGGGATCCGTCCAGGCCCTGCAGAACCACATTGACTACCGGGAGCTGAACGGCATTATCCTGTCGCATCTTCATGCGGACCATGTTTCCGATATATACACGCTCAGATACGCCGTGTACTCGGCACAGCGCGACGGGGAGATGGCCTCCCCCCTTCCCCTCTATATGAGCTCGAGCCCGGAAGCCGTTTTTCGATTTATCCGGGAAGCGGTACACGGGGAATTCGATATTACATGCCTGTCCGGGGACACGAAGCTCGACCTGTCCGGATGCAGCGTTTCCTTTTTTAAAACGAACCATCCGATCGAGACCTACGCGATGCGGTTCGAAAAAACTCCAACGGTCATCGTGTACACGGCGGACACGGGATACAGCGAGGGGCTCGTCCGGTTCTGCCGGAATGCCGATATACTACTCGCCGAGGCGACGCTGCAGGAAAAAGACAGCGAGCTGCAGTCGCTCGGCCATATGACGGCACGGCAGGCCGGAGTACTTGCACGCGAGGCCGGCGCGCGCACCCTCGTACTCACACACCTCTGGCCCGAATACGACCGCGGAACAACACGCAGCGAGGCGCGTGATTCCTTCAGCGGTCATATCGAAACGGCCGCGGGCGGAATGGTCCTGCTCCTTTCCGGAACCTGAAGTGCAAACCGGAAGAAGAATCGATCACATGGGGTATTGACTCCGGCGTACTCTCGGAAATATCTTCTTCAGATACAAAAACCCCGCTGCACGAGCGGGCCGCTCAAAGAGCGGGCCGCTCAAAGATCGATACGGGAGGTTCGGATGGACGAACACATCGCTGCCATACAGGAAAAAATCAAGCGGGAGAGTGAACCTCTCCTGGGCCTGAAGGACGAGATATCCAGGGTGATTGTCGGGCAGGAGGACATGATTTCCAAGCTCCTCATCGGCCTGCTCTCGGACGGGCATATACTTATCGAGGGTGTTCCCGGTCTCGCGAAGACCCTGACCGTCAGCACGCTCGCGGCGGCGCTCCATACGGATTTCAAGCGCATACAGTTTACACCGGACATGCTCCCCGCCGACCTCATCGGCACCATGGTATTCGATCAGAAGACCGGCACCTTCATGGTGAAAAAGGGTCCCGTGTTCGCCAGTATAATACTCGCGGACGAAATCAACAGGGCCCCTGCCAAGACGCAGAGCGCCCTCCTGCAGGCGATGCAGGAGCGGCAGATCACCATCGGTGACAGTACGTATGACCTGGACAGCACGTTCCTCGTCATCGCCACGCAGAATCCCATTGAACAGCACGGAACCTATCCCCTGCCGGAGGCCCAGGTCGACCGGTTCATGATGAAACTGAAACTCACCTATCCGTCGAAAGAGGAGGAAATCCGGATACTCGCCCTTCACGGGTCCGGAGTATCGGTTTCAGCGAAGCCGGTTCTGAAAAAAGAGCGGATCGAGGCCGTTAAAAAGGTGCTGCATGAAATATACATGGACGAGAAAATCGAGCGCTACATCGTTGACGTGGTCTACGCGACACGCGAGCCCGAGGAATACGACCTTGCCGAAATCAGGGACCTCGTCGCATACGGGGCGAGCCCGAGGGCCTCGCTCTATCTGAAGGCGGGAGCCAAGGCAAACGCTCTGCTGAACGGAAGGGGTTATGTCATTCCGGACGACGTGAGGGACGTGGGTTATGATATACTGCGTCACAGGCTGATCCTCACCTACGAGGCCCAGGCCGAAGATATTACACCTGAAGATGTTATCGACAAGGTTTTCAAAGGGGTCGAAGTACCGTAATGCTTCCATCCGAAATCATAAAGAAAATAAAACTCATCGATATCAAGACGCGCCTCCTCGTTGAGGAGATGTTTTCAGGCGCCTACCATTCGGTATTCAAGGGGAGGGGTATCGAGTTCAGCGAGGTGCGCGAATACGCCTACGGCGATGACGTGCGTACGATCGACTGGAACGTAACGGCGCGCTTCGGAAGACCCTTCGTCAAGGTATACGAGGAGGAGAGAGAGCTCAACGTCATACTGCTCTTCGACGTAAGCGCGTCCACGCTCTTCGGGTCCCTCGAGATGCGGAAGAGGGACATGATGGTCGAGCTTGCCGCCCTGCTCGCTTTCTCGGCGGTCGAGAACAATGACAGGGTCGAAGCCCTGCTCTTCTCGGATGTCATAGAAAAATACGTCGAACCGAAGAAGGAGAAGATACACGCGCTGAGGATCGTGCGCGAGCTCCTCTCCATCGATCCCGTTCACCGGAGGACCGATCTCAAGACCGCCTTTGATTTTATCAACAGCGCGAGATCCCGCAGGAGCATAGTATTCATTTTCTCGGATTTTTTTGACACGGGTTACGAAAAATCCTTCAAGATGATGGTCAAGCGGCACGACGTTGTTCCCGTACTCTTCACCGATCCGCTCGAATCGTCCATCACGGACAACCGCGGGCTTCTCCTCGTACGGGACATTGAGTCGGGCGCCCGCACCGTCGTTGACCTGGGACATAAAAAGACACGGGACGCGTATGCCGGGAACATCTCGTCCTTCAGGGCCGGGATCCGGCGTTTCTTCGTCTCCCTCGGAATCGATTATCTTGAAATTTCGACAGGCGGCTCGTACATGGAATCCATACTGGAGTTTTTCCAGAAGAGGGCCAAAAGACTCTAAATGACGCGTATAGTGAAAAATTTTTACATTCTTTTCCTCACGGCCCTCGTCCTTTTGCACGCCGTTCCGGGATTCGCGGATGAAGAGAGAGCGGCACTCACGCTCCTTTCCGAGGAGCAGATCACTATAGGGGCCCCGTTCGACGTCGCTTTGACGGTTTATCACCCGAGAAAAAAGCCGCCCGTTCTGCCCGGAGAAGAAGATTTTTCCCCCTTCACCCTGCGCTCCACCTCGGTGAAAAAGAAGAGGGTCGAGAAAAACCTGGCCAGAACGCTGGCCGTGTACACGCTCGCAATTTACCGGACCGGCACTTTCGAGGTCCCCCCGCTTCAGATCTCCGTAGACGGCAGGACCGTGCGTACCGAGCCGCTTGAAATAACCGTGCTTTCCGTTCTGCCGCCGGAGGAGGACAAGGCGGAGCTTCGTGATATTAATCCCCCCTATCCCGCCCGCCTGAGACCGTTCGTGGTACCCGTGGTTCTTCTCTGCATCGCGGCCTGCGTTTTCCTGTACTTCTTTCTCCATCGTTTTTTCGTAAAAAACCCCCTCAGTGCCGGGGAGGAGACGATACCCGAAGCGGTTTTCGACCCGTATGCCGTTTCCATGAAAGAGCTGAAAAATTTGAAGCAGTCCTGGAACGACGAGAAGATAAACGAGAAAACGGTTTACTCCGCGCTCTCACACGCCCTCCGTCTCTATTTCGGCAGCCTGCTGCGGATCAGGGCACTCGACATGACCACCACGGAAATAAAAAAACATATACGAAGAGTAAAAAGAACGGGATTTATTCAAAAACCGGTGCAGTTGCTCAATCTTCTGAAGAAGAGCGATATGGTCAAATTCGCAAAGGAAAAACCGAACAGGAAAACGGTGGAAGAGGATATTGACGGGTCCATCTCCATTATCAGGGAAGCCCGGGCCGAATTGGAAGGGGAGGACGCCCGTGCAGTTTAAAAATCCGCTTATCCTCTTCAGCCTTTTTATCGTGCCGGCGATCTTCTACTATATTCTCAGGAAAGAGAAAAAACGGTTTATCGATTCCCCCCTGTTCTCTTTCTTTATCCCGGAAAAGACCCTTCGGACGAGGATGCTCCCCGTTTCCAGGGTTCTGCTGTGCCTTGCCCTCGGCTTCCTGCTCACCGCCCTGGCCCGGCCGCAGAGCGGCATCGTCGAAGAAAAGCTCATCACAGAGGGAATAGACATCGTCCTGACCATGGATATTTCATCGAGCATGAAGGCGGAAGACTTCAAGCCCAACAGGCTCGGAGCGGCCAAGGCCGTTGCCCGTGAATTCATAAGCGGACGCAAGACGGACAGGATAGGACTCGTGGTATTCAGCAGAAAAGCGGTCACGCACAGCCCGCTCACCGTTGACTACAGTACCCTGTACGAATTCATCGATACCATAGCGATCGGCATGATACAGGACGGGACGGCGATAGGCAACGCCATCGCCGAGGGAACGAAGAGGCTCACGGGCGGGGAGGGAAAGAGCAGGGTGCTTATTCTTCTCACGGACGGCGTGAACAACAGCGGCGAGATAGACCCCATCACCGCGGCCAGGGCGGCCTCGGCCGTCGGCGTGAAAATTTATACCATCGGCGTGGGATCCATGGGAAGTGCCCCCTTTCCGGTGGACGACAAGGTTTTCGGAAAACGGTACGTGTCCGTTCCGGTTCAGATCGACGAAGCGATTTTACAGAACATCGCCTCCATCACGGAGGGCCGCTACTTCAGGGCCACGGATACGGAGACGCTGTCACGAATATACCGGGAAATCGACACGCTTGAAAAAAGCAAGATCGAAATAGAACAGTTCAAGAAGACGAGGGAGTGGTTTATTCTGCCCCTGCTCCTGGGAGCGGGTCTCTTCTGCGCCTACCTCCTTCTCTCCCTGACATACCTCAGGATAATTCCCTAGGAGGAGTGCGTGCTTCAATTCTCATCACCCCATCTCCTTTACCTGCTCGCCGCTGTACCCGTGCTCTATCTTTTTTTCCTCATTGCGCACCGGAGGCGCGTGTCCGCGATCTCGGAGATGGGCGAACCGTCGACGCTCAACCGGTTCAGCAGCAGGGGAGTCGAGGGCAGGCTGTTGAAGGAGGGCTTCTTCGCGAGCGCGGCTCTCTTCTTCTTCTTCCTCGCGCTCTCCGGACCGCGCGCGGGAACGAGGCTGGAACCCGTGGTAATCACGGGGTCCGACGTTTATATCGCCATCGACCTCTCGCAGTCCATGCGGGCGGAGGATGTCCGTCCGAACAGGCTCCAGAGGGCGAAAATCGACGCACTCGAGCTCGTCTCATCGCTTCAGGGCGACCGGGCGGGACTCATCCTCTTCGCGGGCGACGGATTCGTGCAGTGCCCGCTCACAACCGATTACAGGGCCCTGGCCGGGATTCTCTCCTCAATCGATACGCAGAACGCAGTCGCGGGCGGTACCGACCTTTCGGCGCCCCTGCGGGTCGCCCTTCGCTCCCTGAAACCGGAGGAGGACAAGTACGCCGTAATCCTCCTCATGACGGACGGGGAGAACATGGGGGGTGACATGCGGCCCGTCATCCGCGACATCAGGAACAGGGGAATCAAGATATTCAGCATCGGATACGGTTCGGGCGAGGGTGCTCCCATTCCCATATACAACGATTCCGGGGCGAGAACGGGATACAAGAAAGACAAGGGCACGGTGGTCATTACCCGCCTGGAGGAAGCATTCCTGAAGGAACTGAGCGAAACCACGGGCGGATACTACTTCAAATCCGGAAAAAAACGCGGTGAGATACAAAGCTTCCTCTCCACTCTCGAAACCCTGAAGAAACGCGAGCTGGAGAAAAAGAAATACACGGTGCACGAGGAGCGGTTCCAGGTGCCGCTCGCGGTCGGCATACTGTTCCTCCTCCTCTACCTCTTCACCGCGTTCAGGGAAGGATACCGGCCATGAGATATGCCGCAGCCGTAATTATTATCATGCTTACTCTCCTAACCTGCCGGACCGCTCTCGGAGACTCCTATGTCGGTCTCATCAAGCGGGGTAACAGGTACTACAAGAAGGAGCTCTATAAAGAGGCGGGAGACCACTATCTGAAGGGCGGGTTGAAGAACAAACGCTCGCCTGTTCCCCGGTTCAATACCGCGGCAGCCGCCTACAAGAGGGGTGAATACGCGGCATCGATCGAATCGCTCAATGAGGCACTGACCAGGGTGAAGAAGGGAGGGGCATCGGATATTTACTATAATTTGGGCAATAGTTATTTTATGCTCGGTGATTACCGGAAGGCGGCCGACCACTATATCTCGGGCCTCGACCTGAATCCCGATGACCTCGATATGAAATACAACCTCGAGCTTGCCCTGAAGAAGCTGAAGGGCGGGCAGAAGGACGGAGACGAAGAGCGGGACGGCGGGAAAAAGGAAGAGCAATCCGGCGAAGAAGGCGAGCAGCGGAAAGAAAACGGCGACAAATCCGGAGCGGAACGCGGAGAAAAAAATGAAGATTTTACCCGCGAGGAGGCCGAACAGCTCCTCGGCTCCATCAATCCGGATTCATCGGTCATGAACCAGATAATGCAACGGACAGGAACGGCGGAAAATGACAGGGACTGGTAAGCGGATTTTAGTCGCGCTCCTCTTCATACCGTGGGCGCTCCCCTTTTTTATGCCCGCCCCGCGGGCGCTCGCCGCGCGAGCCCTCGCCGCGTCGGAGCGTATAATCAACGTATCGGCTTCGGTTGATTCCGGGGAGATCGGGATCCTCGATACGGTGACGCTCAGTGTGTCCGTGGAGACGGAGAACATCTCACGGCTTCCGAAACCCCGGCTCCCGGATATGAAGGCATTCACGGTCCTGAATGAGAGCACGCAGAGCCAGACGAGTATCTCAATCGTCAACGGCAAAACGAGCAGAACAAAGACCGTTGTCTTTACCTATGTACTGCAGCCGACATCCGAAGGGAGCTTCCTGCTCGGGCCCGTCGTGTTCGAGCACGGCTCCAACCGCTACAGCACCGATCCCGTTTCCATAACCGTGAAGAGCGGAAGCAGTAGGCGGACGGGCCCCTCCGCTCCCGCCGATCTGCAGGTGGACCCCGAAAAACTCGCGCAAGACATCTTCATACGCGTGGATCCCGGGTCGGGAAAAATCTTCGAGGGCGAGCAGCTCCCCCTGTCCTACAAGCTCTACTCGAGACTCGACATCGATTCCATATCCCTGAAGCAGAACCCCTCGTTCCAGGGCTTTTACATTGAGGACCTCTTCAATGCCACCAAGCTCGACTACCAGAAGGAAGAGTATGAAGGCCGCGTGTACACGACTTCCCGGATAAAGGAGGTCGTGCTCTTCCCCCTCAAACCGGGAAGGTATACCCCGGAACCGCTCGTGCTCCAGGCGCGCGTCATTGTTACGAGTGACGATGTTTTCGACATATTCGGCAGGCCTTACACGTTCAACCTGAGCTCGAATGACGTGGAGGTGGAGGTCGCCCCCCTCCCCCCGACACCGGACCTATCCTCCTTTTCCGGCATAGTGGGAGATCTCGAGGTAGACATCACCTCGCCCTCGCGAACCGTCGAAACGGGAGAAACGGTCACGGTTTACCTCACCCTGAAAAGCACGGGCAATATCAACCTCATAAACGACCCCGGACTTCAGCTCTCCCATGAAGGAAGGATATACCTCTCCGATACGATACAGGAGAAGACAAACGGGGACAAGGTGTGGTTCGTGAAGAAATTCGAATACACGCTCATACCCCGGAAGAGCGGAAAACTGACCGTAGCGAGCCCGGATTTCACCTTTTTCGACACGAAAACCGGGCAGTATGTATTAACGGGAACGGACCCCCTGGTTCTAACGGTCATGGGGGAGGATATAGTCGGAGAGAAGCCCATCAGAAGCAGGAAGGACGCGGTGTCAGCGGGCGGTATTTCATTCATTAAAAGGGACGTCAAGATACTGCACGGCAGGCCGTCTCCGCTCTCTACACCCTTCTACTACCTCTATCACCTGGTGATTTCGGTACTGCTCGCCTCCTTCGTCGTATACCGGATCAGGCGCGAGAAGCTGGAGAAAAACGAAGGGCTCCTGAAAATGAAACGAGCACGCCGCCAGGCCCTCACGCTGCTCACTATCGCGGAAGAGCAGCTTTTAAAAAAACGGCCCGGGGACGCCCTGGGCATGGTCCACCGGGCCGTTGTCAACTATATCGGCGACAAAACGGGAACCCGGCCACAGGACGTAACCGCAAAGACCATAGACGCGTCCATTGACGGCGTTCCCGGAATAACCGCTCCAGCAAAGGCCGAGCTCCGGTCCCTATTCGACGCCTGCATGCTGTACCGGTTCTCGAACGCGGGATCAACGAACGATGCGGCCGTTAGGGAGCTCATTCAGCGGTCGGTCGACCTTATCGGCAGTCTCGAGCGCACTTCGCGGCAGAATGGAGGAAAACCCGACAAATGATGAAACGGTTCATTTTCCCGGCACTCCTCATGCTGCTGGCAGCTTCGCAGGCCGCAGGCAGCTCCGGCTCCGCGCAGCTGTACAACCGGGCCAACGATCACTACACGAAGAAGGAGTATCACCAGGCGCTCGACCTCTATACCGAGCTCTTAGACCGGGGGATCGAGAATCCCCTGCTCTACTACAACACTGCCAACGGATATTACAGGATCGGCAGGGTCGGTTATGCCGTGCTCTACTATGAGAAAGCGCTCCGGATACGCCCCTTTGACAGGGAAACAAGGAAGAACCTTCGGTTCGTCCGCAGCGGCCTTACGGACAGAATACAGCCGCTCTATGAAAACGGATTCACCCTGCTGAGGACCTTTTTCTCGTATATGAAGCTCAGGATACTCATATTCCTCGAGATCGTCTTCTTCACGATCTTCGCCGGTTTCCTCTGTCTCTTCTCGCTTTTTCCCGTACAGAGAGCACGGCTCCGAAGAGGTCTCACGGTATCGGGCATACTCTTCTTCGTCCTTCTCTGCGGGGTGATCGGGTCCGCCGCTTACTCGAGGATACACCCGTCGGGAATAATTACGGCGGAGGAGGTCGATGTAAAATCCTCACCCATTCAGGAGAGCGAAACGGTACTCACGCTGCACGAGGGTACGAAGATCAGGGTCGTGGAAAAGAGGGGGGACTGGATCCTCTTTTCAATCGCAGACGGAAGAGAGGGATGGATGGTAAATACGAACGCGGCGTTCATCGACTAGGTCCGGCCATGTTCCCCAGATCGAGCGGTTCCCCGCCGAATACCTCTCTGATGATGAGCCCGGGCACATCGACGCAGGACGCAACGCCGTCGATAATGACCGTATCGGAACTGGCAACATACTCCCCGACATACTCCCCAACAGGGTCCCCGGTATGCTCCTTAAGGATACGCCGGTCAGGTGATTTCACCGCTTCGACCACGCCTTCCAGCTTTCGCTCGTCCAGCATCCCCCGCAGACGGTGCGCGTATTCGCCGCTCCCGGATACCGGAGAATCGAGGTAGACCACGAGACGGCAGGGTCTGAACCGTTCGGCAAACTCGAGTAAGAGGAGTGTGCTTCTCATGGACCCCTCTCCAAACCGGTAATTGCCGTAAACCCCCGCCGTATCCCTGACGAATCCGTCGAGCGCCCTGAACACCCTCCTGCCCGAGAGGTAGCTCTCAAGTGTAATGAGCACGTTGCAGCCGTCCACAACGAGCACGGAACCCCCCACCGATTCCGCCGAACGCAGCTTTTCCCTCCGCGACAGGCACAACTCGGTCCGAAACACCCCCCTGTAAAGAATCATACGCTCGTCGGCCGAAAGGGAGTACCTGTTTCCCACGATCTCGATCGAGGACTTTTTGGGATAGTCCCTGTCCAGGAGATAGATGAGATCTGGCAGGGCACGTGGAAAATTCCTGTTTAAATCCTTCATATAGTGGTTATATTATAGGTTGAGTTGCCGGTATTCAACCGGAAGTTGGAAAAGCTCCGACTGTACCGCCGTATCTGTATATATTCAGTTCCCATCCGCCAATCCCACTGGAATTGGAGAGTGCCCGGTTTGATGAAAGGAGAGAGGGCCTTCCGCACATTTCTCCTTTTCTTTATTCTCAGCGGGGCTCTCTGCACACCCGTACACCTCCGTGCCGGAGGAGAGAAGGAAAAAGCGGTAACGGAGCTGGAATTCTGGCATCCCATAGGTGCACACAACAAGACCATACTGCAGAGATTGATTTCCTCCTACAACGACCTCAACCCGGACGTCCCGGTAAAGGCCGTTTTCCAGGGAAGCGAACGTGACCTCTATCTCAAGCTCATCTCCAGCGAGAGTCCCCCTGACCTGGTTCTCCTGCCGGCGCATTATGTACCGGCCCTTCGGGACAAGGATTTTATAAGAAATCTGTCCCTCTCCATTCCTCCCGAGCTCAGGTCGGATATTGCGAAAAAATACTGGGATCCGGTCAGCGCCGGTAATGAAATTTACGGCATCCCCTTTTCCTACCGGTGTTACCTCCTCTACGTGAACCAGCACATACTGAGGATTTCGGGGACCAGAAACGAGACGGAGCCCTCGAGCTGGGAGGAACTGCTGCTCATGCTCAGGAGAATCAGGGAGAATACGAAGGGCGTATGGCCGCTCTTCATACCGACCGAAAACCTCGAGCAGTTCGATGCATTCACATCGGCTTACGCGGGATTTCGCCTCGATGTCGAACCGCTCTCGGTCGATTCCGACCCGGCCGTCCAATCACTCCGCTTCCTCAAGGACCTCGTGTTTGAAAACGGGTTCATTCCCCCGAAGGTGACCCGGGAAGAGGCCGAACAGATGTTTCTGAGCGGTAGACTCGGGATGATGATGGCGCCGAGCTCCATGCTGGTCTATACACAGTCGACCCTCCCCTACAACTTCACGGTGTGGCGTCTTCCCGGCTCCGGCGAGCCCCTCATTGCCGGACTGAGCCTGTGCGTGACCTCGCAGCAGGGAGACGGTCCCGTATATGGCTTCATCGAACATCTCCTCTCCTATGAGAACTCGATCAAATGGCACACGAACACGGGCGATCCGTCCGTCAGGACGAGCGCCAAAGGATCGCTCGACCTGCTCATATTCTACGAGGAAAATCCCAACTACACGACTCCGGTTATAGAGGTAGAGCGGGGCAGGCCGCTGTCATCCATTGACGGGTATTTCGAAATCGATGCGATCGTGGCCAGGGCGCTTCAAAAGGCGATGATAGGCGAGGAAGACCCCGAAACGGTGTTGAAAGAGGCGCAGTCGCTCATCGAGGCCGGTCTTTGAATCAGGGCATACACCGGTTTCCAGTCCTTCCGTATTTATAGATAATAACCCTGTGAAACTATGATAAATCTCAATTCCTGAAAATATCATGGTCCGGGCAGTATGTTTGCACTAAGTCTGACGTTTTCCATCGGTAAGAACAGTCGGAAATATGTGATGGGAGAATCGGGGGCTTTCCGCGGGGAGCTTATCTAAA
>CAYWUT010000053.1:0-20878 GCA_964460545.1 uncultured Spirochaetota bacterium
AAAGAGGCCTGCTCCGTTGAATGCCTTACTCGCACCACCCGGTGATGAGCTCGGCCAATCTTTTTCTAATTATTCTAAAGTTATTCTAAAGCCGCCCCCGGCGAATGTCAATCGGCGTACGAGAGGGCCGGGACCCCGGCATTCGGGAGAAAAACAAAAAAATACATGACCCTGCGGGATTCTCCTATAATATTGAGCATATACCGTACGGACCTCCTTAACAGTGCCGCAGATAATACCCCGTGGCACCCGATACCGATCAAGGGAGAGAAAACATGAACAAAATTATTCACGGTCACCTGGAGCGGATATTCGCGGCGGGCGTGGAAAAGGTGAAGCCGCGGAGGCTGGTGACCGAATACGTCCGCCTGTCCGGCAGGACCCTCACCCTGCCCGGTACCGAGATCGACCTTGCCGGGATCGAGCGCATCGTCGTATACGGGGCCGGAAAGGCCTCGGCGTCCATGGCCCTCGGCCTGGAAGAGGCGATGGGAGGCCGCATAACCCGGGGCATCGTGTCCGTGAAACGGGGTCATACTGAAAAGCTCGATCTCATCGAGCTCGTTGAAGCGGGTCATCCCCTACCCGATGAAAACAGCCTGAAAGCCGGGCGGGTCATCGGAGAGCTGGTCCGGGAGGCGGACGGGAAGACCCTGCTCATGGGCCTCATTTCAGGGGGAGGTTCCGCCCTGCTCGTGGATCCGTTCTCGTCCGGCGATACACGGCTGACGTTTGAAGACATAACACGGACCACGGACGCGCTCCTCCGCTCGGGAGCGGATATACGGGAAATGAACTGCGTCCGCAAGCACCTGTCCAATATAAAGGGGGGGAGGCTCGCGGCGGCCGGATACCCGGCCCTGCGCGTAAACCTGATACTCTCCGACGTGGTGGGGGACGGACTCGACGATATCGCGTCCGGGCTGACGACGCACGACACCACCACGTGGGCCGACGCGCTCGGGGTTGTCGAGCGTTACGGCCTGCATGACAAAATACCCGAAAACGTGCTCGGCCTGCTCAGGGCCGGGGTAAACGGGGCCGCGGAGGAAACCCCGAAGGAGGGGGACGAACGGCTCGCCGGAATCATCAACATACTCCTGGGAACGAACGCGACCGCCCTGCATGCGTCATGCGAAAAGGCCCGGGAGCTCGGGTACGACACGGTTGCTCTCAGCTCGCAGATCACGGGTGAGGCGCGCGAGGTGGCAAAGGTGCTCGCGGGAATAGCCCGCGACACGGGAAAGAAATGTTTCATGGGACGAAAGCCGGTGTGTGTTCTGTGGGGAGGAGAGACCACCGTGACCGTCAGGGGAGCCGGAAAGGGAGGACGCAACCAGGAACTGGCCCTCGCGTTCCTCCGAGAACTCGATTTGGGAAAACGGGAGGAAAACATATACCTTCTGTCGGCCTCCACGGACGGGAACGACGGTCCCACGGACGCGGCGGGCGCCTTTGCGTCGGCCCGGGTCCTGAAAGAGGCGGACGCCCTCGGACTCGATATCGACCGCTTTCTGCAGTCGAACGATTCCTATACCTTCTTCGAGAAATCCGGAGGGCTGCTCAAAACGGGTCCGACGAACACGAACGTCTGCGACCTGCAGATCCTCATCGTCACCTGACCGGATTACCCGAGGGCCCGGACATAGTTGTAGAAATCGATCTCATCAGCCTCGATGCCGCGGGTATACACGAAGCTCGTCGCGATCTTCGTTGAAATGATGGCGTTCAGGTAGTTCTCGGGAACGTTTTCCACGATACCCCTAATGCCCACAAGGTCCATGAGGGGCTTGGGCACGTACATGCAGAGTATCATTTCCCGTATCTTCGGGTTATTCGGAAGATCGGACCGGTAGACCGAGTCGGTTATGTCGTTAATTCGTCCGCTCACCCTGTTCGTCAGAAGGGTAAACGGCACGCCGCTCTTCTCGTGCTCCTTCCACATGAGGTCGAACTCCATGCGGGCGTTTCGCCGAATGACCTTGACGATCTCCTTCACATAGGCTTTCCTGAAGGCCGGGACGCCGCCCTCTTTCACCATCATGTGCTCCTCGAACTCCCCGTCTTTCAGAGCCAGGGAAGCGAATACCTCGAGGGATGAGGAGGTAACGCCGCCCTTGTTCGTGGACGCGTCCTTCAGGACAATGACGCCGTTCTCCTCGAGACGGAGCCGCGCCTCCTCGGTTATAAACAGGTTCGCTCCCTCGACGATGATCCGGAACTTCGGAACGCCCTCGTCGAACATGCTCTTCCAGTTGTTGATATTGATCGCCGCGGGACGGCCCCCGCATGGAACAAAGAGATCTCCTTTTGCGAGGGGATGGAGGTGAAACCGGTTTCTGAACTCCTCCCCGTTGGGAACCACGCTTCCGTCCGGCAGTGTTATCTCCTTGTCGTTTATCGAGACGAAGAATCCCTTTGGAGAGAGCTTGTCCGTGCTGAAATGCTCGACCATCTTCCTCTTTTTTGCGAGCCTGCCGAGCTCTTCCCGGTCGATACCGTCAGGATCGTAGAGCACGCCGCTGCCGTCCACAACGCTGATCGTCCGGTCCCTGGAGATGAGAATCTCATTGGACCCGAGATCTCCGTCCGGGCCGCCCGTCTGTACCTTGGCGACATCCTCCTCACGCATGCCGAGCCGTTCGAACACGCCGGTTACGTATTCATGGACACCCGCGGTGGTCATGCCGAACATGTCGTGGGGAATTCCGCCTATGGCAGGGGCCTTGCCGGTCGTGAAAGCCTTCCAGAAGGGATACCCCCTCCTCTTCGCGTAGACAGCGGCCCATTCCATGAGGTCCGCGGTGCGTTCGTCCGGTCCGAGAAAGAGCAGCTCGTTCTCCCTGTAGAGGTCGAGCACCTCCTCGGTCGGCATGATGACGTCCATCATGCCGTCTATGTAGCTCCTGAAGGCCCGCTCGCCCTCGTCCTGGTTGCGGAGGTTGAGCAGGATCGTTCCCTTGGAACCTCCCTCGGGTATGTCCTTGTTCTTTTTCTGCTGCGTGGACGCGAGGTTGTAGTTTTCAAGAAAGAGAGTGTCCAAGTTGTGCTCGTAGTAGGTGAGGTTCCGTGATTTGATAATACGGATCCCGCCGCGCGCGATATCGCGGAACCGGACATGAAAACCGATGAACTCCCTGCCGAAGAAGAAGATGACGCCGAAGGGTTTTTCCGGAAAATCGATCTCGTTCAGAAAGGACGAGTCGAGCCGGTACGCCATGCATGTCTTGTCCCGCATAAAGAAATTCGTCTTCAGAACCGTTTTATTGAACGTCAGGAAATACCGCAGTATGGCCTTGTCCTTGTTCGAGGGGACGTTCTGCTCGATGAGCCCGAGTATCTCGGCTTCGAGCCCGGCAAGGTCTTTTTTCGGCTTCTCGGGGTGAAGCCTTCCAACGAAATGCGAGAAAATGCGTGAAACGATCTCGTGGTGCTCGTGGACGGCCTGCGCGATGCGGGCCTCTGAAAAGGTGTCCTTTATCAGGCGCATGTTGATAAGGTCGAGCGTACCCCTCGCCTCGGGCTGGTCCTTGAGCGCCTTGGCGATCGTCCTGTACTCGTCCGTGAGTACGGTGAGAAACTGATGGGTAAACGCCGCAGCCGAGAGGGCGTACATGGTCTCCTGTGCCGAGTAGACCCTGTCCAGGAAGAGCTTCGTGATGGAAGTGCGGGGCAGCATGATCGCGACATTGAGATCCCGCTCGAAGTCGGAGACCGCTTCCCCGTCTACCTTGTTGAAGTAGAAGCTGTACACCGTTTTCCCGTCGTAAAAGGGTTCCCGGTACTTCCTGTTCGAGTATATCCCGTGTTTATCGAGCAGGTTGGAGAAGTAGTTCAGAAACTGCCGCGGGCCCTCGGTGGGTATGCCCACCATCACCCGTGTTTCCCCGGTTTCGGGCTTTTCCGTGGTCTTGATGAAGGGTGACTCGCGGTTGTTCATGGATTCCCACGCGTCCCGGTAACGTTCTATGGTTTCAGGAGCCGACCGCTCCATGAAGGCCTTGTTCGTAACGTCTTCAAAGGGGAGCCCGCTTTTCCTGTTCCTTACGCCCTTCCGGTAAACGGGCTTTGTCACCACGTAGAGGCGCAGGTAGGCCTTCATGGTCTTGATCATCGTCCTGTAGCTCTCGAGTCTGAAACTCGGATACCGTTTCTCGATCCTCTTCTCGATCTCATCGGTCGTTGTCGATTCATCCTCCACGATGTACACGGCCCTGTCCGCCCGCTCGTTCATGAGCTGGAGCCCGACACCCTCCCCCCCGTACTTGGAAACGAGCTCGGACGCGCTGATCGCGATGAGATGGCGGGAGATCTCTTCGATGCTCGTGGTTTTAAAGTAGTATTCGTCAATCCCGAGCTTGACCACGAAACGCTCGATCTCCTCAAGCGCCCGCTCGTGGCTCATATACCCTGTTTTTAGTATCGCCTCCTCGAGCTTCACGAGGTCGCTCAGGGAGAGCGGGGATTTTGCGGCGATATCGGTAAGGTTCAAGATGATTTCCTCCTCTATTGATTGTACATCGCGTTGGACTGAATTTTTCATTATTGTTAAATAGTTGTTTTTTTTATAACCTATGCAGAGAGCCACCCGAATGTCAAGTCAGATATACTCTCTTTATAAGGAAAATATTTCCGCCCCATGCCTGCGCGGACGCAAGCTGTTAAAAGCGGGAGGTGGGTCGGATGGAAGCTCTCCGGGCGGACAGGAACCGCCGAGGAGTACGAACATTTCGCCCGGGAAACGCCGGGAGGATGATCCCGTACGGTCGAAGATCAGGTTTCTATTATAACGATGTTCCGCTCCTCATCGAGCGAGGGGACGCGTACCTTTTGAACGCGAAACCGCACATTTTTCTCGTCGCCGTTTATCTGCTCGCGAAGACGGGCCATTTCCTTGTCGATCTCCTGTATCTTGCCTTTGAACGCGATAATCATACCGCTCTCCTTCAACAGGTTTCGAGCTACCCGGTACAGGAGCGCGGCTTCTCCCACCCCGCGTGCGAGCACCACATCGTATCCCGGAGGAGACGGGATATCTCCGGCGTCACATTCCAGAACACGGTAATTCGCGAGGCCGAGCATTCCGCTTACGTTTCGCAGGAACGCCGCCCTCCGGCTCCTTCGTTCAGCGGCTTCGAACCGCAAACCCCGGTCCGCCAGAGCCAGCGGTATGGAGGGAAACCCGGCACCTGCACCTATATCTAATATCGGGTTTTTAAGTCCCTGCAATAACGGATAAACGGTGAGCGAGTCGAAGACGTGGCGGATGATAATCCCGTCCCGGTCCGCGGTTCCCACGAGGTTTGTCTTTTTATTCCAGATTAAGAGCTCATCCAGAAAAAAATTCAGGTCGGAGATCAAGGGGGCGGCAGGTTCTATCCCGAGCTCGCGCAGTCCCCGCCGGATAAACTCATCCCCCAGGGCCATCGGTCCGCCTCCCTGAGGACGGGGCCGTCTTCGACGGGGCCCTCTTCGACGGGGCCGTTCCCGCCATCCGATGTTTTTTTAAATAATAGAGGAGGGACATGACATCCGTCGGTTTAACACCCGATATCCTGGAAGCCTGTCCCAGAGAGCGGGGCCGGACCGTATCCAGCTTCTCACGGGCTTCGAGGGATATGGACTCGATACCGCCGTAATCGACGTCATCGGGAATCCCCATGGACTCCATCCGTTTAAACTGCGCTATTCTGTCGTTCTGCCTCTTTATATAGCCGCTGTACCGTACCTCGATATACGCGGACCTGAGCACGGAGGGCGTAAAACGGTTTAAGGCGGGATCGAACGCGGCCATCTCTTCCCATCCCATACGCTCGGACCGCACGATATCACCGTACCGCTTACCCTCTTTCTTACCGGTATTCAGAATCTCCATAACCGCGCCGAATCCCTCCTTCCTCCGGTTCGCCCGGTCGAGCGCGTTCCCGCGCAGAAGACCGGCTTCAGCGCCGTAGTCCGCGAGCCTGAGGTCCGCATTATCGTACCTGAGGCTCAAACGATACTCCGCGCTCGAGGTGAAGAGGCGATAGGGCTCTTCAGTTCCCTTTGTGATGAGGTCGTCGATGAGAACGCCGATAAAGGCCTCCGAGCGGTCGAGGATGAGGGGGGGCTTGCGGTCGAGGGAGCGCACTACATTGATGCCGGCCATCAGGCCCTGTGCAGCGGCCTCTTCATACCCGCTCGTGCCGTTGATCTGACCGGCGCAGTAAAGTCCGGCGACCCGCTTGGTCTCGAGGGTGGCCTTGAGCTGGGTGGGGAAGAGGAAATCGTACTCCACCGCGTACCCCGGTTTCATGATCTCCACCTTCTCCAGCCCGGGCAGGGTCCGGAGGAACCGGCCCTGTATTTCCTCCGGGAGGCTCGAGGAAATCCCGTTGAGGTACATCTCTTCCGTGTCGAGGCCCTCCGGTTCCACGAAAATCTGGTGGCGGTCCTTGTCGGAAAAGCGAACGACCTTGTCCTCTATGGAAGGACAGTACCGGGGTCCCTTTCCCCGTATTCGTCCCGTATAGAGCGGGGCATGGTCGAGGTTTTCCAGAATGATTGCATGCGTCTTTTCATTGGTATAGGTTATGAAACACGGGACCTGCGGCCTGTCGATGCGGTCCGTGGTAAAGGAAAAGGGGGCGGGCAGGGGGTCGCCTTCCTGTATCTCCATGCGGCTCAAATCCAGGCTCCGCCTGTTTACACGGGCGGGCGTTCCGGTCTTCAGTCTGCCCAGAGAAAAACCGAGGTTTTCGAGGCTCCCGCTGAGCCGCTCGGCGGACAGCTCACCTATCCTTCCTGCACGCTCGTTGTACTCCCCTATGTGTATGAGCCCACGCAGGAACGTACCCGTGGTGAGTATGACGCACCCGGAGCCGTACCGGTTGCGCCTCGCGGTCAGCACACCGGTGACCCGGCCGTCCCTGGTCACGATCCCTTCCACGATATCCTGCTTCAGGTCGAGGCCGGGCTCCATCTCGAGTACGTGCTTCATCCTGAACTGGTAACCCTTCTTGTCCGCCTGCGCCCGCGGAGCCCATACCGCAGGTCCCTTGTTCGTATTGAGCATGCGAAACTGTATGCCGGTCTCATCTATGGCCTTTGCCATCTCCCCGCCGAGCGCATCGATCTCCCGAACGAGCTGTCCCTTGGCCAACCCCCCGATCGCCGGATTGCATGACATCTGCGCAACGGTATCGATATTGATGGTGAGCAGGAGGGTCCTCTTACCCATTCTGGCGGTCGCGAGCGCGGCCTCGCATCCGGCATGGCCGGCGCCGACCACGATAACGTCATAGCTGGCATTCGAAACCATCATTAAATCCGGGAAATAAGATCTTTCTTCATAAAAGATAAAACCGAACACGTTAAAACCGAAGCCAATTTGGGTCTCGTGCGCTTCGAGTTTTTCTTTTGCCCGCTCTGCACCTCAACCGGAGCCTTCGATCGGCGGACGGTGAGTTTTTCTGAAAAGGTGATTTGGATGTATGAAGATTTAAAAAGGTACGAGCAGACAGGACACACGGGGAGTGGCTTCGGACGCGGAACTTCGGGCTTTCCGGAGGGAGACAGTCCGAACCGTTTGTACACCGGGATCAGTTCCGGTTCTCCCGGGCCTTGTTCAGACCGGATATCGTTATATTCGGTAACGGGAGGAAATGGGGACGGCTGAACGGGTTTCTAACCGGCCTGACGGTTCCTTCTTTTCAGGAATATACGCACCCGCTTCATATTGCCGTTTCCCTCGCTCTTTGTCTCAACGTGCATGTCGTCATGAAGCGTGAGGTGTATAATCCTTCTCTCAAAGGGATTCATGGGCTCGAGCACCTGTGACTTGCCCGTTTTCTTCACCTTTTTAGCGACTTTCTGCGCGAGCTCCCGCAGCGCCTGTTCCCTTTTATCCCGGTAGTTCTCTATATCAAGGATGACCTTCTTCCAGTCTTCCTCTCCCTTGTTCACCACGATATTGACGATGAGCTGAAGCGCCTCCAGGGTTTTTCCCCTCTTTCCTATAATGAGGCCGGCACTTTCAGAGGCGAGCTCGACATATATCTTGTCATCCTCCTCGATCGCGCTCGTCGATACTTCCGTTCCTATCGTTGTGAAGAGCCCCCTGAGAAAGCTCTGGGACCGGGCCGCCGCGTCTTCCTGCTCTTCCTCCTCCTCCAGGAAAACCCTGATCTTGACCATGCCTCCGAAACTGAAAAATTTCGATTTCTCGCTCATCACCTCTATCTTCAATTGGTCGCTGTCAACACCAAGGTCTTCCGAAGCCTTTTTGACGGCATCCCGCTCGGTTCTTCCTTCATATTCTCGTATAACCATAGGTTGACCTCCAAATAGAAATTATTTCTTTTTGACAGACGGCTGAAGCTGGCCCTTCTTCTTCATCCGGTAGTCTATGAAGTACTGCTGTCCGATGGTCAGTATGTTCTGGATCGTCCAGTACAGTACGAGCCCTGAGGGCATGTTCCAGAAGATGAAGAAAAAGACGACGGGAAAGAGATAGGTCATCATCTTCCCCTGCTGGTTCCCCTGGTTTCCGGAGGTAAGCTTCGTCTGCAAAAGCGTCGTCGCTGTCATTACAAAGGGGAGAATATTGATATCGGTGAACCCCTGTCCTTCGATTCTGTACCCGAGCATCGGAAGCGCGGTCTTAATCGTCGCAACCGAATCCGGGAGTGACAGGTTCCGGATCCAGAGAAAGGAAGCGTTTCTCAGCTCTATCATGCCGGAGAGCGCCGTATACAGGCCGTAGAAAATGGGGAGCTGGAGAATCATGGGCAAACAGCCTCCCATGGGATTGACCTTCTCCTTCCGGTACATGGCCTGTATTTCCTTGTTCATCTGCGTCTGGTTGTTCTTGTATTTCTCACGTATCTCGTTGATCTTCGGCTGCAGCGCGCTCATCTTCCTCATTGACTGGAAGCTCTTGAAGGTGAGCGGATGAAGAATGATCTTTATGGTGATGGTCATGAGTATGATCGCAAGACCGTAGCTGCCGGTGAAGGAATAAAAGGTCGCGATCATCCATTCGAGGAAGATGACAATGGGCTTGAGAACCCGCGCGCTGAGCACGGATTCGAAATTATAGCCGTACTCCCGCAGCAGCTTCCTGTCCTTCGGCCCGATATAGACCTTGAAGCTGTTGTCGAGACTTTCACCCCGGTAATAGGGAGCGGAAATGCCGAGGAAATACTTGCCCGCCGTTCTCTGGTCGAAGGCGTATATGTAACTCCGTGCATCGGGTACGACCGCGACCATGAAATACCGGTTTACGACACCGACCCAGTCGATCGTATGTGATATCTCGCTGTACTTGGACTCCCCTCTCCTGAGAGAGCAGCCCCCGGCCCCGCCGAATACCTTATGAAACTTGCCCGCCTCGTAGTAGCCCTGTCTCGTTATATTGTACCTGTTCCTGACCACGCTTATGGGTCCGAGCAACGGTCCCCATGCCAGGGTATAAGACACACTGTCGTTGTTCAGGTAGAGCCCCTTTTCTCCGAGGGGTACCGCGGAAATAATCATATCGAACATGAACTTGTCATTCTGGAATATATAGGTTTTTGAGAATCGGAAGGGATTTCCGTTTGAGTCTTCCAGGTACCGGTAGAAGGTATAGGTCCGGGACGAGCTGTCGCCTTCCTCTTCCAGATGGTAGAGAGCGCGGTCACCGAAGGGGACGTTCTTCAACCGGTCGAAATGCGTTTCAAAGGGAAGGACATCCTCCTCATCCGCTTCCACGAGCTCGACCGGATTCCCGTCACTGTCCAGATAGTCAAGGAGCCTGATGCTCAATACGTTCGCTCCGGCGGTTGTGAGTGTTATCGCATAATGTTCGGTGTCGACATTGATGACACGCTCTTGGGCCTCGCCGGCCTCCTCAAAACCCTCGGCCGCCTTCAGATCCAGCGGCTCTTTTCGTTCGGACGCGATCTCCTCCACCGTTTCCTCTTCGATCTCCTCTATCGCCTCTTCCGCCTTCTGCTCGTAGGTTTCCTGTACCTTCGGCCGGAGAAAGATGAGCTGAAACGCAAAAACGAGCGCGAAAATGACGACGATTGCAATGATCGTGTTTTTATCCATCAGTAAATTCCCGTTTCATATGAGATACGCATGATGCAGCGCTCTTACCCTGCGGTCGGCCGTCACGGCGAGCAGCCGGGCACCCCTTTAAAATGAGGGCCTCACTCGACTGGATCAAATCCGCCCGCATGGAAAGGCGTACAGCGCAACACTCTCCTGAGGGCCATAAAGCCGCCCTTGAGGGGCCCGTGTTTTTTCAATGCCCCAATTGCATATTCGGAACATGTCGGAGTATAACGGCACGAGGGAGGAAAAAGAGGGGATATCGCTTTTTGATAAAAACGAATGAGGCTGATAAAGAAACAAACGATACGCTTCTTGTATAAATCAGATGAAGGGTGTCTTAACCCCTGCACGATGAGCAGTATCGGTACATGAGGTTTTTCAGCATGGTATAACTGCTGCGGAATCGGTTCGTGCGCTCATTTACGATAACGAGAATATCTAATCCTGGGTTCAGTCTCCTTTTTTCCCTGCGGAACAATTCCCTGCACAGTCTCTTTTCATAATTCCGGATAACGGCGTTACCGACTTTTTTCCTGATCGACACGGCACATCTCGAATACTCGAGCTTATTTCGCACTGTGATGAGCGTATACTGTTTTGAAAAATGCCTCGAACCTTCCTTAAAAAGCCTGATGAAATCCTCTCGCCTCCGTACCTTCTCCTTTCTCCGAAATGTTTCCTCTTTATTATTAATACTGGTCACTTAACATGCTGTTGTTATGGTCTTCACGGATAAACATGACTAGGCCTCGTCAGCCACCGTCAGTTTTTTCCTGCCTTTTCTTCGACGGCGCTGCAGTACGGCCCTTCCGCCTCTCGTGCTCATTCTTTTTTTAAAACCGAATTTTCGGTTCCTCTTGACAGTGCTCGGCTGATAAGTTCTCTTCATCAATCTATTCCCGTGTACTATAACTTAAACATTAGAAATATATATAAGAATTCATGCAACAGTTGTCAAGCAAAAAGAGAGGCCCTCAGGCGGGTGTTCTTCCACTTTGGGCCCCTCGCCCTTCGGGCTCCGAGCTGCTCCGGTCATAAAAATATTTCAAGCCCGGTCTCTTTTTTCATTGATAAAATATTCGATATTGAGTAAAATGTGTGAACGAACATACAAAAACAATTCTGTGAACAACCTGTGTATAACTTTCCGGGGGGGATTGCAAAACGGCGTAAACCATTGATTTTACGATATTTATGGCTCCTCCCGGAGCGGTTTTATTTAAATCGCGGAACATAAATCTTCTAAGTCTATATATTTATTGTTTTACAGAACGGGCAGGGTTTTGTTGCAGAATTTTATACCCTTTTCATGAAAAAAATCGATCTTTGCACATACACTCCTTATCCCTCGTATTGTTTTGTTGTGGAAAAGCTGTGAATAACTGTTGATATTTTCCTTTATTGAGTATACGCCATGTCCGATTCGCAAACACCGCTCTCTCCCAGGAAACTGTGGAAAGAAACGCTCAACCTCGTCTCCCTCGAACTGACATACCAGGAATACACGACCTGGATCAACCAGATAAACTACCTCAAGGGTGACGGAGGGAACATCTTCCTCTCGGTTCCTTCGAAGCTCGCAAAAGATATAATATCAGAACGTTACAAGCGTCTTATTGAAGGCAAGTTGGGTGAATTAACCGATGCCCCCTTTACCATAAGCCTGGAGGTCGACTCCTCCAATTTGAAGAAGAGCAGTCCCGCGGAGCGAAAGCAGAAGGAAAAACCGCGGGATCCGAGGCATTCGCTCTTCAACCCGAAGTACATTTTTGAAAAGTTCGTGGTTGGCAGCAGCAACGATCTGGCGGCCGCGGCCGCGAAAA
Organism: uncultured Spirochaetota bacterium; assembly: GCA_964460545.1. Lineage (GTDB taxonomy): Bacteria > Spirochaetota > B62-G9 > B62-G9 > DRHN01 > CAYWUT01. The sequence continues at coordinate 11,904 of CAYWUT010000053.1, forward strand.
AAATCGCTGAAAACCCCGGCAGATACTGGAATCCCTTCTTCGTCTACGGCGGTGTCGGGCTCGGAAAAACACATCTCCTCCATGCAATCGGCCATACCATTATCGAGAAGCTCCCGGAGATGAAGATTCTCTACATCACGGGCGAAAGCTTCATGAACGACTACATAACCTCCATACAGAAAGGAACGATGAACAGTTTCAGGATGAAGTATCGTAAATCCGACCTTCTTCTCATCGACGACGTCCACTCCATTCAGGGCAAGGAGGGAACCATGGAGGAGCTCTTCCACACATTCAATACCCTCTACGCAGCGAAGAAACAGATGGTTTTCACGAGCGATCGACCGCCCAAAGAGCTGCGCAAGCTGGAAGACAGGCTCCGCTCCAGATTCGAGTGGGGCCTTACCGCTGATATTCTTCCCCCCAACTTTGAGATGCGGGAATCGATCCTGAGACAGAAGATACAGGAAGAGAAATACAAAGTGCCCGAGACTGTCGTACGGTTTATAGCCGAGAGCTTCTCGTGGAACATCAGGGAGCTCGAATCGGCGCTCTACAAACTCTTCGCCTACCAGGATCTCGTGAACGAGGAGATTACGATCGACCTGGCCCGCCGCGCACTGAAAGACATGATACGTGTTAAAAACGCGGAAGATATTACCATCGACCTCATTCAAAAAATAGTCGCAAATGTGTACAACATCAGCTTCTCGGATATGAAGAGCAAGAAGAGGGCAAAGAACATAGCGCTCCCTCGGCAGATAGCAATGTATATCGCTAGATTGTTGACCGAGTCCTCCACCACCGAGATAGGAAACGAATTCGGGGGTAAGGATCACTCAACGGTCATACATGCCATTACAAAGATCAAGGGGAAATACGAGGCGGAAGAGGCGTTCAAGCAGAGAGTCGACCGGATCATGACCGAGATAAACGAGACCCACTGAACCGGCAGAAGCTGTGCGGTTGGTGTTCCCGCCCTGTGGAAAAAGAGGCTTTATGTGTGTATAAACTGTGTACCGGAAAGCGGTTCCCGGGCTCCGGGCGCGGGGGCTGTGGAAAGCCTTCATACCGTCAACAGGTTTCCCATCCGGGTAATTCGATCAATGCATGTACTTGAGGGGGGTCTCAACAGTTTCAACGAGACTACTACTACTACTATTTAAATTAATTATTTATAATAGAAGAGAGGCACAGACAAATGAACCTCATTATAGAAAAAAGAAAAATGGTGAAATACCTCTCCTATGCCGAAACAATTGCGAACTCGAAATCAACCATACCCGTTCTTTCAAACATCCTCATGGAAATAGCAGATGGCGCGGTTTCATTCCTTTCTTCCAACCTGGAGTCGGGTATTAAGATTACGGAGTCCGTGCAGAACGCCGGAGAAGGGGCTTTGGCAGTAAACGGGAGGAAGCTCCTCAGTATCATACGGGAGCTTCCTGATGATAACGTGAGCATGAACACGGATGAGAACAACAGGCTTACGATCAAGAGCCTCAGCAATGAAATAAACGCCCAGTTTACCATTGCAGGAGTGGCAAGGAGTGAATTCCCGGAGGTGAGGACCGAACCGGACGACGAATACGTTGAGTTTAATGCGGATGTTTTTAAAAACATGGTGAGAAAGGTCATATACGCCATATCGAGCGATGAAAACAAATACTCCCTTACGGGGGTTTTTATCGAGAAGTCTGAAGACACATTAAACATGGTGGCAACTGACGGAAAGAGGCTCGCGCTCGTGACGGGAAGTGCCGGAGATCTCGGCGTTTCCATGGAAAGCGTCAATCTACCACCGGACGGGGTTATCGTTCCAAAGATCGTTTTCACTGAAATACTCAAATACAATTTCGAGAAGGACGTCATAGCGATCGGATTCAGTAAAAACCAGATATTCTTCAAGTACGACAACATTCGCCTTACATCAAATCTTATTGAAGGCAAATACCCGGAGTATAAAAAGATCATTCCGGCCGAGCGGGACCACTTCTTCATAGCGGACAAGGAACACCTCCTCAATGCCATAAAGAGGGTTTCGGTTCTGGTTGACGAGAGCTACAACCAGATAAAGCTTCATGCGTCCCCCGGCAACCTCGTTCTTTCATCCCAGAACCCCGCGCTTGGAGGAGCGGTTGAGGAGATTGCCATCAAATACGAAGGAGATGAGATAGATATAGCGCTGAATTATATATACCTGCTCGACTGCCTCAAGGAGATAGGTTCGAACGAAGTAAAGGTGGATTTCGAGAATTCCGAGCGGGTCGTTACGGCACGGGGAATGATCGAGGAGGGTTATATCAACCTCATCATGCCGATGAAGCTCAACGTGTAGAGAGATAAGGAACATGCGAAAGAGAAGAAGGGTGGTGGTTCTTGTTCATAGAATCGCTCGATCTCGATAATTACAGGAATTACGAGCACGCTCGCGTTTGCTTCTCGGAGGGCACGAATCTCATCCTCGGAAAAAACGGGCGGGGAAAAACAAACCTCATTGAGGCCATATTTCTTCTTGCAACATCGAAATCTTTCAGAAAGACCACTGACCGGAAGCTCATAAGGCGCGGTTCAAGCGGGTACCGTGTCGGCGGTTTTTTCAATACAGAGCACGGTGATGTGGACATCGCGATCACCTGGGGTGACGGCAAAAAGAGAGTCGCCGTCAATGGTGAGACCGAGAGGAGAATTTCCGATCTCATAGGAATGGTATACTGCGTTCTTCTCTCCTTTGAAGACGTTACGCTCGTCACCGGCCCGCCGGCACTGCGAAGGGGTTTCCTCGACCTCGTGCTGTCGACAGCGGATCCCGTCTACTTCAGAAACCTGAAGACATACTTCCGTGTTCTCCGACAGAAAAACAGTGCGCTCGGCGAGCATAAGCCGGATGATACCATGCTGTCGGTGTGGAACGAAAAGCTCGCATGGACGGGATTTTCGGTCATGGAGAGGCGGCTCTCTCTCATACATTTCATAAACGGATACATGGAGGACTACTCTTCTCAGCTTGCGCAGTTCGAGAGCCTCCCCCGTCTTTCATATAAACCCAGCGTACCGTTGAAAGAAAAAGAGGCCGCCTCGCTTTTACGGGAGATGGAGAGAATTAAGGGTGCCGAAAAGCGGATGGGAACGAGCCTCGTCGGTCCTCATCGGGATGACATGGGTTTTCTGCTTGAAGAGGGGGAAGTGAGGCATTCGGGGTCTCTCGGTGAGGCGCGGCTTCTCTCGATCGTAATGAAGACGGCACAGGCGCGCTACTACAGTCTGAAGGGGATGGACCCGATCGTGCTCATAGACGACATTCTTCTGGAGCTTGATCATGAGAACCGGGAGCAGGTACTGGCGCTTTTATCAAATAAGTACCAGACCGTCATAACCACGACTGAACGCGAACGGCTTCCCGAAATTCTTTCACCCGATCGGGTGTTTACTATTAGTGAGAGGGGAAAGATAGCATGAACCCAAATGAAACCGCTGTCGGGGACATAATCAGGAGCTATCTCAGAAAGAACCGAAAACTGCAGTACGGTATACGTACATGCGAAGCCCTTGCGCTCTGGGAAAAAACGGTGGACGAGTATACCGGTCTCCATACACAGCCGCTCCATATCAAGGACCGGATCATGTATGTCAAGACGGATTCGGCACCGCTTGCCAACGAGCTTGCGCTGCGGGAGAGGGAGCTCGTTCAGTCCATAAACAAAGAGCTCGACATGTGCATCATCGACAGAATGGTATTCAAATCCGGGAGGATACAGAGAAAGGAACCCGAGAAAAAAATACGGGTTCCCAGGCGGAAAATCACCGTGGGGGAAGCGAAAAAGATAGACGAAGCGGTCGAGTGTCTCCGGGAGGACGATCTCAGGGATGCTTTCAGAAGATTCCTGGTATGCTTGGCCCGGCGGAGGGGAAAGGGAAACGGGAAATGAGGGCGGATTGATTTTTCTTTGAGGAAATCCAGGTCATTAGTATATTAAATTATTGATAAATAAAGATTTAAACTGGGCAGGGGAATAATATGAAAGAGTATACGGCTGAGAGTATCCAGGTCCTCGACGGGATCGAGCACGTACGCAAGAGGCCGAGCATGTACATAGGCTCGACCGGCGTCGACGGCCTGCACCACCTCGTGTACGAGGTGATTGACAATTCCATTGACGAGGCCCTCGCCGGACACTGCAGCAATATATCGGTACTGCTCAAGAGTGATGACTGCGTAGAGATAACGGACGACGGGAGGGGAATTCCCGTTGATATTCATCCGGAAGAGAAAGTGTCGGCCCTCGAAATCGTCATGACGAAGCTCAATGCGGGGGGGAAGTTCGATAATAAGAGCTACAAGATATCCGGAGGGCTTCACGGCGTCGGAGTCTCGGTCGTCAATGCGCTCTCTGAATGGCTCGAAGTGCGTGTGTGCAGGGACGGAACGGCCTATACGCAGAGCTACAGGCGCGGCGTTCCTGAGGGTCCGGTGGTCAAGGGGGTAAAATGCGCCAATGCGGGGACAAAGACCGTTTTCAAACCGGACAGGAGGATATTCCAGAATACCACTTTGAATTTCGACACGCTCTCCAAGCGACTCCGTGAACTCGCCTTTCTGAACAAGGGAGTTAAGATATCAATAAAGGACGTCCGCAGGAAGGAAGTCAAGGAACATAAATTCGTCTTTGACGGGGGCATCATCTCTTTTGTCGAGTATATCAACCGGGCAAAGACCCCGCTCCATAAGCCGCCCATCTATTTCGAGGAAAAGCGTGAGGATATGGAGGTCGAGATCGCCATTCAGTACAATGAGGGGTACAACGAAAATATATTCGCCTTTGTGAACAATATAAATACGGTGGAGGGCGGGACACATCTCATAGGATTCAAATCCGGGCTGACGAGGACGTTCAACGATCTCATCAAACGGAACAAGGCGATCAAGAACAAGGTGTCGCTCGTGGGGGATGATGTGCGCGAGGGCCTCACCGCCGTTATCAGCGTTAAGCTCACCAATCCTCAGTTCGAGGGCCAGACCAAGGCAAAGCTCGGAAACAGCGAGGTCAAGGGTATTGTCGAGTCGATGATTTACGAGCATGTATACGATTATTTCGAGCGCAATCCGCACGTGGCGAAGAAAATAGCGGAAAAATGCATGCAGTCGGCAAAGGCGCGTGAAGCTGCGCGAAAGGCCCGGGAACTGACGAGAAGGAAGAATGCGCTGGAGAACGATTCGCTCCCGGGCAAGCTCGCGGACTGTTCTCTTAAAGACCCTGAAAAGTGCGAGATCTATATTGTTGAGGGAGACAGTGCCGGAGGGAGCGCCAAACAGGGACGTGACAGGGCCTTCCAGGCGATACTTCCGCTCTGGGGAAAAATGCTCAACGTCGAGAAGACGAGGCTCGATAAGGTTCTGAGCAATGAAAAGCTCCAGCCCATCATCACCTCGCTCGGTACCGGAATCGGGGACGGTTTCGAAATAGAACGTCTCAGGTACGGGAAGGTGATCATCATGGCGGACGCGGATGTGGACGGATCACACATCAGAACGCTCCTGCTCACCTTCTTTTTCAGATATATGCGGGAGCTCATAGAAAAGGGGCACGTTTACATTGCCTGTTCGCCGCTCTACAGGGTCACGAGGAAGAATTCCGTCAGGTACGCGTATAACGACGATGAAAAGAACCATATTCTCGAGGAAATTGGAAATTCGGGGGTCACGGTTCAGAGGTTCAAGGGACTCGGTGAAATGAATCCCGATCAGCTTTGGGAAACGACGATGAATCCCGAGAAGAGGACGCTCGTGCAGATTACGTCCGAGGATGCCGTAGAGGCTGAAGAGATATTCTCCACACTTATGGGCGATGCCGTGGTTCCGCGGAGACAGTTCATAGAGGAAAACGCGCAGTATGTGAAGAACATCGACGTGTAGCGGGACGGGTCGAAGAGGACTTTTCACCGGTTAATACCGGGAAATACAGTTCAGGCAAGCGAGCGCCAGCGAGCATATCAATTCAACCGGCCGGGGAGGGGAACGGTTATGACTTTCAAACTTCCCTTAATCCGACGGCCCCCCTGTTCCCGGAGCAGGATTATACGAATCATGTGAGAGGTATACACAGTGGATATTGATGAAAAAATAGTCGAGACCTTCATCGAGGATGAGATGAAGACCTCCTACCTCACCTATGCGATGAGCGTCATCGTAAGCAGGGCCCTGCCGGACGTGCGTGACGGACTCAAGCCCGTGCACAGAAGGATCCTCTACGATATGCACGAGCTCGACCTCACCCCCGGAGGAGCCTACAAGAAGAGCGCACGCGTGGTGGGGGATGTTCTCGGCAAGTACCATCCCCACGGCGACCAGTCAGTGTACAACGCACTCGTTCGTATGGCGCAGGATTTTTCCATGCGGAAAATTCTCATAGACGGACAGGGAAACTTCGGCTCCATTGACGGTGACAATCCCGCGGCAATGCGCTACACGGAGGTCAAGCTTCATCCCATGGCCATGGCGATACTGGCCGATATCGAAAAGAACACCATCGATTTTACGCCCAATTTCGACGAATCTTTGAAGGAACCCGGGGTTCTCCCCTGTGCATTCCCGAACCTGCTCGTAAACGGCTCGAGCGGCATCGCGGTCGGTATGGCGACGAACATACCTCCACACAATCTGACAGAGGCAATCGGCGCGGTGGTGGCTTATATAGAAAATCCCGGTATTTCCATTGAGAACATTATGAAGATTATACCGGGTCCCGATTTCCCCACGGGCGGCGTTATCATCGGCAAAGAGGGCATAGAGAAGGCCTACAATACCGGATCCGGGCAGATAAAGGTAAGGGCCAAGGTGAGCATTGAGAGCATCAAGGGGGGGAAGGAGGCGCTGGTCGTCAACGAGATCCCCTACCAGGTGAACAAGACGAGGCTCATACAGGACATCGCCTCCCATATAAAGGGAAAGAAAGTCGACGGCATCACCGACCTGCGGGACGAGTCGGACAGGGACGGAACGAGGATCGTGATCGAGCTGAAAAGGGGAATTAACGCCCATGTGGTAATGAACCAGCTTTTCAAGATCACGGCACTCGAGTCGACCTTCGGCATCAATCTCCTCGCGCTCGACGGGATGTCGCCCCGGGTCATGAACATCAAGGAGATCATAGGAAGGTACGTCGACCACCGCGAGGAGGTCGTCAGGAGAAGAACGAAGTTCGAGCTGGACAAGGCCGAGAAGAGGGCGCACATACTGGAGGGCTTCCTCAAGGCGCTCGATCGTATTGATGAAATTATCCAGATAATAAGGTCGTCGAGCACTCCCCGGGAGGCTGGGAGCCGCATGATGGAAACATTCGGATTTTCCAAGGCCCAGGCCGATGCGATACTCGATATGAGACTCGCTCGATTGACCGGGCTCGAACGGGAGAAGCTCCAGAAGGAGTACGCGGAGCTGAAGGAGCTCATAGCGAGTCTCCGTGAGCTCCTCAAATCCAAGAAGAACATTATGGCCCTGATCGTAAAAGAGCTGAAGGACATTGTCAGGAAGTTCGGAGACAAGCGGCGGACCGAGATCATCGAAGAGGTGGAGGAGCTCGATATCAAGGACCTCATAATCGAGGAGGACGTTGTCGTCACTATCTCTCATAACGGATTCATCAAACGTACGCCCATAACGGCCTTCAGGCATCAGGGCAGGGGAGGGAAGGGAGTCACGACCGCCTCGCTGAAGGAGAGCGATTTTATCGAACACATGTTCGTGGCATCGACGCATGACCGCATGCTGTTCTTCAGCACAAAGGGAACCGCGTACAGCCTGGAAGTTCACGAAATCATGAACGCCGGCAAGAACGCGAAGGGGCAGTCCATCAAGCTCCTCCTCCAGCTTGAGGAAAACGAGTTCATAGCCGCGTACGCATCCCTGAGTGGAAAGAAGGAAGAACTTTTCATACTTTTCATAACGGAGAAGGGATTCGTGAAAAAGGTCCGGCTGGATGAATTCGGAAAGATAAGAAAAACGGGCATACGCGCCATAAACCTCGACGATGACGACACACTCATCGACGCTATCGTGACGAACGGGGCGAATGAACTGTTCATAGCGACCGAACTGGGCAACGCCTTGCGGCTCAGGGAAACAACCGTGCGGCCCATGGGGAGAAACGCGCGCGGAGTAACGGGCATAAGGATGCGTGAGAGCGACAACGTTTGTGCGGTCAGGAAGATCATCAAGAATGAAGAGCTCCTACTGGTTACGGAAAAGGGATACGGCAAGCGGGTGGCTGCCAGAAACTTTACGGTCCACGGAAGGGGCACAAAGGGGCAGATTTACTTCAAGCTGTCGGATAAGACGGGAAGGGCGGTCGGTGTTCTCTCGGTTGCAAAGGGAGACGCATTCGTCGTTATTACGAGCAGGGGTATGATTATCAAGATGAAGGTTCGCTCCGTTTCGGTTATGAAGAGAAACGCGGGCGGAGTCCGGGTGGTCGATTTAAAAGAGACGGATACCGTTGCCGCGATCGCAAGGATCCTACAGGACTGAAGACGGGTTTTTAATGAAATTGTCGGCGAATCGTATTAAAATGTATTTACATTGACCGATAGTTTGTTCGAGTCTATCTTTTTTCCGTCTCGGATGATGATAATGGAGAGATGGCTGAGCGGTCGAAAGCGGCGGTCTTGAAAACCGTTGTCCCGCAGGGGACCGGGGGTTCGAATCCCTCTCTCTCCGATAAAAACAAAAATAACGATAATAAACCTTTTAACAACTGCAACACGGCTTTTATCACGGTAGAGAAGGGCCGTGAAGAACGGCTTTAATACGCCGTTTATTTAAAGAGGAGAGGTGCGAGAGCGGCCGAATCGGGCTCCCTGCTAAGGAGTTGTGCTCATACGGGCACCGTGGGTTCGAATCCCACCCTCTCCGGATCATCATAACGTGCCCATAGCTCAGTGGATAGAGCATTGGATTGCGGATCCAAGGGTCGGAGGTT
>CAYWUT010000054.1:0-14898 GCA_964460545.1 uncultured Spirochaetota bacterium
GTAAATAGTAAATAATAATTATATAAGCTTTTTTTCTCATTTGGTAGTATCAGTCCGGATAGTTGTGGTTTATTGGGAGGGGATTTACGTAACATATCCCTATAATTATTCTTCGATGAATCCATAAAATAGAGCTCTTCGTAAATATTTCGGTATATACTAATCACGGCAGGCACATAAACGTGAACAACGAGAGAGGAGAGACTATGAGCGCGGCGAAAAAACACGAGCTGAAGGGGATCATACCCGCAATCGTAACACCCATGGACGAAGAGGGCGCGGTGGACCACGAGCTTCTGGAGAAGCAGGCGGCCTATCTCTCGGACGCGGGCGTGCACGGGTTCTTCATCTGCGGAACCGCGGGCGAGGGCGCCTACCTTTCGACCGGGGAGAAGCGGGAAGTCATAAAAACCGTTCGAAGCGTCGCGTCCGGAAGGCAGTTCCTGTGCGCCGCCTGCATCAGGCCGTCAACGAACATGGTGCTCGAGGAGATGAAGTCCCTGGAGAAAACGGACCCCGATTTCGTGGTCGCGGTTACGCCCTTTTACCTGAGCATGCGGCAGGAAGACATTGTGGAGCACTTCAGGACCGTGGCGCGCGCCGCTCCGGCACCCCTTATCCTCTATAACATACCCTGCAACACGCATAATCCCATGAACCTGGACACGATACTCGAGCTCGCGGACGAAGACAACGTGGCGGGTGTGAAGGACTCGTCGGGCGACTTCGCGCAGTTCAGCAGGGGATTGCTCGGGGAGAGCCCGGACGGCTTCTCGTGGATACAGGGAGAGGAGTACCTGGCGGCCGCCTCCGTTATGCTCGGGTGTAACGGCATGGTGAGCGGGTTGAGCAACGTGCGGGCCGAGCCCCTCATGGATCTGTGGCTTGCGGCGCAGGAAGGGGACTGGGATGCGGTAAAGGAATGCCAGGTCCGCATAAACCATCTTCATGAAATCACCCGGATCCGCGAAAACCCGGTCGCGCCGATAAAGGCCGCCACTGAGCTTGCGGGCAGGGGAAGCCGCCGGATGCGCCACCGGTCCCAGAGCCTCGGCGACTCCGATATGGCCCGTTTGAGGGAGTTACTCATGGACTTTTAACCCATGTTGCGCAGATGTTTTTATCGGGGTAATATGTTGTTACACGCATTTTAACCGGAGACACCGGTTCAGGAGGACACCATGGATAGAGCGCAGTCCAGCTACGAAATCGTGAGGCGGGCGATCGAGTTCTCCTCGCCGGCACGCATACCGGTTCGAAGCCACAGCCACCGGGAGGAGGGGCAGCAGATGCTGCACTTCAGCGACAGTTACGATATTCACGTACTGGACCGTGATACCGCGGGGTGGGAGCTCGGCACGGTGGGCACGGACGAATGGGGATGCGTGTGGCATCAGTCGGACGACGAGAACGTCAATAATATCGGGTACGTGGCGTACCACCCCCTGCATGACTGGGAGAACTTCGATACGTACCGTTTTCCCGATCCGCATGCGGAGTCGCGGTATGAGCGGTTCGAAGAGCTGCTAAAGGGCGCGGGCGACAAGTACGTGCTCGTTTACAAGCACAGCCTCCTGTTTGAGCGATTGTGGTTTTTGCGCGGGCTGAACAACCTGATGGAGGACTTTCTGCTCCACCCGAACCGGGTTCACGACCTGGCCGACCGGGTCGTCGAGTTCGACCTCGGAATCATCGAAAATTTAAGGAAGCGATTCAAGGGAAGAATTCACGGGCTCTGGACGACGGACGACTGGGGAACCCAGCAGGGACTCATGATCGGCCTGCCCATGTGGCGTACCTTTTTCCGGGACCGCTACCGGGTCCTTTTCGACGCTGTCCACGACGCGGGTCTGCACGTTTGGCTGCACTCGTGCGGCAGGATCAACGACGTGGTCGGCGAGTTCGCGTCTATCGGGGTGGATGTGATCAACACCTTCCAGCCCGTGCTTCTGGGACTGGACGAGATGGGGCGGCTCTTCCGCGGAAGGGTGTGCCTGGAGACATGCGTGGACATACAGAAGACCCTCCCCTTCGGATCGGAGGAGGACATACGGGACGAGATCAGGGAGCTTGTGGAAAGGTGCGCCACCCCCGCCGGCGGGCTCATCGTGTGCGACTACGGCGAGGGGAGCATGATCGGGGTCCCCAACGAGAAGAAACAGATCATCTTCGACGCGTTGAAGGAGATCGAGACGGCACCGTAGAAGAAGAAACGAAAAAGGGAAAGACGGCGGGATGGACCCCGCCGCTTGATTTAATCATGCACAATATGAGCCAGGCCCTTGTCCCCTTAATCAGGCGAGGGGGAGGGTGAAGGAAAAGGTACTGCCCCGGCCGGGTGCGCTCTCGACGCGCAGGTCGCCGCCGTTCATGCGGATGAAGCTCCGGGAGAGTATCAGCCCCAGGCCCGAGCCCTTTTCCCGCCGGGTTCCCGGTTTGATGAACTGCTCCTCGATTTTAAAGAGCTTCTCCACGTCCTCCGGGGTCATGCCCGTACCGTTGTCCCGAACGCTCAGCTCCGCCCGGTGTCCTGCGGCTGTTATCGCCACGATCACCCGCGAGCCGGGTTCGCTGAACTTAACGGCGTTTGAGATGAGGTTTCTCATTGCCGTGTTTATCATGTTCCGGTCCGCGCGCACCCACGGGTCTTTCTCGGCCCGCACGACCAGCTCGATGTTCTTGTTCTCGGCCGCGGACTCCATGGGCGCCATCGCCTCGTTCAGAAGATCGTTCAGCCGGTAACGCTCGGGCCTGCACTGCATCTCGCCGGACTGGCATTTCTCCCAGTCGAGGAGGTTGTTCAGGAGCGTAAGGGTGCGGTCAGTGCTTTTATCCAGGTTCCGGACGAGCCGTTTTATTTCATCGGCTGAAAGGGATTCGTAGTCGTCGAGTATGTACCGAAAGGCTGTTGTCGCGGATATGAGCGGGGTCCTGAGATCGTGGGCTATGATCGAAAAGAATTTGTCTTTCGTCGCGTTCAGCTCCCTGAGCCTTGATTCGCTCTTTTTCAAGTCGCGGTACAGAAGGTCGAAGGGCTGCCGCAGGCCGGTCTCGATGATGGCCTTGTAGATCATGTAGAAGGACACGATCTTCAGTATGTGGCCGATAAAGTTGGAGATGCCGAACACGTCAACGTAGAATATGAAGGCGGTCTCAGAGCCGATCGATACGATGATGGAGGAGGCGAGAAGCCACAGGACATTCCGGTCGAAGCGCTCCCGCCTGCGTAGCAGCCTGAACACGGAAAGAAAGAAGATAAACCCGATGGCCATCTCGCTGATCTTCTTGAAGGGCGTGAGTCCGTGCCCCTCGACATACGCAACCGGGAAGATATGCCAGTAAAAAATCGTCAGGAGCACGAGGCAGAGCACGGCAGTGTATATCATAAAGGCCCGGGGCAACCGCAGCTTTCTTCTGATAAAGAGGGGCGCCGCGAGCAGCGATATCGACTCCACGTACCGCGCCGTTACCCAGAGCTGGGTGGGGAGATTGGACCCCCATGCAGGGGAAAAAACCCCCATACCCTTGTACGCCAGGGTGTGCAGAAAATCGATACAGCCCACGAAGAAATAGGCAATTCCGAGGAGCAGGAGATAGTCGCTGTCCAGGTTTTTTCGGCAGTTCCACGCAACGATGAATATGCCGAAGGCCACGATGATGGAGAACACCTCGGCAATTGCATGGTAGAGAAGATAATTGCCCATGCTGAGCATATACAATCCCGCGAGCAGAACCGCCCCGAACAGGTAGGTCAAATGTTTTTTTATTATTTTATGCTGTTCCGGCACTCGCATACCCTGTTTTTTATTTTTTCCGTTCATTTATCTATAGTATCATATAGTCGACATTCGTCTTATTATATAGTTTCTTCATCACAAGGGCTGATGTTCAATAATTATATTACTTATAAAAAACCTGCGCAATAACAGCCGGTACATTTAAACGGGGGTGAAATGAAAATTCAGAGTATCAACCTGCCGGATTACTCGTACTCTTTTTCCGATTATCCCGTGGTTACAAAGGAGGAGGTGAACGAAAGGTACGAACGCCTGCTCGAAAAAATCCTGGAGCGCGGCCTGACCCATCTCATTATCTACGGCGACCGGGAGCACCACGCCAACCTCCTCTACCTGACGGGGGGGTACGACTCGAGATTCGAGGAGACGCTCCTGGTGGTTCAGTTGAACGAGCCCCCCGTTCTCATACTCGGCAATGAGGGAATGAGCTATGCGGACACAAGCCTGCTCGATCACAGAAAGGAGCTGTTCCAGACCTTCAGCCTCCAGGGCATGACCCGCGACAGGAAGCGGTTTCTGAGCTCGATATTCAAGGACTGCGGGATCGACGGTACGTCGAAGGTGGGTGTCGTCGGCCTGAAATACTACGAAAACGGAGAGGTCCGGGACCCGCTCCATACATTCGACGTGCCGCACTACATCATCGAGGAGCTGAGCGAAACCACCATACCGGAAAACCTGGTGAACGCAGCGGACGTGATGACGCACCCGACCGAGGGGCTGCGGTCCGTACTTACCCCGCGCGACATGGCGCGCTCGGAATTCATGAACAACTACCTGTCGAACCAGATGGCAAGGATCATCGACGGACTCGAACCGGGCATATCGGAATCCGAGGCGATGTCCCTGTTCGATTACAGGGGTATCCCCTTCGTCATTCACCCGGTGGTCAATTTCGGACGGGACAGGGTGCTCCTCGGACTGGCAAGTCCCTCCTTCTCCCGGAGGCTCGAACCCGGGGACCCGGTGAGCGTGGGTTTTTGCGTGCCCGGGGCGTCCATCGCTCGGACGGGCTTCGCCGTTCAGTCGGAGAAGGACTTCCACGGTCCGTTGAAGGATATAATTGAGGCATTTTACTTTCCCTACTTTCGGGGTTTGAAGGCCTGGTACGAATCCATATCCATAGGCGCGGACTCAGGGACCGTCTACGACGCGGTGACGGCGATTCTGGGTGGGGGAAGTTTCGGCGTGAGCCTGAACCCCGGCCACCAGACCCATCTGGAGGAGTGGATCAACTCGCCCTTCAGAGAGGATTTTCACCACACCCTTCGGTCGGGTATGGCATTTCAATGCGACATAATCGCCTTCCCCGGCGGACCGTACGTGGGCGTGCATGTGGAAGACACCGTCGTAATAGCGGACGAGTCGACACGAACGCGGTTGAAACAGGAGTATCCCGAGGCGTTCATGAGAATAATGCTGCGGGGGAAGACCATGCGGGACATCCTGGGGATCGACATCGGCGAGCATGTGCTCCCGCTCTCAAATCTCCAGGCCGTGCTGCAACCCTTTCTCCTTAATCCCGCGTATGCCGTGGTGGACGGGTGATAAAGGGCCGTCGGCGAACCGTAAAAACGAGGTGAAAAATGCACTACATTCTTGCACATGATTTCGGGACATCAGGGGACAAGGCGGTGCTCTTCTCGGAAGAGGGAACGATAATCGCGTCCGCCTACTCTCCTTACGAGACACGGTATCCGCACCCGGGCTGGGCCGAACAGGAGCCTGACGATTACTGGAAGGCGTTCTGCGAATCGACCAGGCACCTCATCCGCGAGCGGTCCGTCGGGGCCGACCGGATCGGGTGCGTCGTGTTCTCGGCGCAGATGACGGCCCCCATTCCGGTGGATGATTCGGGCAGGGCACTGGCTCCGGCCATGACCTACGCGGACACGCGTACCGTGCCGCAGACCGAAGAAATCGGCAGGCGCATGTCTCCCGAGCGGGTGTACCGTGTTACGGGAAACCGCCTCGACCCGTCCTACTCGGCTCCCAAGATCATGTGGATCCGCGAGCACCTTCCGGAGGTCTATAAAAAGGCCCGCGTCTTTCTGCAGGTAAAGGACTACGTGGTCCGGAGGCTTACGGGAAGGGTGTGCACCGATTATTCGGACGCAACCGCCACGAGCCTGCTGGACATCACCGCGCTCGAATGGTCCGGGGACCTCCTGGAGGTCACGGGGATAGAGAGAGAAAAGCTCCCCGAGCTCATGGAATCCACGGCCGTGATCGGTAGCATTCAGCGTGACGCGGCGCGCGCGTGCGGGCTCCTTGAGGGAACGCCCGTTGTCATAGGAGGGGGCGACGCGCCGTGCGCGACCAGCGGCGCGGGAGCGGTGAATACGGGCGACATGTACTTCAATATCGGAACCTCCTCATGGATCGGCCTCACGTCCGACGAACCCCTGCTGGACGAAAAGATGCGGGTGTTCAACCTGGGTCACCTCGTGAAGGGCAAGTACACGGTCACCGGCGCGATGCAGTGCGGGGGCGGATCGGTATCGTGGTTTATAGACGGCTTCTGCAGGGACAACGACCGGAAAGTCCCGAACAACGACCGGAAAAACCCGGAACCCGCGAAGGCCATTCACGAACGGCTCACACGCGAGGCCCGTGCTATAGCGCCCGGATGCGAAGGCCTGGTCTTCCTGCCCTACCTCATGGGCGAACGGAGCCCCATCTGGGACCCCCACGCACGGGGCACTTTCATCGGACTGTCGAGGATGCACGGGAGGGCGCATCTGTACAGGGCGGTGCTCGAGGGGGTCGCCTATCATATGAAGTCCATACAGGAGATCTTCGAGGAAAACGGCGCGGTCTCAGGCGAGCTGAAGGCGATCGGCGGAGGGATCCAAAATGAACTGTGGCTCTCGATCTTCGCGGACGTGCTGGAACGCACGGTCGTCACGCTGAACGTGGTCGAGGAGGCGACCTCCGTGGGAGCGTGTATCGCGGGAGGGGTGGGAATCGGGCTGTACCGCGATGCCGGGGAGGGAGCGCGTATCATTAAAAAAACGTGCGAAATCAAAGCCTCGGACGCGGGCAGGCCCCTTTACACCAGGAATTACAATGCCTTCAGAAAATCGTACACGCAGCTCGCCTCCGTGTTCCCCCTTCTCTCGGGCCTGTGACCGTCAGGCCCCTTCGGCCTTCTTCCATTCCTCCTTGAACGTCGCGATGCTCTCATCGGTAAGACCGCTCTTAACGGCATCCTCGAGCACCGGGAGTGTTACAACGGCCGCATCGGCCCCTGCGAGGGCCGCCTCCTCGAACCCGCACGCGTCCCTGAGGCTCGCCGCAAGGACCAGCGTTCGTTTATTCGATTCAACGGCATAGGTCTTTATTTTCCGTACCAGCTCCGCTCCGTTCCCCCCGCCGTCGGACACCCTCCCGACGTAGATCGAGATATAGTCGGGATCGGTTTCGAGCGCGATAACCGCCTGGCTGAAGGTGCATACGGCGGCGACGTTCACTCCGAGGCCCCGTTTTTTAATGAAACCCACGACCCTCAGCGCGTCCCTGCAGAAGGGCAGTTTTATGATGAGCGGTTTTCGGTTGACCAGCCCGCGGTACGTTTCGACCTCCTCCAGCATTCTGTCCATCTCGGTGGAAACGACCTGGAGCCCGAGGGGAAGATCCCCTATTTCGTTCATCCGGGATATCGCCTCCCTCCAGCCCATGCCTGCCCTGCTCACGATCGTCGGATTGGTAAGCACGCCCTTGATCGGATACGCATGCGCCTTCTCCATCTCTTCAAAGCCCGAGAATGCAAGCCAGATCTCCATTCCTCTCCTCCCTGCAATAAAATCCGTCTTTATACTGAAGCGTTCTTTTTTCGAATGCCTATCAAGATCGCCCCCTGCAGAACCACTCCGAGAAGTACAAAGGCTGCGCAGAAGATGTACACATACTCCATCGAGAAACGCTGGTAGATGATCCCCCCGAACACGGAACCGATGATGAGACCGCTTGAAATGAGCACCTCGTGTACCGCCATACGGCCCGCCCGGTTGATGCTGCCCGAGACCCCGTGAAACATGCTGTTGAAATAGCTCTGGGCCATAAAGATCCCCACGGAGGAGATGAGGGCACTCGTTGCGAGCCCCGTATCGGCGAACATCATTGAAAAGGCAAGAGAGGCGTATATGAGCTGGCCTATGATCATCTGCCCGGGGCGAAAGTGCCAGAAAGTGGTCCGGCCCATAATGAGGAATCCCACCATGCCGAAAAGGGCCCGGTTCTGCATGATAAACCCCACCGTGGACTTGCTGAATTCAAGGGTATTCAAGGCGTACAGAGGGAATATGTTGACGATCACTCCGATGGTCGTATAGGTGGTGAGTACGCCGATCCAGGCGGGAAAGCGGAGGGGCGTGCTACCGTCGGTTCCGTTCCCCCCGGCATTCTTCTTGACGTTCACCATACGGTCGCTTCGGATTTTCGGAAGGGTGAGGCTTGCCAGGAGAACCAGGATTCCGGCAAGGAAAAAGAGGCAGCATCCCGCTATGAGGGGGAGGGACTCGTAACGCTCGCTGAGAAGTCCGGCCAGTTGCGGGCTGACGATACTGCCCACGCTCCAGGATAAATTGAACCTGGCCATGAGCCTTCCGAGGGCCGGTCCTTCAATGTCCTGCGAGAGCCACCCCATGATCGGAGGCCAGAACAACGATATGGACATGCCGAACAGCATATAGAGCACGATCACGACGGTGAAATTTCCCGCAGTCAGTATGAGGGCCACGAAGAGGCATTCTAGGAAAGCAGCGGCAATAAGGAGGTGGCGGGGAAGTATGCCGTCGGTCACACGCCTGAGGAAAATACACCCGGTGATATATGCCGCCGACCAGAGACCGGTCATGGTGCCGACCTGGCTCGGTGTTGCGCCGAAGATGTCCCGAATATAAAAGATGACGCCGAGAGTCACCAGCCCCTGCCCGAACGCAGCCAGGAAAGCGATGGGGAAGATCAGGGCGCTTTTCCCGATGCCCATGTAGAATGACTTGACGAGCTGCAGCCGTCTGTCTACGTATGAGAACTTCATGATGTATACCGCTCTTTTTCCAAGACTGGATCACCGCCAACAAGTAGGAAGATAGTTAAACATGGAGCTCACACAAAGCTTATTTATATAACCGGTACACGGCTGACCTATAGGATGGAAACGGTTCTTCATGAAATACAGTTCCTTATCGTCCCCTGATAATCTTGACAAAAATGTACCTTTGTGCGACGATGAAGAAGAGCTAAACCCGGTAAACCATATGCCTGAAAACAAAGGGCTCAGATAGGTATGTTTCTTATAATTCAATATAAAGGGAGGTAGGAATTCATGAAGAAAAAAGGTGCTTTCATTCTCATGGTGTTTATTGTCTCGTTTCTGTGTCTCGGCACGGGCATTGCCAATGCCGATTCGCACGTGATCAAGTACTACACGGACAACGATGAATCCGAGCTCGACCCCTTTGCAAAAGCCATTTCAAAGGGTACCGGGCTGAAACTGGAACCCCTTCGCCTTTCGTCGGGCGAGGCGTGGGCCCGCGTTGACGCCGAGGCTCCACGGGTCGGCGCGGACATGCACTTCGGCTGGCCCCTGTCGTTTGCCATCATGGCAAAGGAGAAGGGCCTGCTCATGCAGTACAAGTCACCGGCATGGAAGGCGATCCCCAGCCAGTACAAGGATCCCGACGGATACTGGTACGGGTGGTCGTACTGGTTCGCATGCATCGGCGTAAACACCAAGCTCCTCAAGGAAAAGGGCTACTCCGCACCGCGTTCGTGGAAAGACCTCCTTGATCCCAAGTGGAAGGGCGAGATCGTGATGCCCAACCCGGGAACCTCGGGTACCGCTTACCTGACGGTTTCCACGGTCATGCAGCTCTTCGGTGAAGACGAGGGATGGAAATACCTCGAACAGCTCAACAAGAATGTTGCGCAGTACACGAAGTCCGGTTCCGCGCCCGGACAGCTCGTTGCACAGGGTGAGTACATGATCGGCATCACCTGGGACCAGGCGGTTGAAAAGAGGAAAAACGAGGGATATCCCATCGAGATGGTCATTCCCGCCGAGGGAACGGGATATGTACTCGATATCGCCGTAATTTACAAGAATACTGAGAACCCGGAGGGGGCAAAGAAGTTCATCGACTATGTCGGGAGCAAGGGATTCCAGCAGGAAGTGGCCCAGTACCGTTCCAAGGTCACCTATCCCGGCGTCGAATCACTCGTCAGGTTCGATCCGAAACTGATCGATTACGATGCCAAATGGGCCGCGGACAACAGAACAAGAATCATGAGCACCTGGAAGAGCCGGTTTGCGCAGTAACGCCCCAGAAATTCCATAAAAACAGAGGCGGGTGAATACCGCCTCTGTTTTATATAATGCATCAGCCTGGAGATAAGATGACCCGAGGAAGTTCCGCCAGGGATCCGGTCTTCGGCATGCGCCGGGATCCCCTGTTTATCGGTTTAACGGTTTTCATGGTTGTTTTGCTCTGTCTCTTCGTCGTCTACCCCGTTGCATCGGTGCTGGTCGCCTCGTTCCGGGAAGAAGGGGCCCTTTCCCTGAAGAACTATGCGGATTTTTTCCGCTATGCGTATTACTACAAATCCATGGTGAACAGCCTGCTGCTCGGCCTCGTAACGACCTCGATCATCCTCATCGTTGCATTCGCGCTCTCGTACGTGGTCAGCAAGACGAACCTGCCTCTTAAGCCTTTCCTCCGGATGAGCGCTCTGCTTCCTCTCATCTCCCCGCCGTTCATCTTCTCGCTTGCGCTCGTCATTATCGCGGGAAGGAGGGGACTCATCTATCACTTTACCGGATTCAGTCCCAGTATTTACGGCTGGCCGGGCCTCATCATCGCGCAGGTTCTCTCATTCCTGCCGCTCGGTTTTCTCATGGTAAACAACGTTCTGCAGTCACTCGACCCCTCGCTCGAGGACGCGTCGCGAGACCTGGGTGCAAGCCAGGTCAGGACGCTTTTCAGGATCATCGTTCCGCTCTCACTTCCCGGACTTTTCAAGGCGGGACTGCTCGTTTTTATAATGTCCCTCGCCGATTTCGGCAACCCCATGCTCATCGGCGGCGGGCTTCCCATCATGGCGACCGACGCCTATAACCTCTGGATCGGAGAGCAGAACATGGAAATGGCCGCCGTATTCTGCATTCTGCTCATCATCCCCTCCATATTCGTCTATGTCATACAGAACTACTTCCTCAAGGAGGGGTCCTTCGTTACGGTAAGCGGCCACATGATCGCCTCCGAGAGGAGGAAGATAGCCTGGTATATCCAGTATCCGCTCTATGGTGCGGCACTCGTCGTATGTTTGACCATCATCTCGTGTTTCGCCGTGATTTTCATCAGCTCGGTCACCAAACTCTTCATGATCAACAATACACTGACGCTCGAACATTTTTCCAGCTACTCGGGGTGGAAGGCGCTGAAGACATCGTTCACCGTGTCCGGGATAGCGGCCGTGATCACCTCTTTTACATCCATAATCTTCTCTTATATACTGGTTCGCAAGAAACCTATCGCTCGCGACGCCCTTGAGTTCATTGCCCTGCTCGGGTTCGCGGTCCCGGGAACGGTGATGGGAATCGGGTACATAATCGTTTTCAACAAACCTCCCTTCATGATAACGGGAACACTGGCCATCATCATACTCAATATATCCTTCAGGGAGTTTCCCGTCGGCCTGGAGGCGGGTATCGGAAAACTCCAGCAGATAGACATCTCGATCGAAGAGGCCTCGCGGGATCTCGGGGCAAACAGCATCAAGACATTCGTAAGGGCGGCACTCCCGCTCATGAGCTCGGCATTTGCCGCAAGTTTTCTCTATACCTTCATGGTGGGTATGATCACGATCAGCGCCGTAATCTTTCTCATAGCGCCGGGGACCAACCTCGCGTCCCTCCTCATCCTGCGGCTTGCCGAGACCGGGAATATCGGAAAGGCGTCCGCCATGGCGGTGATGCTGACACTGGTGGTACTCGTCAGTCTCATGCTTTTACGCGTACTCTCAAAACAGACAAAGATGGAAATTCTGAAGGGGTTCTGACAATGTCGGAAGAGACGGTTCTTGAATTGAGAAACGTGACGAAGAGATTCGGCATGATTACGGCGGTGAAGGATCTGTCCATCCCGTCCATCAACCGGGGTGAATTCCTGACGTTCCTCGGACCTTCCGGGTGCGGCAAGACGACGCTTCTCAGAATGATAGCCGGATTCTACTATCCCACAGCAGGGTCGGTCGTCATGCACGGGCAGGAGATCAACGATATCCCGCCTGAGAAGAGAAAAACAAGCATGGTATTCCAGAATTACGCACTTTTTCCGCACATGAGCGTTTTCGGCAACATCGCATACGGCCTGAAGCTGAGGAAACTGCCGAAGGAGCGGATCAGAAAGAAGGTAAAATCCATACTCAAGATCGTACAGCTCGAGGGGCTGGAACAGAGGAAACCGACCGAGCTGTCGGGCGGCCAGCAACAGCGGGTAGCGCTCGCGCGCTGTATTGTAATCGAACCTGAGATCATACTCCTGGACGAGCCCCTGTCCAACCTGGACGCCAGCCTGCGCGTCCAGATGAGGGAGGAAATAAGAAAGATCCAGCAGTCTTTCAACCTGACCACGATCTTCGTTACGCATGATCAGGAGGAGGCGATGAGCATGTCCGACCGGATCGTGGTCATGAACGAGGGCAGCATCGAGCAGATCGGGACGCCGACCGAGATATACGAGAAACCCGCCTCGCTCTTCGTGGCAGGTTTCATCGGGTATATTAACCTCATCCCGGGACGGATATCGGAACAAACCCCGGGCCTCACAAGGATATCAACCGCCGCATGCGAGCTTATTAATGCAAACGATATGCAGGATATGAATACCGGTGAGGTAATGGCGGTCATGAGGCCCGAGTCGGTGAAACTCGAAGAGGGATCTTCCGCCGATGAGGAGAACAAGCTCAACGGTACGATTCTGAGCTCCACCTATATAGGCTCCACCGTGCGGTACACAATCGAAGTACCCTCACTCGAGCAGCCCTTCGTCGCCGACGTGTCGAACCCGGAAGGGAGGGGAATTTTTAAACGGGGGGCAAACGTCATCATATCCCTCCCCACGAAATTTCACTGCATCAAGATTTGAAGCGATTTGGCTCCATGCGATTGCACTGTATCAAGATTTGAAGCGATTTGGCTCCATGCGATTGCACTGCATCAAGATTTGAAGCGATTTGGCTCCATGCGATTGCACTGTATCAGGATTTAAAGCGATTTTCTCTCCATGAGATTGCACTGTATCAAGATTTGAAGCGATTTTCTCTCCATACGATTGCACTGTATCAAAATACAAACCGCTCTCCATCCGGGAATCCATAATCCCAATAAATAAAACCATCTTGTCTTAATGATAACGTTCGTTATAATGGAGACAAAAGGGCGCGTTTTATGAACCTCAATACCTGATTTCCGCAAAGTAAAAAGGGGGAGTTATGTCGGTTTACAAGGTAATAGAGCTCATTGGAACGAGCGAAAAATCCTGGGAGGAGGCGGCAAAGAACGCGGTTGACGAAGCCTCCAAGAGCCTGCGGGACCTGAGAATCGCCGAGGTCGTCGAGTTCGACCTGAAAATGGAGGACGGCAAGGTAACGGCCTACCGGGCGCGGGTCAAGATATCTTTCAAGTACCAGCACCACGCTTAGATTACGCAGGGGTATTTAAGCATCGGGTGTGGGTTAAATGTGCAAATAAATCAAACCAGCCGGATATGACAGGTACGCGTATATCCGTTCGCAGGAAACACCCGATGAAACAGCCCCGGCTCGCTTTTTAGATTAATAGTCTTTAATTTTTCTTGACATAGAAGCACTTATTATATTTATTTGCATTCATGTTTCTACAAAAATTGAAGGGACGCAATCCGGGGCTGGTTTCCGCGGCCGCGCAGCTTCACCGCTCCGGTGCGATCACGCCCACCACCTATGTCATCGATCTCGACGCGATCGAACACAACGCCGGGATCATCAAGAAGAAAGCCCGGGAGACGGGCCTCAAGCTCTACCCCATGACCAAACAGCTGGGAAGGAACCCGCTCGCCGCACAGATCATGGTGTCCGGAACAAGCGGAGCGGTCGCCGTTGACATCGAGGGCGTGAAATCGCTCGTTAAGAGCGATGTCCGTGTCGGCCATGTCGGGCATCTTCTGCAGACCCCGGTAAACGACATTCCCTTCGTACTGGAAAAGGCAAAGCCCGAGGTAATCACCGTTTTCACCGTTGAGAAGGCGGCCCAGATTTCCGAGCACGCAAAGAAAATGAACGGCCGTCAGGATTTGCTTTTACGGATCGCGGGAGAAAAGTGCTTCTTCTATCCCATGCAGGAGGGCGGTTTCACGCTGGACGAGCTCCCCGATGCAGTGGAGAAAATATCCGGCCTCGAGGGGGTACGGATTGCGGGGGTCACCACCTTTCCCGTCCTGGTCTTCGATCCGAAAACGAAAGGTGCCGCCACAACTCCCAATTTCGGGCTTATGATGCGGGGAGCGGATATCCTCTCTCAAAAAGGCTGTTCGGTCGACCAGATAAACGCGCCCGGTACCACGTCGACCTGCGTCATGGACCTGCTCAAAGAGCGTGGCGCCACACACGTAGAACCCGGACACGGGTTCGCCGGCATGACGCCGCTCCACGCATTTGAGAACCTTCCCGAGATTCCCGCGGTGGTGTGGGTAACCGAGATCTCCCATGCGTACAACGGCTCTTTGTACGCGTACGGATACGGCTTCGGACCCGACACCCTGGCGTGCGGAGATTACGACAAGCGCGGATTCGTCGGACCCTCTCCGGACACCGTGATGGACCGCACGGTGAGGGTCGAGGATTTCTATCCGGCCATGGACTACATCATAAAGCTGGAGGGGAGGGACGACGTATCCGTGGGCGACACGGTCGTCTTCGGATTCAGGCAGCAGATCTCGTTCTCCACGGCAAAGGTCGCCGTCCTGCGAGGGGTGCAGAGCGGGAACCCGGAACTCGCGGGCCTCTTCGACAGAACGGGCAACAGCCTTGAATGGTAGTACCTTTCTAATGAAGTAATCCC
>CAYWUT010000054.1:14998-20789 GCA_964460545.1 uncultured Spirochaetota bacterium
AACCTGCTTATTACCATTGGTAATCAACCGACATGAAAGCAGATATTTCGGTCCGCTATGGCACAGCTCCGAAGGATAGAGGGAAACCCGACGGCGGAACGGCTTCTCGAGGTTACGCTCGAGCTCATAGACGAACGGGGAAGCTCGAGGGGGGTCAATCTTCGCCAGATAGCGAAGAGGGCGGGCTGCGCGCATACCAACGCGTATAACTACTTCACCAGCCTCCAGGAGCTTTTCTGGTACGCGCTCGCGCGGCTCCTCAAGCGCATGGAAAAGTACATGGTTGAAAAGGTGGGGCTCGTCTACGACTCCAACCAGTACTTCGAGCGTTTCATACTGAGCGAGATCGATTTTGCGTTCGAACACCCCGGCTGGTACCGGTTCATATGGCTGGAAAACATATCCGGTTCCCCGCCGCGGCTCGTCATGCGATACTGGGAAAAGATACAGGCGGATTTCGTGCTCGTCATATTCGCGCTGAGCAGGAAGCGGCTCAGCCAGAAACAGTGCGAGACCGTCGCCCGTATAATTCGGGGCTACATTCATGGAGAGGTGTGCTCGCTGCTCTCCGGCAAGAAGCACGGGGGCAGGTCCCACGAGCAGGCGGCGATAATCTCGAACGCGCAGACAATGCTGCAGGCCCTTATCATGTACTTCTGAAAGGATGCATGATGGCGGACGAAAAGCCCGGAACGCCGAATTTCGAAAGAGCGGGAGAACGAGTATCCGTTTCGTACGGTCTCGGTATAGACGCGGGCGGGACCTATACCGACGTGGTGGTATTCGATTTCCTGAAGCACCGGATACTCGGGAAATCCAAATCCCTCACCACGCCGTGGGATTTCACCATCGGCATAAAGAAGGCGCTCTCCAGGATCGAAATGTCGCTCCTTAAGATGGCCGACCTCGTGTGCGTGTCCACCACCCTTGCGACGAACGCCATCGTCGAGGGCAAGGGACGGACCGTGGGCCTCCTCGTCATGCCTCCCTACGGGTTCTTCGAACCTTCCGACATACCGCACAGCCCGATACGGGTCATATCCGGAAGACTGGAGATAGACGGAAGGGTCACCGAACCGGTCGATGTCAAGCAGGTTCGACGGTTCGGAAGGGAGCTCATCAGCAGGAGCGGGGTCGAGGCGTTCGCCGTATCGGGATTCGCGTCCACCATAAACCCGGAACATGAAATCCTCGTAAAACAGGCGCTCCGCGAGGATACGGGTCTCTGCGTCACGTGCGGTCACGAGCTCTCGGAGCTGCTGAACTTCAGAACACGGGCGATAACGGCCATCCTCAATGCCAGGATCGTCCCGCAGATAGAGCAGTTCATACGCGATCTGAAGAACACGCTGCTCGATCTGAACATATCCGTTCCCATCGCGGTGGTCAAGGGGGACGGGTCCGTAACGAGCGTGGGCATGGCCCTGGAACGGCCCGTTGAGACGATACTCTCGGGACCGGCGGCGAGCGTCGCGGGCGCGACCTATCTTACCGGATTGAAGGATGCCATGGTCATCGACATGGGCGGGACATCGACCGACACCGCGGCCGTAAAGAACGGGTTCGTGCCCAGATGCGGGCACGGCGCCGTGGTCGGAGGCAAGAAGACCCACGTACAGGCCCTCGATATGCGGACGATCGGCCTGGGAGGGGACAGCCGCATATGGGTGGAAAGCGGCAGGGTGAACATCGGGGCCATGAGCGTCGGCCCCGTATCCATGCTCGGGCACCTGTCGGGCGGGCTCGAAAAACCGTTCGAACATCTGCGGAGAAATATCGAGACCTTTCGGATCAGCTCGGAACCCATGGAGCTCATCGCCCTGAACGAGGAAAAGGAGGACTTCGATTACACACCTGAAGAGCTTCGGATACTTGAAATACTGAAAGCCGGTCCCCGCTCGATAGACGAGATCGCGGAGCGTACCGAGGCCAAGTACTGGCGCCTCGTTCCCGTCGGCCGCATGGAAAAGGCATGCATCGTAAAACGTTTTGCACTCACGCCCACGGACCTCCTGCACGTCAAGGGGCAGGACACGCGGTGGGACCAAAAAGCCGCGGAGGGCATGAGTGAGCTGGTGAGCTTCATTGCGGGGGTCGACCGGGAAACGCTGACCGAACAGGTCCTGGAGCGCGTAACGCGGAGCGTTGCGGTCGAGCTTTTACAAAAGCTCCTCCATGACGGCAGCGGCCGTGAATACGACCTTGATTCCAACGGGCCGCTCCGGAGTATCGTGAACAACTGGCTCGGTATCAGACGGGGCGGGCTGAAAGTCGACTTCTCCCTCGACATACCGGTTATCGGCGTGGGAGCGCCCATCCATCACTTCCTTCCGGCCGCCATAGAGCTCTTCGGCGGTGAATACATGGTACCTGAAAACGCGGACGTCGCAAACGCGGTCGGGGCGATCACCTCCAGGGTCGTCATCCGCAAGCATGCCAAGATAACGTCACTCGGCAGGAACGAATACATCATAGAAGGGCTCGCCGCCCGGCACGCCTTCGACAATCTTCAGGAAGCCCACGAGTGCGCGGTTCGAGAGCTCCGCGAGATCGTGCGGGAGATGGGAACCCGGGCGGGCACGAGTGAGGACCGCGTGGACATAAGCGCCGCGGACACCGTCATCGAGGTTCCGGACGACGAGGGCCTCTTCCTGGAGCGCACGCTCACCGCGGTGCTCAGCGGCAGTCCCGACATACCGAGACTCGAGGAGGAAGGATTATAGTAAAGAGCGCAAATCGACGGTCGGGTTTATTACGGTTAAAAGCTATTGACAGAACCATGCCGCGCTTTAAATTGTACCAATGTTCGATTATTGTGTCTGCCGTAAAGAATGTGACTGCTGATTTTATTTCAAAAAAGGAGGAGGTTTCTTATGCCAGAAAAAGAAGGAAACAGAATGTCCCGGAGGTCTTTTTTAAAAAAGACGATGGGAGCCGGCGCCGCGATTACCGCGGCCTCCGTGGCATCGAAGTACCTGCGAAGCGACCGGTATAACCCGTACTCGATATTCGCGGGCGGTGAGAAACAGCTCGAGTATACACCGAAAGCCGGACTCGCTTCCGGCATGATCGGCGGTCCCACGGGATTCGACGGGGCCGAGCGGTACCAGTACAGCGGCGACGAGGCCGCGGGCAGGGCCGTTGAGGGCCTTCGCAAGCTGAAGGCCGAGGGGAACGCACCGAACAAGCTCGTAATCATGGTACCCCCGGGCTGCGTCGGACACTATGAAAGCCCGTTCCCGGAGGGCGCCCCCAAATCAAAAGAAGTATTTCTCGACGAGACCGGTATAGAGCTCGAGATCGTTGACATGGTGGAGTCCGAGCAGACAACCAAGGTCATCCAGGATTATCAGACCGGGGCCAGGGCCTACGACGTGTATTCCTACTGGTCGGACGAGACCGCTGATCTCGCGGCTTCCGGGGCGATCCTGAACCTCGACGAGTACGTGGACAAGTACAAACCCGACTGGAACGACCCGCAGTGGGGAAACGTGGGCGGTGAAGTCACCACCACGGCCGCTCAAAAATACTTGGGCAGCGATTACAATGTTCTCATGGACGGTGATTTCCAGCTCTGGGTGTACCGGCGCGACCTGTTCGAGGACCCCGGGGAGCAGCGGGCGTTCAAGGACCGGTACGGCTGGGACCTGCAGTGGCCCGAGACCTGGGAGCAGCTCGACCAGATATCCATGTTCTTCAACCGACCGGACAAAGGGCTCCTGGGATGCACGGACCTCAGGAACCAGTACTGGGGTTTTTCCAACTGGTTTCAGCGCTACACGTCGTACGACAATCCGAACCAGTTCTACTGGGATGACCAGATGAACCCCCTCATCACCACGGACGCCGGCATCATGGCGACCGAGCAGCACGTGGACTCCCTGAAATGGCATCACAAGGACGCCATATCCTGGGGATGGCCCGAGCAGTATGCGAACATGTCCTCGGGCGGCGCTGCCGTAACCTGCGCCTACCCGAACATGCCCAAGTTTCTGGACACTCCCAAGGCTCCGGACTGGCTCGGGGTGGAGAGCAAGGTGTACCAGAAGCTCAGGTCGGGAGTCGCTCCGGGCCGCGTGCACGGCGGCACCCTGGTAAGAAGGACCGTGTGGTGGCCGTCCATCGGTCACGGCGTGGCCGCAAACGGTAAGTACACGGAAGCCGCGTACCTGTTTCTCCAGTGGATTTCGTCGGGCAAGGTAAGCACCTGGCTCACGGCCAACCCCGCCGGGTACTACGACCCGTGGAAGATCCCGCACTTCAAGGACCCGTACGTCATCAGCTCCTACAAGGACTGGCACATCAAGACCTACGTGGAGTCGATCAAACGCTCCTCGCCGCCCATTATCATGCCGGGCGTGATCGAGTACCGCACGGCCCTCGACACCGCTCTGCAGCAGGCGCTCGCGGGCCAGAAGTCTCCGGCACAGGCTATGAAAGACTGCGCGGACGAGTGGAACCGCATCACGGACAAGCGGGGCAGGGACAAGCAGGTCCAGGCGATCAAGGCGACGCGCGCCGCGTGGCCGTCCGTTGTGGACAAGCCCACGATATAGATGCACATCGAGGGCAAGCCCACGATATAGATGCACATCGAGGGCAAGCCCACGATATAGACGCACATCGAGGGCAAGCCCACGATATAAACATGAATCGCTGAATGACGGAATAAGGAAAAAGCAGTCCCCGGGGCCGGCACCCCGGGGGTCTGCCCTTCCGACGGGGGGGATGACGATGCGCGGATCCCTACCCGTGTTCCACTGGAGACCGACAATTCACCGGGAGGTCCAGACGTGTTCAAGAAAGAGATAACACTGGAAGAAGGCGGAAAAACGAGCGCGGCACGGTTCGGGTTCTTCATGATCCTTCCCGCGCTGGTTTTTCTGCTGTTCATCGTCATATTCCCGCTCCTGGCATCGATCTATCTCAGCCTTACCGAGTGGTCGCCCCTTACCGGGGGCGGCACGCGCTGGTATCAGGCGTATCAATTCTGGGGATGGCTCTCCAACTACTGGAACATACTCAGGGACGTCGAGTTCCTCGTCGCAATACTTCGAACATTCATCATCGTGATCGTCGTGGTCCCCATCGAGTTCTTCATCGGGCTCGGGCTGGCCTTCCTGTTCAGGGAAAACTTTACCGGCAAAAAGGTATTCTACTCCATCATTCTGATGCCCATGATGATCGTCCCGGCCGTGGCGGGCTTCGTCTTCTACATGCTGTTCCAGGCCCAGGGCCCCGTGAATGCCGTGCTCTCGGCGCTCGCCATGAACGAGGTCTCGATACTCTGGCTCCAGGGAAGAATTTCCGCGATCATCGCCATCATGATCGCGGACATATGGCAGTGGTCGCCGTTCATGTTCCTCATCCTGCTGTCCGGGCTCCTGGCGCTCCCCGAGGACCAGATAAACGCCGCGATCATCCTCGGTGCAACCAAATGGCAGCGGTTCAAGATGGTGCTCTTCCCGCTCATGAAACCCGTGATCGTGATCGCGCTCATATTCCGGGGCATGGAGGCGGTGAAGATATTCGACTCGATCTGGCTCATGACAACGGGCGGACCGGGAACGGCCACGGAGTCCATCTCGGTCTACATGTACAAGCACGGATTCAAACACCTCCGCTGGTCGTGGGTGGCCGCCGGAGGAATCATTATTCTCATTATTATTACACTCATTTCCATGCAAGCTCTGAAGCCGATCAAGGAGCAGGAGGAAAAGCAGTCAGTCTGAGGCCCTGAAGCCGATCAAGGAGCAGGAGGAAAAGCAGTCAGTCTGAGGCTCTGAAGCCG
>CAYWUT010000055.1:0-20523 GCA_964460545.1 uncultured Spirochaetota bacterium
AGAGCCCCGTGGTCTCCGTATCGAAGAAGAGCAGTTCTCCTGGCGTGGACAGGCACGGTGTCCCTGGAAAAAGCAGCGAGACGGTCCCCGGCCGCGGGTGTTTCCCGCCGAGTTCGATATCCCCGTGCTTCAGTGGGAAGCCGTACCGCCGCTCGCGCACGAGCACGGCCTCACGGCCGCGGGTGACGATATCCCCGCCCAGCTCTTTCCGGAGCCGGTCGAGGGACACTGCCGTTTCCCGTTCTCCGGTATTCCGGACGGGATGCCTCCCCCTCCTGTACAGGTCCAGTCGCTTCATCGGGCGAACGCTCACGGATATTGATTTACAGGGAAACGATCTTCCCGCGGGCTCAGTCGTCCTCTTTTCCGCCCGAAGGCGCGCCGTCAGACGCCTCCGCGAGCACCCCGGCGACCGTTTTCTTCAGCACGGTTTCAACGAGTTTTCTGTTCAGCCGGTCAGGCCCCACGCACGACGGGCACCCCTCGGAACAGCCGCACTCCCGCACGCGCCAGAGCGCGGACTGCAGTATCTCGTTCCGAACATCGAAGAGTCGGTCCGCGAGCCCCACGCCTCCGGGGTACCGGTCGTAGAGGAAAACGGTGGGAAGCCCGATGACCTGCTGCCTCAATGCCTCGGCCGTGCCTATGTCGCGTGCGTCGGTCATGATGTAGATGGGGCTTATGTTTCTCAGCAGGTGGGATATCGAAAGGAGGAGGTTTTCCACCTCGTCCCTGGTCAGCCCGCTGAACAGCTCCCCGCTGAACGCGAGTATGAGGCTCCTCGTGTGCATCTCGGTGGGCGGGAGGCTGATGTCCCCGAATCCCACGTTCTCGTGCGTCGAAAACTTTATCTTCTTGTACTTGACCGCTGCCGTGCGCACGAGCACGTCGGACAGCCAGGCCCGGTAGGACCTGCTTTCCGCGCTTTTGTTGTGCTCCAGTATCTTGATGTCCGTCTTGGTTTCCGCGTCCGTGTAGTAGTTGAGCCTGGAACGCTCCACGTAGGCCACCTGCTTGTCCCAGTCGAGTTCCGTGACCGTGTACTGCTCGCTCCCGTGTATGTACACCGCGTTCTTGTGAAGGATAACCGGCACGCTCGCCCGGTCGACCTCGCCCACGACCCGGTTCTCGCCGTTCGTCATGTCCACCACCACGAAGTTGCCCGCGTCCGCGCTCCTGATCGATATGTTCTCGGCCGGGTAGGAGCGTTCCTGCCAGTGGAATATCCCCTCCTCACGGTGGAGGACCTCCTCCTCCTGCAGGTAGGAGAGGATGTCGCCCACGTTCTCCTTGCCGAAATCCTCGCCTTCCCGGAAGGGGAGCTCGAAGGCCGCGCACTTGACCTGGTCCACGAGCACGTACACGTTCGAGGGATTGATGCGCGCGGATTCCGGGGCCTTTTCCATGAGGAATTCGGGATGGGCCGCGATGTACTGGTCCAGGGGGGAGTTCGAGGTGATGAGTACCGCCGCGCTCGGCCTGTCCGTCCTGCCGCTGCGGCCCGCCTGCTGGTGAAAGGAGGACACCGAGCCCGGGTACCCGGCCATGACGCTCACGTCGAGGCTCCCGATATCGATACCGAGCTCGAGCGCGTTGGTGGACACCACCCCGCGTATGGAGCCGTTTTTCAGTCCTTGCTCTATCTCCCTGCGCTCGTTCGGGAGGTATCCCCCCCGGTACCCGGCGATGAGCCGGGCCGAGGCCTTGAAGGACCGCTTCAGATAGGAGAGTATGACCTCGGTGTTGAGCCTGCTCCTCGCGAAAACGATGGTCGCAAGCTCCTCCTCGACGAACCTGCGCGCGATGCGGTGGGACTCGAGTACGACACCGCGCCTGATGCCCTGCTCCGGTGCCACGAGGGGCGGGTTGTAGATGATGAAGTGCTTCTTTCCCTGCGGCGCGCCGCTTCTGTCTATGACGAGCGGTTTTCTGCCTGTAATGCGCTCGAAAAGCTCGCCCGGATTCTCGATGGTGGCGGACGACCCGATGAAGAGGGGTTTTGAGTTATAAAAGGCGGCGATCCTCTCAAGGCGCCGCATGACGTTGGCGAGGTGGCTTCCGAAGATGCCCCTGTACGTGTGGAGCTCGTCGAGCACGATGAATCGCAGGCCGTCGAATATCTTGACCCACTTGGGATGATTGGGAAGTATGCCCGAATGGAGCATGTCGGGATTGGTGACGATGAGCCTGCCGTTGCGGCGGGCCGCCTGCCGTATGGACGAGGGCGTGTCCCCGTCATATATGTAGAGCCGCAGGTCCTCGAGCCCGAAATCGCCGAGCGTCTTCACCTGGTCCTGGCTCAGGGCCTTGGTGGGAAAGAGGTAGAGGGCCTTCGCGTCCCCGTCTTTGAGCAGGCCGTCGAGTACGGGTAGGTTGTAGGCGAGGGACTTGCCCGACGCTGTCGGCGTCACGAGCACCGTGTCCTTTCCCGATGTCACCGCCTTGTACGCCTCCGCCTGATGGGTGTAGAGCTGCGAAATGGAAGAGGATTCGAGCCGTTTCTTCAGGAGCGGATGGAGGTCGTCCGGTACGGGGGCGAACTTCGCTTCGAGCGCGGGCCTGACGCCCCACCAGGTGACGTTACCCGCGAACACGGGGTCGTTTTTCAGGTTTCGGAGCAGGTTTTCGAGGTCCATAACGCCGCAGTAAAAGGGATTTAAGGATTACAGGGAATTATACCCCGATTTCCCTGCCGCCGTCAGCTTAAAAAGCCCCATGAGAATGTATGGAGAAATACTTTGCAGAAGGTATTAATTATAAGGCGGTTTACCACTGATTGAGAAGACTGTCCCTTTAATTATTAATCGTAGGTGACGATTTCGAGGATGTTGACGAACCCCTGCACCCTGCAGTAGTACCGCCCGGCGCCGACCGCGAACTCAGGTGTTCCCCTGAGCAGTATGTCGCCCCGCACCATGAGCGGGCGTGCGTCCAGCTTTTTTCGGGCGGTGATGAGCACGAGGTTCCTGAGCGCTTCGCGCATCGCGATGCTCCTGCCCTCCCACCCCATGTAGAAATCGCTCGTTCCCTCCGCTTCCTCGAGCCTGAGCCTGTTTGTGGTAAACGCCTCGAGCCATTTACGCACCGAGCTCGTGGGAACGAGCTCCACCTTAACCCGGTAAATCCCGTCCATCGTTCCGCGCGCCACGGGCGTTATGCCTGAGACCGGCACCCTTCCCCTGAGCCCGATATCGAAAACCTCTTCGTGTTCGAGCACCAGGTTCCGCGGCTTGTACAGGAAGGTGTAGCCGTACACGTTCCCGCTCATGATATGCAGCGCCTCGCGAAGGGCCTTGTCCTCGAAGCCTCCCTCCCCGTAATCGATAAGGAGGGGGGCGGGCTCCTCTTCTACATCGGACTTGAAACGGCCCTCACCGAGCTCTTCGACCGCGGGATACTCCCCGTATACGACGATCGGCTCGTCCGCCCGGTAGGGCGCCCGATTGGGGTCACCGCAGAACCCGAGGGCCGCGGACACCGTAAAAAGGATAAGGAGAAAATATCTCATTCGTATCTCTCGGATTTAATTCGCTCGAGCTCGTCCCTGAACACGATGGCACGCTCGAAATCGAGGTTTCTGGCGGCCTCGACCATCTCCTGCTCGATCTCCCGGATATAACGCTTCTTCTCCAGGGGATTGAGCAGGTTATGGCTCTTTTTCATTATGTGCAGGTCATTCTCCGAGACCTCCTCCCTCTCCTTGCGCTTTCTCTTCAGTATGTCGACAACCTGCTTCTTTATACTCTCCGGTACTATACCGTAGGTCCGGTTGTGCTCGTCCTGGATCTTCCGCCGCCGGCTCGTCTCGTCTATGGCCTCCCGCATGGCGTCGCTCACCCGGTCTGCGTACATGATGACCGTACCGTTCACGTGGCGCGCGGCCCTTCCCGCGGTCTGAATGAGCGCGGTGGAGGACCTGAGAAATCCCACTTTGTCCGCGTCGAGTATGGCGACGAGCGAAACCTCCGGAAGGTCCAATCCCTCCCTCAGCAGGTTTATTCCAACGAGCACGTCGAACGCGCCGGCCCTGAGGTCTCTCAGTATATCGGTGCGCTCTATAGTATGAATCTCGGAGTGGAGGTACCGTACCCTGAGCCCGATTTTCTGAAGATAAGCGGAAATATCCTCGGCCATGCGTTTCGTGAGGGTGGTTACGAGCACGCGTTCCTTCTTCTGCACGCGTTTTTTGATCTCCGCGATGAGGTCGTCGATCTGATGTTTCGAGTCCCGCACGTCTATCCGGGGGTCGAGCAGTCCCGTGGGACGTATAACCAGCTCCAGGACACCGCTGCTCTTTTTCTTTTCGTATTTCGCCGGAGTGGCCGAGACGAAAACAGCGGTGTTCACCAGCTTCTCGAACTCCTCGAAGTAGAGCGGCCTGTTATCGAGCGCGGAAGGGAGCCTGAAGCCGTGTTCCACGAGCGAGAGCTTCCTCGACCGGTCTCCCTCGTACATGGCCCCGATCTGCGGAATCGTGACGTGCGACTCGTCGATGAAGAGCACATAATCCTCGCTGAAGTAGTCGATGAGAACGGCGGGCCGTTCGCCCTCCTTCCTCCCGAATATATGGCGCGAGTAGTTCTCAATACCGTTACAGTACCCCACCTCCCGCATCATCTCCAGATCGTACTCTGTCCGCATTCTGATCCGCTGGGCCTCGAGGAGCTTCCCTCCGTCCGTGAGCGTTTTAACCCGCTCCTCGAGCTCCTCACGTATGGTAACCACGGCGGACTGCATATCCGCCTGCTCGACCACGTAGTGGGAGGCGGGGTAGACGATAATGCCCTCCCTCTCCTCAACAACCGTTCCCGACACGGGGTCGAAAACGAATATCTTTTCGAGCTCGTCCCCGAAGAATTCGAATCTCACCGCGTTCTTCGCATAGGAGGGAAAGATCTCGACCACATCGCCGCGAACACGAAAGGTGGACCTGGTCAGGTCGTAGTCGTTTCGGGTGTACTGAATAGTGAGCAGCTTTCGCAGCACGTCGTCGCGGTTGTACTCCTCGCCCGTTTTCACACTGACCCGCATGCGCCGCCAGTTCCTGGGGTTTCCGACCCCGTATATGCATGAGACCGTGGCCACCACCAGGACGTCCTCGCGTTCCATGAGCGAGGAGGTCGCGGCCAGACGCATGCGGTCTATCTCGTCGTTTATTGAAAAGTCCTTGTCTATGTAGGTGTCCGTGGACGGGAGATAGGCCTCCGGCTGATAGTAATCGTAGTAGCTGACAAAGTACTCGACCGCGTTTTTTGGAAAAAACCGCTTGAACTCGCTGTAGAGCTGGGCCGCGAGGGTCTTGTTATGCGAGATGACGAGTGTCGGACGGTTCAGTTTCTCGATCACGCCCGCCATGGTGAAGGTCTTTCCCGATCCGGTGACCCCGAGCAGGGTCTGATACTTCTCGCCCCTCAGTATGGATTCGGCGAGGCCGTCGATCGCGCGGAGCTGCGCGTCGTTGGGTTTAAAGGGGGCTTCGAGTTTGAACCGCATAATGCAAAAATAGGAGCCGGGGCCGATAAAGTCAAAAGGATGCTGAATATGAAAGCAGGTCCCGGGTTTTTACCGGTACAGTCCTGATCCCGCGGCCTTGATACTGCAACCGTGATCTTACGGCCATACGCCGCGCGCCCTGTATGCGTCGACGATGCGCCGCACCGCCAGGATGTCCGCGGCCGTGCGCATATCCACTTTATACTCCGTTCGAAGGTCCCACACCGCCTCGAAGGCCGCATGCATCCAGCGCTGCAGTTTCTCGTCTATATACTCCGCTGTCCAGTGATCGCCGTTCCTGTTCTGAACCCATTCATAGTAGGAAACCGCGACGCCGCCGGCGTTGGCCAGAATGTCGGGAATCACGACCGTATCCGCGGAATGCAGGATCTCGTCTGCGTCAGGGGTGACCGGACCGTTGGCCGCCTCTGAAATGACCGAAGCCCTGATCCTGCCCGCGTTCTTACCGGTAATGACGTTCTCCAGGGCCGCGGGGATGAGAATGTCCACGTCCAGCTCCAGGAGGTCATCGTTCGTTATGGAACGGGAACCGGGGAATCCCGCCACGGAGCCTGCCGGGTTCGATTTCTTGTGCTCGAGCACCCTTTTCGGATCGAGACCGGATTCGTTGCATATGGCGCCGCCGCTGTCGGATACCGCCGTGATACTGGCACCGGCCTCCGACATCATACTCGCGCAGTAATATCCGGCATTGCCGTAGCCCTGGATCGCGCACTTAGATCCCGCGATGGAAATATCGAGCTTTTCGCATGCCGCGGTGGTACAGAGGAAAAGGCCGCGCGCGGTTGCCGTTTCCCTTCCGTGCGAACCGCCGAACTCGAGTGGCTTCCCGGTGAACGCGGCGTGCACTGTTTTTCCCGCCATCATGGAATAGGTGTCCGTCATCCAGGCCATGATCTGCGGATTGGTGTACATATCGGGAGCCGGAATATCCACCTCCGGACCGATGAACTTGGCGATCGCGGACGCGTATCTCCGGGAGAGCTTTTCGAGCTCCCGCCGGCTCAACTTTTTGGTATTTACCGTAACCCCGCCCTTGGCGCCGCCGTAGGGAAGGTTCAGCACCGCGGTCTTCATGCTCATCCACGCGGACAGGGCCTTCACCTCGTCGAGCGTGACACCGGGATGAAACCGTATGCCTCCCTTCGTGGGTCCCCGTATATCGTTGTGCTGAACGCGGTACCCGGTAAAAATCTTCAAGCTGCCGTCGTCCATCACCAGGGGCAGGGCAAACTGATAGATCCGCTGGGGCTGTTTCAGAAGATCGAGGTATTTCCGGTCGTCAGGGTCTATAAACCGGGTGACCTTGTCTATCTGCGAGCAGAAATTATCGAAGGGAGTGGGCTCTTTTTTCGCCATACGGATCATCCTTATTCCACGGTTAATGAAAATGACAAGAAACAAAAGAATATACTAATACCCTTTTTTCGTCAATGAAATACACCGGCTGCGTTTCTGGGGTATCTACTGAGAAGAATCGTTCAGCGCGGGCATCCGGAGCATGCCCTCTTCCCTGAAGCTGAAGTACCCGCCCTTCGAAACGATGACGTGATCGAGGAGGTCGAGCCCCAGTATGGAGGCCGCCTTCTGGAGGTTTTCCGTTATCCTGATATCCTCCCGGCTCGGTGTCATGTCCCCGCCCGGGTGGTTGTGCGCCACGATGATTTTGGAGGCACGCTCCCTGATGGCCTCGGCGAAGACCTCGCGCGGATGAACGAGCGCCTGATCGGCGAGACCGATAGTAATGACACGCCTCGAGATTATCCGGTTGCCCCCGTTCATGGTTATGCACACGAAGTATTCCTGCGGTTTCTGGGCGATGGAGGAGAGGTACGGGATAACATCGCCCGCTTCCCTAATTGCCCGTTCTCCCCGTTCCCGGATCCTGGAAGACAGCTCGATCGCAGCGGCCACCCGCGCCGCCCCGGCGTTCCCCATACCCATACCTCTGAGGCGTTCGAGGAAGTCCACGTGGTTTTGATTGAGCAGATTGACGTTCTCCCGAACATACTCCGTCACCCTGGAAGCAAGGGACCGTGCTGAACATATACGGGACCCGGCACCGAGCATCACCTGCATGAGCTCCTCGTCGGAAAGACGCGCGGGCCCGTACCTTTCGAGCTTATCCCGGGGCCTCTCCTCCATGGTTTCCGCGAGGACCATCCGTCCCCTCCTTGATAACGATGATCGTTACGACGATCATTTAGACGATCGTTACGACTATCGTTTACACGATCATTGAGATTGATGTTTGCGATTCACTCTTCACCCATAAATGAACACACACCGTTCGGTTTCTGTTTCATTCCGCTGTCATTCCGTACGTCCGCATGATACGCCGCTCGGCACCCGCAAGGTATTGATCGATGAGAAAGGCGAGAAACCCGGCAGCGAGCGCTCCCTGGAGAACGAAAGCGGGATTTTCCCTAACAAGACCGGATATGATCGGAGCCCCGAGACCCCCGGCCCCAACAACGGCGCCGACCGTCGCGGTTCCCACGTTGATAACGATCGAGGTGCGTATGCCGCCGAACATGACCCTGAGGGCGAGCGGTATTTCGACCTTCATGAGAATCTGCATCCCGGTCATACCCATGCCGGCCGCCGCCCCCTTCAGCTCCGGCGATACCTGCTCGAGCCCGGCTATGCTGTTTCTGAGAACGGGCAGAATACTGTAGAGAAAGAGCGCCAGAACGGTGGGCTTGAAACCGAAGCCCATGAGCGGAACGGCGAGCGCCAGAACGGCCACGGGAGGCAGGGTCTGGGCAAGGGACGCCAGGTCGCTGAGGAGACCCCTGTAGGGCTCGCCTGACGGCCTCGTTGCGAAAATTCCGATGCACGTACCGATAACGGCCGCACCGACGCTCGAAACGAGAACGATCACCAGGTGTTCTCCCAGGAGGAGGGGAAGCCCGGCGCGGGAATAGAGCACCTCTTTCCGGGTTGGGAACATGAGACGCAGGAGGAATTCCAAAGAGGGGGGATAAAAAACGAGCACGAGGAACACCGCGGTCACGATGGAAAGAGGCAGTACCGGTCCCACGCGCTTTTTTCGCATCACGCAGGCTCCACGCGCTCCGTTATTTTTTCTATTTCCTTGAGGCTGATCTCGCCTATGACCTTCTGGCTCTCATCCACCACGGGCATGGCCCTGATACCCTCGCTGAGCATGCGGGAAAGCGCCTCGCGCAGGGTCGCGTCGCATCCCAGTCCGATTCGGGAAGCGTCCGTCTCAGTGACCGCCCCGCGCGGGTCCGTTCCATCAGCGAGACCGCCGAGGTTGAGCCACCCGGTCAGCCTCCCCTCATCGTCGACCACCCAGGCATACCGGGGCCCTCCCTTCAGTTTGAGGTCGCGGGCGTCGGCGGCCAGGTTCCCGGACCGAACGACCGCGGGCTCGGTCATGACTTCACGTACCCCGTACCGGGCAAGGCGTTTCAGGGCCCTGTCCTGCCCGACGAAATCGTGTACGAACTTGTTCGCGGGACCGGCGAGTACCCTCTCCGGAGTATCGTGCTGCACGATCCTGCCCTCGCGCATAATCACTATTGAATCGGCAACCCTTATGGCCTCATCGAGGTCATGGGTGACGAAAACAACGGTCTTGTGCAGGTCCCGCTGTATCCTGACGAATTCGTTCTGTAAAACCATGCGGTTCAGCGGATCGACCGCGCCGAAGGGCTCGTCCATGAGCAGGAGCGGCGGGTCGGCGGCAAGCGCCCGCGCCACACCGACCCGCTGTGCCTCCCCTCCCGAGAGCTCGCGAGGGAATTTGTCCCGGTATACCGGGGGATCGAGACCCACAAGCCCCAGGAGCTCGTCGGTCCGTTTTGCAATGCGGGCCTTCTCCCATCCCAGAAGCCCGGGAACGACCCCGATATTCTCCGCGACACGCATGTGGGGAAAGAGCCCGACATACTGTATAACGTAACCCATACTTCGCCTGAGCGTCTCCGGTTTGACCCGGAGGACGTCCTTCCCGTTTACATACACACTCCCGGACGTCGGCTCGAGCATTCGGTTGATCATCTTCAGCGTCGTGGTCTTTCCGCATCCCGAGGGCCCGATGAGGACGCACACCTCGCCTTTCGGAACGGTCAGGTCCACTCCGTCCACAGCGGGTTTTTCTCCGTACCGTTTCGTAAGACCTTGTAACTCGATCATATGATAAACTTCTCCCTGTGATTCAAACTGATATACAGCCGCGCTATACTTCCCCTAAGCCCCGCGGCGTAATGAAACGAATAAAGTGCTGCATGACCCTGTCGATCAACACGGCGAGCACGACAACGGGGAGTGTGCCCAGAAGTATGAGGTCGAACGCCGCCTGTCCCAAGCCCTGGAATACGAACACACCGAACCCGCCCGCACCTATAAGCGCGGCCACCGTCGTGTTGCCCACCGCCTGCACCATGGAGACGCGGATACCGCTCATGACTACGGGCAGGGAGATCGGTATTTCCACCATGCGGAGAAGCTGAAGCTTTCCCATGCCCATACCGAGCGCCGACTCGACAACCGCCGGATCGAGGACCTTCAAGCTCGTATAGGTATTTCTCACTATGGGGAGCAGGGCATAGAGCGTCAATGCGATAAGCGCCGGTGTCGAGCCGATTCCCCTTATGCCGAGCTCCCTCAGCAGGGGGAACCTCCTGGTGAGGAGCGCCAGCGGGGCGATCATGAGCCCGAAAAGGGCGAGTGAGGGAATCGTCTGTACCGTATTGACGATGAAGAACACGGGACGCTCGACGGCTCTTCTTCTGAATGCGGCTATACCCAGCGGAATACCGATAACGGCCCCGAGGAAAACCGCGGTTCCGGAGAGGAAGAGATGCCTTCCCAGCTCCTCTAAAAAACGGTCCTTCCGTACCAAGTACTCCTTTACGATCGAAAGCTCGTTCATAAACCCCGTTGCAAAAAGAACGGCGACCGCCATGATCCCGGACAGGGAGAGGAGAGCACCCACCCTCCCCCTGCGGATCCGCACCGAAGAGATGATGAGTATATATCCGGCCAGGACCATGGTCCACGCGCCGAACGCCATCGAGGTCCTTGCAAAAGGGGTATCAGGCGAAACGAGCAGCCGGGCACCGCCGCCCGCAAAGAGAAAAACCCCCACAACCGCCGCATTGCCGAGCACGGATGCGGCAAGGACCATCCTCTCTCTTTTCATAGAGCCGAGGAGGAAGAGTGCATATACCGAGCCGCAGAGGACCCATGGGATGACAAGAAGGAAGAAGAGGGGGCTTACCTCCCAGACGAACAGGCCGCTGCCGGACGCTATTCTGTTGGGCCGGAATGTGACGAAGCTCAAGGAGAACGAGAGCAGTCCCACCGCTATGCCGAGCGGTACGGTCCTGTCTCTCTGATATTTGTTTTCCCTCTGCACTTGCTGCACTGGTTGCACTCGTGCACTCTCCCCCGTTCACCCGGGTTTACTAATCGAGAAACCCCTCTTCCCGGAGATAGGAGAGCGCCGTTTCCCGGGCACCCGCGCCTTCCACCGCTATCCTCGAATTAAGCGTCTGCAGGGAGACGAGATCGAGGCCCCTGAAGAGAGGATCGAGAATGGTCTCTATCTGCGGGTACCGGTCGTACACCTCTTCCCGAACAATAGGTGTCGGCAGATAAACGGGCTGCACGCCCTTCGTGTCCTCGAGCACCCACAGCCCGAGCGCGGCGAGCTGACCGTCGGTACCGTATGCCATGGCGACATTCACGCCGTCCGTCCCGTCCGCGGCCGCTTTCTCGGTCTGCGCCGTATTGCCGCCGGACAGGATGAGGAGTTGGCTCTTCGAGACTCTGAACCCGTACGCCTCCTCAAAAGCGGGAAGCGCATCGGGCCTGCTCACGAACTCCTCGGACCCGGCGATTTTGACCTCACCTCCGCCGTTTACCCAATCAGCGAAATCCTCGAGCGTTCGTACTCCGCTCTCCGCGATCTCACCCCGAATCGCCAGTGCCCAGGTATTGTTCGCGGGCGCGGGGGTCAGCCAGACCACCGCGTGTTTCTCGTAGTCGAGTTTCTTTACGGTCTCGTAGCCCCTGTCCGGATCCTTCCATATGGTCGGATCCGTATCCGCATAGAAAAACCCGCCGTTGCCCGTGTATTCGGGATAGAGATCGATCTCGCCGCCCGCAATCGCCTTGCGGATCACGTCGGTCGGCCCGAACTCGGTCCTGTCGACCGTCGGAATACCATTCGCTTCGAGCATGAGGATGATCATCTGCCCGAGGAGCGCGCCCTCGGTATCGATCTTGGACGCAACGGTTACGGGAACCGTCCCCTCACGGTCCGCTTCCTTGCTCGAAGCCGCAAAGAGCAGGAGCGGGAAGACGGAAAGTACCAGAAGACCCGTTATAGCAATCAATGCAGTCGATTTTCTCATATATATCCTCCGGATAACGTTGAAAATGGTTGTAAGACGGAAAAATCGCCCGGTTAAATCCTCATTTTTCGTTTTTCCGCAATTTTCCCTTCCTAATACCTTAGGGCGGTGAAATATACGAGTCAAGGTCTACTTACCCGTCCCCTGCGGGTCCATTCATATTGCCCACGGAACGCCGGCCGCCTATCTTTGTCTGCAGGGGAAAACGGATGGGGGAAAACAGGAGTAAGGCGAAACCGCGCGAACCCGGTAATTACCAAAAATCGTCCGTGGATGGATTCCGTACCGCCGTTCTGAAATATTACGGCGAGCACGGACGCGATCTTCCCTGGCGAGATACGTGCGATCCCTATCGTATATTCGTGTCCGAGATGATGCTCCAGCAGACACAGGTCGAGCGCGTTCTGCAAAAATATGCGCCCTTCATCAGCGCCCTTCCGGACTTCAAAGCCCTCAGTGAAGCACCGCTCGGCAAGATACTCTCACTCTGGGGGTTGGGATACAACAGGCGCTGTATCGCGATGAAAAAGAGCGCGTCCATTATCCTGGAACGCTGGGGGGGAGAGATCGACCGGACCGTGGAAGAGCTCGTCGATCTACCCGGAATCGGAAGAGCCACGGCGTCCGCCATACTGTGCTTCGCCTTTAACCGGCCCACGGTGTTCCTCGAAACAAACATCAGAAACGTGTATATACATTTCTTCTTCGGAAAAAGAGAAGGAGAAAAAGTCGAAACCGGTGTTTCGGACCGGGAAATACTGCCGCTCGTGGAACTGACACTCGACCGGAAGAACCCCCGACAGTGGTACTACGCGCTCATGGACTACGGCGCAATGCTGAAAAAGGAATGCCCGGGCCTGAACGCGAGAAGCATCCACTACACGAAGCAGGCTCCGTTCGAGGGATCGAACCGCCAGGTACGCGGAATGATTCTGCGGGCACTGGCTCGGCACGGGGCACTCCCGATCGACGTCCTCCTGGACCTGGCCGGTATCGAAGCCGGCCGGCTCTCGGCCGTGCTGTCGGGGCTCGAAAAAGAGGGTTTCATCACGCGGTCATCGAATACCTGCACGCTGTCGCGAGGCTAAGCTGTCGCGAGGCTAAGCTTCGTTTCCAGTCCTCCAGCGGGGCGGACCCGCCCTTTAAACGTGTATGGCCCATCCTTCCGCGACGCGCATCGCCTCCATCACCGCCTCCGAAAGGGTCGGATGGGAGTGTATCATGCTCGCGATATCCCCGGGCAGAAGCTCCGCCGTGTAAGCGAGCAGAATTTCGTGTATGAGCTCAGCCGCGTCGTGGCCGAAGATATGCGCACCGAGTATCTCGCATGTCTCCGGGTCACAGAGGACCTTCACGACACCCTCAGATTTCTCGATTGCAACGGATTTTCCCGCACCCCGGTAGGGGAAGACGGCCTTCTGGTATACGACACCACGTTCTTTGAGCTGATACTCATTGTACCCGAAGCTCGCGACCTGGGGTTCGCTGTAAACCGTGCTGGGAACCTTCAAGGTATCGACACGGGGTTCCGTATCCCGGCCCGCGATGTGCTCGGCCACGATCTCGCCCTCCTTTGACGCGACATGTGCGAGCTGAGGAGTGGAAACGATATCGCCGATCGCGTAAACGGAGGGCTCCTTCGTCTGATAGTAATCCCCCACCTTGACGAATCCCTTCTCCGTTTCGATACCGAGCTTCTCCAGCCCGATACCCTCCGTGTTCGGTGTCCTGCCCACCATGACGAGGATCATGTCGGCATCGATCTGCTTTTCCTGCCCTCCCTCGGGGAGCACGGTGAGGGATATCCCCTTGTCCCGGGATTTATAACCGACCGCCTTCGTGGAAGTGTATACCTTGACGGACTGTTTCTTGAATGACCGTTCGAGCATCGCGCACATATCCGGGTCCTTGACCGGGAGAAGACGGTCGAGAAGCTCAACGATGTGAATCTCCACGCCGAACGCATTCATGATATAGGCAAACTCAACGCCGATGAATCCGCCCCCGAGTATTACCGCGCTTTTCGGAAGACGTTCAAGCATGAGGGCGTCGTCGGAAGACAGTATCCTTTCATCTTCGAAGTCGAAGCCCGGCACGGGGCGCGGCCTCGAGCCCGTGGCAAGGATGATGTTCTCCCCGGTCACGGTCTTCTCCCCGTCGACCTTCACCTCGTGGGGACCAACTAAAACCGCCGTCCCCTTTATCAGGTCTATCTCGTTCTTCTTCAAGAGGAACTCGACCCCCCTGGAAAGGGTGTCCGCCGCCCTGCGCGTTTTCTTGAAAACACGCGCGTAGTCGAAACCCTTCTTATCCACCTTCACGCCCATGGACTCCAGATCGCGTATACCGTGAAAGATCTCCGCCTGATGTATGAGAGACTTGGAGGGTATACAGCCGATGTTGAGGCATACCCCTCCCGGTTTGTCTTTTTCAACGATCCCGGCTTTCAGGCCGAGCTGTGACGCGCGTATCGCGGCGACGTATCCTCCGGGACCCGCTCCGACCACCAGTACGTCATAATCATACTTCCCCATTTGGACCTCCTGTGTAATAAAAATGCCGTTTATTGTATTCGCGACCCGTACGAGGGGCACAAAGCGGGATTTCGGTACTCTCCCCGCCCCACCCGGCCGCTCAATAGAGGGCTGATACGGGGTGCTCGATCATTTCACCCAGATCGTTGAGGAATTCAGCACCCCTCGCTCCGTCTATGACCCGGTGATCGCACGAGAGGGTGAGGGTCATGGCTGTCCTGAACACCACGCTGTCCCCGGGGCCCGCCGCCGTTTCCCGCAATGCCTGACCGACCGCGAGTATGGCCGAACCGGGCGGGTTGATTATGGCGGTAAACTCGTGAATACCGAAGGATCCGAGATTAGTGATCGTAAATGTGGCTCCTGTATATTCCTCGGGTTTCAATTTATTCGCGAGGGCCTTTTCGATCAATGTTTTTAACTCCCCGTCAATGTCAAGGATACCCCTGTTCCAGCAGTCGCGCACCACGGGGGTGATCAATCCGTCCTCCTGTGAAACGGCAAGGCCGATATCGGCCGACCCGAACCGCTCGATTACATCGTCCCGCCAGCTCGAGTTTACGTGGGGGTGACGCTTCAGCGCCTCGGCCGCGAGCTTTATGAGAAACCCGTTCAAGGATACTTTTTCCTCCCTCCCTCGGTTCAGTCTCTTGCGGGCCTCGAACAGCTCGTCAACCGCCACCTTCTTTCTCAGATAGTAGTGGGGCGCACTGTACATCGATTCGGAGAGTCTCTGCGCTATGATCTTTCTTTTGGGAGAGACGGGAACCGTCTCCCGGCCGTGACCGGCAGCCGGAGCGGGCCCGGCTGAAGCGGGAAATCCCTTTTCAAGGTC
Source organism: uncultured Spirochaetota bacterium (assembly GCA_964460545.1). GTDB lineage: Bacteria > Spirochaetota > B62-G9 > B62-G9 > DRHN01 > CAYWUT01. The sequence goes on from CAYWUT010000055.1 coordinate 15,273, forward strand.
CCGCTTGATGATGCGCCCTTCGGGCCCCGTTCCGGCAACGGCCCCCAGATCTATTCCCCTGCTGCGGGCGATCTCCCTTGCGAGCGGGGACGCCTTCACCCCTTCAGGCGGTGCGCCGCCCCCACTCATGCCCGCCCCTGCCGGGGTCTCCGCTTCAGCGGCCGCAGCCGGCGGCGTAGCGGTTTCGAACTTCTTTATTTCCCCTTTCTCCTTCTTTTCCCCGCCCGCGGGCCCCGTCCCTTCATCACCCGCCCCGGACTTCTCGGCGAGGATAGCGGTAATATCCTCGCCCTTCTCGCCCACAACCGCTATGGTGCGGCCCACGCCGGCCCCTTCACCTTCACCCACGATTATACGAAGCAGAACGCCCTCGTTTACCGATTCGTATTCCATGGTCGCCTTGTCGGTTTCGACCTCACAGATAATATCGCCGTTGCGGATTTCATCCCCCTCCTTCTTCAGCCAGCGGGCGATGGTTCCCGTCTCCATGGTCGGCGACAGTGCGAGCATTACCACCTTTTCAGCCATTTTGCCTTCTCCATCACTTATCCCGTCGCACGGGAGGAAGGCACCTAGTCCCTGTAAAGCACCTTCTTCGCCGCGCCGACGATCTTTTCAACTGACGGCTGGGCCGCCAGCTCGAGTGGTCTGCTGTACGGCATCGGAACATCCTCCGAACAAACGAGCATCACGGGCGCGTCGAGCCGGTCAAAGCAGTTTTCGGATATACACCACGCCACATGCGAACCGACGCTTGCAAAGGGCCACGCCTCATCCACGACCACGCATCTGTTCGTCTTGCGAACCGAGGTATAGATCGTGTCCACATCGAGCGGACGGATGGAACGCAGATCGATAATCTCGGCCCGTATCCCCTCCTCCCGCAGAATTTCCGATGCCTGTTCTATCATACGCATGGGCTTTGAAAACCCGATTATGGTTACGTCTTCACCGTTCTCCCGTACCTCGGCGCTTCCCAGGGGGACGAGGTATTCCCCGGACGGCACCTCTCCCTTCAAGCCGTACATGAGCTCCGACTCCAGAAAAACGACGGGATTGTCGTCCCGAATCGCGGTTTTGAGCATACCCTTGGCGTCGTACGGTGTGGAGGGAGCGGCCACCTTGATCCCCGGGAAATGAGCGTACAGGGACTGGAGGGCATGCGAGTGCTGCGAACCGAGGTACTCGGCAGGACCGTTCGGTCCCCTGAAAACAACGGGTACGCTGAACTGGCCGCCGGACATGTACCGCATCTTGGCCGCGTTGCTGAAAACCTGGTCCATTGCCTGTATGGAGAAATTGAACGTCATCCACTCTATAACGGGGCGAAGACCGGCAAGCGCCGCACCAATGCCGATTCCCGTGAACCCTTCCTCCGAAATGGGCGTGTCCATGACCCGGTTCTCGCCGTACTTGTCGAGCAGTCCCTGGCTTACCTTGTACGCGCCGTTGTATTGGGCGACCTCCTCTCCCATGAGGATCACGTTTTCATCTCTGGCCATTTCCTCGTCGAGCGCCTGCCTGAGGCTCTCCCGAACGGTAATGACGGGCATTCCACTCTCCTCTCCACGGTTCAGCTCGGGGAATCAATCCGCCAGCACATCCGTATAGAGCTCCGGCTCATCCGGCCAGGGGCTCTCCTCCGCGAAATCGACCGCGTCGCGTGCCGTCTTTTTACACTCCTCATCAATCTTTTCCAGTTCCCCTTTGGTAACGAGCTTTTCCGAGATCATCCTCTTTTTAAGGATAAGTATGGGATCCTGATCACGGTAGAGATCGAGCTCCTCCCTGCTCCTGTACTTTGCGGGATCACTCATTGAATGTCCCTTGTAACGGTATGTTTTTATTTCGAGAAAACCCGGCTCCCGGCTCTTCCGTGTTTTAGTCACGAGCGCCGAAACCTCGCTGTACACCTCCAGGACATCCATACCGTTTACCTGTTTGCCCCCTATCGAGTAGGAAGCTCCCATAACCGTGAAATCCTGCACGGCGGAAACGCGCTTGAAGTCCGTCCCCATTCCGTACTGATTGTTTTCGCATATATAAATTACGGGCAGGTTCCATATCTTCGCCATATTGAGGCTTTCGTGAAAGGAGCCCTGATGGATCGCGCCGTCACCGAAAAAGCAGAGGACGACGCCGTCCTCCTTCTTTACCCGAATCTTCAGAGCTACGCCCGTCGCTATGGGGATTTGCGCTCCCACTATACCGTTACCGCCGTACATGTGGTTCTTTTCGTCAAAGAGGTGCATGGAGCCGCCCTTGCCCTTCGAGCAACCCGTTTTCCTTCCGTACAGCTCCGCCATGACCGCGCCGGGTTCCATGCCGCAGGCGAGTGCGTGGCCGTGGTCCCTGTACCCGGTAATCACGTAATCGCGCTTCAGGTCGATCGCTCCTATGCTGCCGGCCGCGACGGCTTCCTGACCGATGTACAGGTGGCAGAACCCGCCGATTTTCCGGAGGCCGTACATCTGCGCGGCCTTCTCCTCGAACCTCCTGATGAGAAGCATGTCGTGCATGAGCCGCATGCAGAGTTTTTTATTCAGTCCGTCCACTTCCTTTTCCTCCGGTCCCGATTTTCCCCGTAATCCGGCTCTCCTAGAAATCGACCGTCTCCCGCGTCCCCTTCATGGGAATGTAGAGGGCGGCCCGCTCCATGATCGTTTCGAGCACGATGAGATCGCGTTCCCTTACATCCGATTTCCAGAAAGCCAGGAGCCTGTTCCCGATTGCTTCCAGGATTTCGGTTTTCAGGGAGGGATTATCGACAATATTGACCCTGCCGTCGACCGATATGACCTTGTCGAGCGCGCGGGTCTGGAACATCCATTTAACGCGCGGGTTCTCGCGCAGGTGGGCGGTTTTCTCGGACCTGGCCGAGGTCACGCTGTATATCGCCCCTTCACGCCCCCTTATGAGGGCCGGAGTCACCCAGCGAACCGACGGTTTTCCTTGTTTATCCGCCGTTGCGAGGAGCGCCGCTTTCACATCATCAACGATCCTGCCGATCTCTTCGATGATTTCCCTTCGGTCCATAAGCTCCCCCTCTCACGAATCCGGCACATACCTCTGTATGCAGGTGTCCCCCCATCCGATGATCACCCCTGAAAAACCATAAATAAAACAATAATCCGCCCTTCTTCGCGTGTCGAGTAAATAACCGGAGAAATTACCGGTTGTGTTTTATAAACGAATATCCTGCAAGGACGGGGCCGTCCGCGTACACGCCGTCAGCTGACGGGAGGAAAAAGAAATTGACCTGTACTAGCCCCATAGGTATGTTTCGGATACTTTACCATTTTATTACCGTATACGGATGAGGGGACCCGAATGTCCTACGATTCAACGCTGTTTCTTCCGAAAACTTCCTTTCCCATGAGGGCCGGCCTTTCAAAAAAGGAACCGGAAATGCTCAAATGGTGGGAGGAGAGGGGGATTTACGAAAAAGTCGTAAACAAGAGGAAAAACGGGGCTCCCTTCATTCTCCACGACGGCCCACCGTACGCCAACGGCAAGATACACATCGGGACCGCATACAACAAGGTGATGAAGGACTTCATTGTCAAGTACAAGTCTATGATGGGCCACTACGCCCCCTATATTCCGGGGTGGGACACGCACGGTCTGCCGATCGAGACAGAGGTCATCAAGACGCGCGGCCTCGACCGCGAACAACTGAGCCCCATCGAGTTCAGGAAAAAATGCAAGGAATTCACCACAGGCTATATAAGCACCATGACCGGGCAGTTCAAGCGTCTCGGCGTCTGGGGCGACTGGGAAAAACCCTATATCACGTACGAAAAGGCCTATGAGGCGAAGCAGATAGAGATATTCGGCGAGATGGCGAAGAAGGGCTACATCTACAAGGGGCTGAAGCCCGTTTACTGGTGTACCTCCTGCGTAACCGCCCTGGCGGACGCGGAGGTCGAGTATCACGACCATACCTCTCCCTCCATATACGTGACCTTCCCGGTAAAGGACGGCGCGTACAGGCACGGCGAGCTCAAGGACGCCTGTGCCGTTATCTGGACGACCACGCCGTGGACCCTTCCCGGAAATACGGGCGTCGCGCTTCATCCCGATTTCGAGTACACGCTCTTTTCGAGCGGAGGGAAAAAATACCTCGTCGCTACCGAGTTGCTCGGCGACTTTTCCGAGAAAACGGGAATCAGGGTCGACGAGACCATAAAAATATTCAAGGGAGGAGATCTCGAGGGAACGGTTCTGCGCCACCCCTTCATCGACAGGGACTCGCCCATCGTTTTCGCGGATTACGTGACCCTGGAAACAGGCACGGGCGCGGTCCATACGGCACCGGGACACGGCCTCGAGGACTACGAGACCGGTATTAAATACGGGCTCGATATCATTTCGCCGCTCGACGACCGGGGCAGGTTCACCGACGAGGTCCCGAGGTTCAAGGGTGTGTTCACACGGGATGCCAACGGAATGATCATCGACTACTTAAAGAGCATCGGCGTGCTCCTCGGGTCCGGAGACCTCACGCACAGCTATCCCCACTGCTGGCGGTGCAAGAACCCCGTTATCTTCAGGGCCACGGAACAGTGGTTCGCGTCCATAGACGGATTCAAGGCGGAAGCGCTGCACGCGATCGACTCGGTCGGATGGATACCGGAATCGAGCGCGAACAGGATACGCGCCATGGTGGAAAACCGGTCCGACTGGTGTATATCCAGGCAAAGAACGTGGGGAGTACCCCTGCCCATTTTCTACTGTGGTGCATGCGGCAGGGAGATACTGAACGACACCACGCTCGAGGCCGTTGAAAAGCTCTTCGCCCGTGAGGGCTCGGACAGCTGGTTCGTCAGGGAGCCGGATGAAATACTCCCGGACGGATTTACCTGCCCGCATTGCGGTTCAGGGAAGATAACGAAAGAGAAGGATATCATGGATGTCTGGTTCGACTCCGGCTCTTCGCACGCCGCGGTCCTCGAAACGCGTAGCGAGCTGCACTGGCCCGCGGACCTCTACATAGAGGGTTCGGACCAGCACCGCGGCTGGTTCCAGTCATCGCTCCTTACGGCGGTCGCGGCCCGTGAAAACCCGCCTTACAGGCATGTCCTGACCCACGGTTTCACGGTAGACGGTGAAGGCAAGAAGATGAGCAAGTCACTCGGAAACACCGTGGCTCCCGAGGAAGTCATAAACAAGTACGGCGCGGACATCATAAGGCTCTGGGCGATATCCTCGGATTATTCCGTTGACGTTCGCATTTCGGAGGAGATACTCG
>CAYWUT010000056.1:0-19928 GCA_964460545.1 uncultured Spirochaetota bacterium
CGCTGTCGAGCAGTTCCAGGGCCCTGTCGTAGTCTTTTTCCAGTACCTCTATCCTTGCGAGCAGTACGTAATTGTCCGCCATACCGCCCGGGTTTTCCGCTTTCTCGTTTACAATCAAAGCCTCGGCGAGCAGTTTTCTCGCATTGTCGTAATATCCATAATTGGAGTAGCACCGGGCGAGGTTGTGAAGCCCCGAGGAGATGCCGGGCAGGTTGTTTACCTTCTGGTCCTCCTCGAGCGCCTTTTCGAAATAGAGGACTGCGGTTTCGTAATCCCCCCTGTTGTAGTGCTCCAGGGCGAGCTCCTCATAGTCACGCGCCCCGTCTTTGACGATCATGACGGGCTTGTCGGACGCACATGAAAACAGAAAGAACAGGAGTAAGGGGAGGATAATGACGCATGGAGATTTCATTCAGACACCTCCCTATTGCTTACCGGCGCGGGACCGTAACCGCCCTCACGTTCCGAGCTTTCGATGGGTGTCGCCTCCTGTTTCTTCTTTGATGAAAAACCGCGAATGAAAAAATTATGCTGCAGCGTATCGATGAGGCCTATCGCCTCTTTCATCGTCCTGTTGCTCCGTTCGATGGCCGCCTTGATCTCCGGGGACGTTTCCGCGAGCGTGCCTGACAGCTCCTGAAAATTCATGATCATGGCATTGAGGTTCTGCATCAGCATCATAATGCTGAGATAGAGCTCGTAATCGTCCGACATGAGCTTGCCGATGCTTCCCTCCTTGTCCTCGATGCTCTTCATGATACTCTCAAGCGAGAGAAGCATCTGGTTGAGGCTTCCCTCCTCGTCCGAGAGCATGACAAAAAAATCCTGTACCTCGTTCAGGGTGCTGTTGAGGCTCCCGTCGTCGGAAGAGAGGTTGTAGGTGAGGAGTTCAACGTTGTTCATAACGCGGGTTATCTGGTCTGGTTTCTCATCGGCCAGCCTGCGTGCCAGTATTCTCTGTCCCTCGTCGCTGTCCGCCGACCAGATATACGACCCCGATACGAGCGCGGGCGTTTCCCCCCCCGGGCCCGGTATGATCTCGAGTACCTTGGCGCCGATCAGTGGAGCGCGTAGCTTCACTACCGTATCTTTCCGTATTCGCTCCGCGTATTCCTGGAATATGGTGAAGTTGACCTCGATCCAGTTTTCGTCGTTCAGAAAAACCTCTTTTACCTCACCGACCTGTATTCCCTTGATCGAGACAGGCATGCCGATCGATATACCCTCGCCGCGTCTGAACTTCGTCGAGTACTCGTAATTCTTCTCGAACCACCGCTGCTCCCTGCCTATGATCACGACGACGATCACGATGACGAGAATTACGACGGTCAGAAACACACCGACGATTTTTTCGAGGTGCTGGAATTTAAAAGACATGATACTTTCCTCTTTCTCCGCGTCCCTTCGCCTTTAATGGTTTCAGGTTTCTTTGAACCGGGAATCGATCCGGTCACGGGCGGGGGTGCGATCCCCTAGTGTCCTCACGTTCCTTTCACTTCATTATCGGCATCAGAACTCGCCCGTCAGCAGTCCTAATACCTCGTCGGCCTCCGCGGATTCCTCATCGACGATGGTTGAGAGCACGGTCTGCAGAACGGGATCCGTTGACGATAGCGTTTCCTCCCTGGTCCCGTAGGCGAAGAGCCTCTGCTCATGTACCAGTGCTATGCGGTCCGCGTAACTCTTGATGAAATCGAGGTTGTGACTTACCGTGACGATCGTTACCTCGGGATCTCTTTTAAGCGGCAGCAGCCTTTCTATGACCTTCCTGCGCGCAATGGCATCGATGCCCGTAATGGGTTCGTCAAAGAAGATGATCTTCGGTTCCACGACGAGGGCCCGCGCGAATCCGGCGAGCTTCCTCTGGCCCATGGAGAGGTGTGCGGGAAGGGTATTGCGCACACGCATGAGATCGAATGTCTGGAGGAAACCGTAAACCTTGTTTTCTATCAGCTTTTCATCCATACCTAAGTGATAACGGAGCGGAAGGGCAATGTTGTTATAAACGTTCAGGTTGCTCAAGAGCGCGGCGTCCTGAAAAACAAAGCTCATCTTGCGCCTCATGAGAAAGAGCGTGTTTCTGGAGACGGACCCGATGAGTTCCCCGTCGACTTCAACGGTCCCGCTGTCCGGAACGATCAGGCCCGCCATGATCTTCAGCAGCGTACTCTTACCTGAACCAGAGGTACCCGTAATCGCGACGAGCCCTCCCCGGGGAATACCCATGCTGATATCGCCGATAACGGTTTCACCGTTGAATGAACACGATACGTCTCTGACCTCTATGATGTTACCCATCTAAGGCAACCGGTATTCCGAGATAGATTTTTAAACAGCTACACGTAATACATGAAAGTAATAATCCCGTCCGCAATGAAAACCGCGGCAATCGCATCCACAACCGCCTTTGTCGTCATCTGAGGCACCTCTGTCGAGGAGGTCCTGACGCAGAACCCCCTGTAAGTGCATATCAGCGAAATGAGAATGCCGAATACGAACCCCTTCAGCAGGCTCAGCCACAGGTCCGATGCCTGGGCCGCGTCGAGCATGCGCCTGAGAAAGGTGAAGATGCTGGTCACGAGTACCATCTTCGATACGAAAAAGCCGCCGAGAATGGCGCAGATATCGAAGTATATGTTAAGGCTCACGAGGGAGGCGGTTACCCCGAATATTCTCGGTATGACGATATACCTGACGGGATCGACACCCATTGACTCGAGCGCTTCCACCTCGTGCGATACCACCATGTTGCCGATCTCGGCCGTAATTGCCGTGCCTGACCTGCCGATCACGATAAATCCTGTGAGGATCGGGCCGAGCTCCCTTACGATGACGGTAATGAGAATCTTACCGACGAAGGATTCACCTCCAAACCGCGGCAGTATGGAGAGGGATTGGATTATTGCTATTCCGCCGATGGCAAGGGACACAAGCGCGATGAGGGGGAGTGCATCCACGCCTGTAAAGAGTACCTGCTTGAAGAGGACCGTAAGGCCGGAGCGGTAGGAGCCCGGTTTCCTCCCGAAAAGGGTCTTGAGTACCAGGAAAAAGTAGCCGCAGAAATTTGCCGCTTCGCTGAGGATCCCGAGAAACCAGGAACCGAAGTTATGAAAGTATCCGGTCATGACCTCATTGTATCTATCCCCTTCGGATAAGTCAATAAACTGAGCGAATTTCGAGTTCCAAAAAATATGTATAATGTGGAGCTTTCACATACATTAGGCGCGCTATTTCCGGTGAAGGTGAAGTCTAAAATGCTCTGCAAATTTAAATGGCTAAGCTGTGGATTGTTGCGAGATAGTGCCTCCCTCATCCTCTTCCTTCATTAATTAATAAAACTAAATATAAATAACAATCATGTATATTAACTACCCTATGGTAATAAATAAAACTTGAAGCTCACCCTAAACTGTAAGGCCCTTCGTTTTCTTGTTCACCCTATTCGTCGTTCGGAAACGGATAATCACGGGCGGTACGTTAAAAATTTCTTGACGCTTTTATATTCAGCTGATATTAATAAATCAGAGCCCTGATTCAGAAGAGCGGAATGCGGTAAATGCCGCAGCGGTCCCGCCACTGTAACCGGGGATGAAAGCAGCGACAAGCCATTGCTTTTCGTTCGACTTCGCGAAGTTGAGCCTGCCAGATGTGCTGCTCCGGCGCATCGCTCGTTCAACCTATGCGGAATACCGGGCGGAAGGTGAGAAGGCGCTGTGAGTAATTTGATCCGGGAGCCAGGAAACCCTTCTGAGTCGGTTGACTTCGAGGAGAGATAAGGGCATGCTGTCAACGGCACCATTCCGGTGCAGTCACTTAGAAAGCCTACCGTTATTTCAATCCTGACAGAAGACTCGAGGTCTTAGAGGGCTCGCTATTCCTTTAACAAGGAGGAGCGACGCCATGAAGAGAATAATCCCGGCCCTTTTTATATTGTTCATCCCGTTAACCGCTCCGGCCGACGATGCGACGCATGATGCGCCGTATGATGGAGCGGATGAGGGTCCCCTCGCGGTCGATGAGATCGTAATCACGGCAACCAGGACCTTCGAGGAAACCCTCTTCGTTCCGGAACATGTTTCCGTCATTACATCCGAGGACATCCGGATGAGCGGCGCCGTGAACACGGCCGATATCCTCGACCGGGAAGCGGGTATCTCCGTTACGGATTACGGGCCCGAGGGCGCTCTTCAAAGCCTGTCTGTCAGGGGGTCGACGTCCGAGCAGGTGCTCGTGCTCGTTGACGGTGTTCGAATAAACAATGCGCAGAACGGCGGAGTCGACTTCTCGCTCATACCCATCGATTCCATAGAGCGTATAGAGGTCGTCCGAGGCGGAACGAGCGCGCTCTACGGTGCCGACGCGGTCGGCGGCGTGGTCAATATCATAACGAGAAAAGAGGCGGACGGACATCTCACGGTTACACTTGAGAACGGAAGCTATATTCCGAAAAAGTTCGTCAGGGGATTCGGCAGGGACAAGACGGTAAACACCGCGGATTACTCCGACCTCGTGGACACGCAGAAGGCGACCGTCCGGTACTCCACCGAAGCCGGCCGGAACCATGTGACGGGTTCGGGCTCGTTCGTCAGGGCCCGAAACGGCTATATCTTCAAGGACACGAACAACGAAGACCGCAAGCGCGAGAACGCCGGCCTCCTGGGAGGAGACCTCGCGGCCGGGCTTTTCCGGCAGGGTTCCGGAGGCGACCTGCATGTAAAGCTCTCAGGCGTGTACAGCGAGAAGGGCGTTCCCGGGGACTCGACCACCCCGCTTCTCGTTACGGAACAGACGGATACCGCCTTCAGGTCGAGCGCCCGTTTCACCACGGACCGCTTCTTCAGCGATATGCTGACATTCGACGGAACGGCGCATGTTAGTTATTCAAACCTGAAATACTTCAGCCCTGAATACGGTACGGATTCGGATCACAGTATCACGTCGGTCGGCGCCGACCTCTCGCAGGAATTGCTCTCATTCGTGTCTTTCTCCCTTTTATACGGGGTGAATCTCAGCTTCGAAACCCTGCAGAGCACGGATGTCGGTTCGAAGAACCGGATGTACGGGGGAGTTTTCGTGGAGAGTCCCCTGTATCTTTCGGACACGCTCACCCTCTACCCCGCGGTGCGGTATGATTACTACTCGGATTTTGCAGGAGACCTGAATTACAAGCTCGGAACCGTTTACAGCCTGAGTGCCTCGACATCGCTCAAGGCAAGTATCTCGAAATCCTACCGTGCGCCCACATTCAATGACCTCTACTGGCCGCAGGATTCCTTTTCCCAGGGCAACCCGGATCTCCGGCCTGAAACGGGATACGGCGTGGAGGCAGGCATTTCACGGCGCGAGAAGCGGCTGCAGCTCGACCTTTTCGGATTTGCCCGGTATGTGAAGGACGTCATTCTCTGGCAGCCCGGAGACGATTCCATATGGAGACCCACGAACTGGGGGGAGGGTCTCTATCCGGGCGTCGAGACGAATTTCTCGGTACGGCCGCTCACCTGGCTCAGCCTGGACGCTGACTATACCTTCATCTACTCCTTCGTTCTCTCCGGCGGGTTCGGGCTCGGGGACAACAGGCGGCTTCCCATGATACCCGTGCACGAGGCCGACCTCGGAGTCGGACTGCACGGCGAGCGGGAATCTTTCGGCATCACGAGCCACTACGAGAGCCTGCGCTACCTGAAGACCTCGAACACGGCCTATCTGCCCTCGCATTACGTGGTGGATGTATCGTACCGGAGGAACCTGAGAGAGCGACTCGTGCTTACACTCGCGGTCGACAACCTCTTTAACGAGCATTACGAGATCACGGCAGGATACCCCATACCCGGAACCCTGATAAGGGCGGGTGTGGAGGCGACCTTTTAAATAAAAATGAATGCAAACAAATTGATGAGGAGGAAATGTACATGAAAAGAAAGGTGTTATTCCGGGTCGTTCCGGGCGTGCTTGTCGCCTTTACGGCGCTCTTCTACGCGGGGTGTACGACGGAGGAATCGGACAGCGCCGGAGGCGCCGTTTATATCGTGGATTCGAACCAGGGACGTATCTACACCTTCGATCCGGCCACGGGCGTTGCGTCCTCAACACCGCTCCTGACGATCGGGCAGAACGCATCGGGCGCGATCTACTTTTATAACGATATCGGGTACGTGTGTGTTGCGTCATACAACAACACGGCCCCGGGCGTCTACACTTTCGACCCGAACGCCGCGGTTCCGACAGCGACGCGGATAGGCGATGCGATCAGTGCCGGTTACATGGCTTTCTACAGCGACACCAAGGCGTACGTTACGGCCCGTTCCTGGGGTGTGAGCACGGGCGTGTACACCTTCGATCCCTCGGACCCGGATTCCGGGCTTACGGGCCCCCTGGAAGGCACCACGAAAGCCGGAAAAGCCGGAAGGTACCTCGAGGGTATCGTGGTCGGACCGGACGAGATGATATACGCGGCTGATTACGACGAAATGGGCTCGAACGGCCAGGTCCTCCGGATAGACCCCTCGACCGATACCGTGACAGCGATCTTCGACATGACCGCCCCCGGTACCACCGATCTTCTCGCCGGCACCGACGCCGTCGGGAACGGTGTGGTCTACGCGGCCAACGGCGGGGGATACGATTACACGACGTGGATGCCCCTTCCCGGATCCATAGACATGATCGACTGTTCGGCGGGAACGGTATCCACGGCGGCCTCGGGTACGAGCGTGACACAGCTCGACTCGGGTTCGGGAACGGTTTTTGCGGTGGGAAGCGGGAACACCTGCTTCTTCTCTCCCGCTGGGACGGCGCCCTATACGGCGACCGAGGTCCTTGACAGGGACGACCTGCCCTTCGGCGGGAGCTACGTCCTCGTTTCGGGAGATTATGTGTACATACCGAATGCCGACTGGATGACGGGAGAAAACAAGCTCTACGTGCTCTATACTGATACGGCCGAGCAAAAATCATTGAGTCCCCTGTCGATCATGGTCGACGGCGAGGACAGTGCGGCCGCTGTTGCGGCATACTGAGCCATTTTGTTGCATCCCGATTCACCGGGCGTTACAATGGTGACAGGAAATGCAAAACGGAGTTTGACGATGCTTATCGATTTTTTTTACAAGGGCGGTCCGCTCATGTACCCGCTTCTTCTCGGATCGGTGCTCATGATCGCCGTGGTCATCGAGCGGGGATACCGTTTTATCCGCGCGGGTACGAAGCGGAGGTTCATGGAAACGGTCAAGGAGCACGTAGGTGGGGGGCGGTTCAGCGAAGCCGAGGAGCTGGCGGCTTCCACACCCGGACCTGTGGCTGCCGTCGTTCGCGAGGCGCTTACGATGCGCAGGTACACGGAGGACGTTGTCGAGAACGCGATATCCCTGCAGGGGGACCGGGAGCTCAGCCGGTTGAACAGGAACCTCCATCTGCTCGATCTCATTGGAAAGATCGCGCCCATGATCGGACTCCTCGGAACGGTGCTGGGCATGGCCGGGGCTTTCCACCAGGTGGCGTCGACAACGAGCGTGAATCCGACTATGCTCGCGAGCGGTATCTGGGAGGCGCTGATCACAACCGTGGCCGGTCTCTTCGTGGGCATTCCGGCGCTCGTTTTTCATCACCTCTACCTGAACAAGGTCAGGGCGATCGCCTTTTCCATGAAGCACTTCGGAGAGGAGATCGTTTCCATGACGAGGGGGAGGGATGATTGAGTTCAAGAAGTACGAGGAATACGTGTCCCGGGATTCAGGTTTCGGCCTGAACCTCACGCCCCTCATCGACATGGTTTTTCTTCTGCTCATCTTTTTCCTCCTCACGTCCTTTCTCGTCCGGCCCTCGATTATGGTAAAACTCCCTGAAACGGAGACCGCCGAGGTTCAGGAAGAGCCCGACATTCATGTGTCGATCGGAAAAGACGGCACGGTTATCTTCAAAGACCTTGCCGTTTCTGATGAGCGTTTCTATCGTTCGCTCAGGCGAATCTACGCTGCCGGGCGCGCGCGCGATATCGTCATACTGGCGGACCGGGAGGTCGACTTCGGGAGGGTCGTGGAGGTGATGGACCTGTCGAAAAAAGCCGGCGCGGAGACCATATCCTTCCTTGTCGAGCGTAAGAAATGAAACGCCCTCTCAACGGCCTCTACCTGTGGGTGGCTGTATCGCTGGCCATACATGCGGGCGCGGTCCGGCTGCTGTATCAGCGGGAGAGGACGGTCCCTGACACTAAAGACACCTATACCGTCGATCTTGTTTATTTTACGCCTCAAAAAGCTGAAGAGAAAAAACCTGAGGTGAAGAAGAAACGGAAGCCCGCTCCGCAGCCCGAAGAGATAACACCGCCCGCAGAGGCGGCGGTGGAAGAGGAACAGGAAGCGGAGCCGGTTATTGAGAGTGCCCCCGTTCCTGAGGAAGGGGAAGCTGAGGAGGAACCTCCGGTCGAGCCGGAAAAGACGCCGGACTACACCGACGTCATTCTAGGATTGAGAGCGCGCATAGAGCGGGAAATGGTATATCCGCAGGCGGCCCGGAGGAGAGGGATGGAAGGTGTCGTTTATCTTCTGCTCAAGCTCGATGAAGACGGTTCTCTCATCGATGCGGCCGTTGTGCGTTCGTCGGGATACAAGGTACTCGACAGCGCCGCCCTCTCGCTCATCAGGCGTATCGTCCCCTACGAGCATGGAAGGGGCAGGCCCATCTCCTTCCAGATACCGATCAGGTATTCTCTCGTCGGATGATAGTTACATACATTCACTTTGCCGCCGGTCCGGTCCGGTGGAAAGGAAAATGAAAGGAGCTTCATTTAAGGATGGAAAAGGGACTTCTGATCGTATATACCGGCAATGGAAAGGGCAAGACAACCGCGGCATTGGGACTGGCGCTTCGGGCCCTGGGATACGGGAAACGGGTATGTCTTCTGCAGTTTGTAAAGGGGAAATGGAAGACGGGAGAGATCGAAGCACTGAAGCGGTTCAAAGACCTCATGGACGTACATATTACGGGCCACGGTTTCATTTTAAACGGAGAAGATGTCGAGAAGGAACGGGAAGCGGCCTCCGCCGCCTGGGAGCTCGCATGCGGGAAGATCGCATCGCCGGATTACGGGCTGGTAATTCTCGATGAGCTCACCTATCTCATCAATTTCGGGATTCTGTCCCTGGAGGACGTGCTGAATACGCTTCAGAACAGGCGGGAAGACCTGCACGTCGTGATAACGGGCCGCCAAGCCCCTGAGGCGATCAAAGAGGCCGCCGATCTCGTTACGGAGATGCGAAACGTCAAACACCCCTATGAGAACGGTATGGGGGCCCAGAAGGGCGTCGAATTCTGAGAAAGACGGTTTCCGGATTTGGAAAATCCCGATAACGGGGAAATTCGAAGGACATCCCGCCGGCCGTTCCGGCACTGTTTTATTCCAAAGACCGTTCCTCGGTTATCACGGGGTGCCCAGGAAAAAAGGTATGTTGTCCGGGTTGAGCTTCCGGTCGAACCTCCGTATCTCGAAGTGGAGGTGCGGGCCCGTTGATCGTCCCGTGCTTCCCACCGTTCCGATGATCTGCCCGGACTCCACCGCTTCTGCCGCTTCCACGCCGATCGACGCGAGGTGCGCGTAAAGGGTGTGATACCCGAGCTCATGCTCTATGACCACGAGGTTGCCGTAGTCCCCGGATTCCCCGGCGAAAACAACGCTTCCCCGCCTCGCGGCGTGCACCCTGGTCTTTTCCCGGGCCGCGATGTCGATGCCGCCGTGAAAGGCCTCCCTGTTTACAAAGGGATCGGCCCTGGTCCCGAATTTCGATGATTCCGAACCGATGAGGGGCGCGTAAAAAACCACTCCGGTGAGGTAGGTGCGTTCGAGAAATGAGAGGCGCGTTTCCGGGAGGAAGAAAAGCTCCCCGCCGGGGGAAACGGGGTCCTCGACGATGAGAACCTCTTCCGGCGGTACGGAGTAACGGTCCGCCAGGACCTGAATGTCGGATCCCTCCTTCTCGAAGAAGAGGCCCAGCGTGTCGGACAGATAAACCGTTACTCCTTCGCCGAGCATGCCGATGAAATCCACCCTGTTGAGCGTGGCTATGGTGTCGATATTCAGGCTCGACCGGGCTATCAGCGTCCAGATATCCTCTCCCTGCTTCAGCATGTAGCTGTATATAACGGGATTGTCGTAGATGCTCTTCCGTTCATGCTTCAAAATCCTGTTTTTCGACGCCACGGTCCCCCTGTAGAGCTCGAGGAAAACCTCGTCCGTCAGGACAAGGTCCGTTATACGGGTGTTTTGGGCCGCAAGGGGGCCGGGAAGCGCCGCAGCGAACGTTATACAGACCAGGAGAATTGGGTGGAAGAAGGGTTTTTTCATGAATATATTATACCGGGTACTTAATTCCGTCACAATGGTATTCGGTGAAGCAGGGAGGAGGTCCATGCGTCCAAGCGTGTTTTTTCTGCCCCTCGATAACGGCGAAGACCCGTCGAGTATCGCCAAAAAGACCAAAAAACTGTTTGACCGCGCGGATGCGTCGATGGGACTGGGCAGGGGCGATTTCGTGGCCGTGAAAACGCACTTCGGCGAGCAGGGAAACACGACCTTCCTGCACCCCCTTATCGTAAAGGCGGTCGGGGACAAGCTGCGGAATACGGGGGCTTCGGTTTTTCTCACCGAGACCTCGACCCTGTACAGGGGGCGCAGGGCGAATGCGGTGGACCACGCTGCAATCGCCTGGGAGCACGGGTTCGGGTATGATAAAACCGGCATGCCTCTCGTTATGGCGGACGGACTTTTGGGGGACGCAGAGATTCCCGTACAGGTGGAGGGGACCCATTTCAGCACGGTTCACATCGCGCGTGAGATATCGCGTGTTCAGGGTCTCATGGTGCTTTCCCATTTCAAGGGTCATGTGGCCATGGGCGTCGGAGGTTCGCTGAAGAACGTCGGTATGGGGCTCGCTTCGCGCAGGGGAAAGAGAAAGCAGCATTCGGTGATGAATCCCCGGATAAACGGGAGCGCGTGTACCGGGTGCGGTCTATGCGTTTCATGGTGCCCGCGTGATGCGATCGTCCTGGTCGGGGGGAAGGCCCGGATAGACGAGAAAAAGTGTATCGGATGCGGCGAATGCCTCGCGGTCTGCCGGTTCGGGGCCGTGCAGTTCGACTGGAGACGCGAGAGCAGGGCTCTGCAGGAGATGTGCGTGGAGCATGCGGCCGGTGTTTTGAAAGCCGTAAAGGGGAAGGCCTTTTTCTTCAATTTTCTGATCAACATCACGCAGAACTGCGACTGCATGAACGGCGGTGCTCGTGTCGCAGAGGATATCGGCGTTCTCGCGAGCGGTGACATCGTCGCGCTCGAGAAGGCATCCTTTGATATATTCAAAGAAAAAAGCGGTAAGAGTCCCCGTTCTGCCTTCTTTCCCAATGTGAATCCCGTATATCAGATCGAGCATGCGGCCCGGCTCGGGCTCGGCAGCATGGACTATGAAATCGTGCAGGTTTGACTCCGAAACGCGGATGCACCCACAATGGAGTTGACAAAGCCGTGTACGGTCAATACACTGATTTAACCGCGATGGTAATGAGCGAGGAGGAGAGTAGTGATCAGCGCAAACGATTTACGGCGGGGCATGATGATAAAGCTGGAAGGCGAGCTGTGGAGCGTTCTGACCTATCAGCACGTCAAACCGGGAAAAGGTCCCGCATTCGTAAAAACTAAGATAAGGAACGTCAGGAAAAACAGCACGGTTGAAAAAACCCTTCGTCCCGATGAGAAGATCGAGGATATCTACATCGACAGGAGAAAGATGCAGTTTCTCTACAACGACGGAAGCAGCTCCGTTTTCATGGATCTCGAGAATTACGAGCAGGAGAGCGTGCCCGATGAGCTCATCAAGGATGATCTCGCCTTTCTGAAGGAGGGGCTCGAGGTGGACGTAAGCTTTTATGAGGATTCCATTATCGGGCTCGACGTTCCCACGTTCGTCGAGCTGAAGGTGGTTCACACCGAGCCCGGACTCAGGGGAGATACGGCGACCGCGACATACAAACCCTCGGAGGTTGAAACAGGCGCGAATATTCAGGTGCCGCTCTTTATTAATGTCGGGGATGTCATCAAAGTGGACACGAGGTCCGGGGAGTATATTGAAAGAGTATAAGGGACGGACAGCCTTCAATAATACGCTCCATGGATGAACCGCTTTGAAGAACAGAGGGCGCAGCAAGAAACAGGGAATCAAATTATTCAGGAAAAAACGATACCGGGAAGCGGTGTCTCTCCTCGAGAAGGCGCTGTCCGAAAACGGGAAAGACCCCGACATCCACCTCTATCTCGGGTACGCCTCCATTCTGACAGGCGACTGGGAAGGCGCGCGGCGTTACTTCAGGAGCGGATTGGAGCTCAGCGAGAACCACCTGGAGCTGATGAAGGGGCTCGCGTACCTCTATCTCAGGGACGAGCGGGTTGAGGACGCTATAAGTCTCTGGGGCGAAATTCTGGAAAACCGCCCCCGGGAACGCAACATCAGGCGTTCGCTTCAGCTCCTCCGGGAATCGGAGGACGTTCGGACATTTGCGCAGAAACTCAAGCCCGAGGATTACCTGACGATCCGCGCCCCCCTTTCCGAGCGGCTGAAACCCTACAGAACCGGCCTTTTGATAGCCGCGGGAATCATAATCGTTCTGGCCGTTTTTTTCCTGACCCCGCTCAACAGGAAGGTCTTGCAGAGGTTCCGTCCTGATATGGCGGAGCTGGAGGAAATAACGCTGCCGCCGGATCAAATAACGGTCGCCGGGGATGCGCGCTACTCGCTGAGCGAAGATGCGGTCAGGTCGGAGTTTGTCCGGATCAAGAAGTATATCTACCGGAACAAGGTGAATACCGCAATCATAGCGCTGAACCGGGTTATGCTCTCGAACGCCTCGCCCCTCGTAAAGGAAAGATTCAAAATACTCTACGAGTTTATCGGTCCCGCGGATCCTCTCTCGCTTGATTCGAACCCGGACTTCAGCAGTGTCATGAAGGAACCCGATCTTTACCTCGGCGCGTATGTTCTCTGGACGGGCAAGATAGCGGGCCTTGAAAAGGAAGGCGAACGAATAACGTTCGATCTGCTCGTCAACTACGAGAACGAGGACACGATAGAGGGAATAGCGGAAGTCGGGATAGAGGGCGTTTTTCACCTGGCCAATCGCGGGAACGTCGAGGTTTTCGGTACCTGTGGAAGGCTCGAGGGAGAGAAGGGCAGGCTCAAGATCCGTGGTATTTTTATCCGGGACCTTGGGCCCTAAGAGGGGCCTTGGGCCCTAACAGGGTCCTTGGGCCGGGAGGCATCCCTAAAACAGCTTGACCCGGGTTATGCCTGAGTGTATGCTTTTGCATTCCAAGAGGTCTGTATGAAGACATACGAAGAGATAAATAACAGGATCGCTTCCAAAAAAGCCGTTGTAATGACGGCCGAAGAGATCATCGATTACGCGGATAAAAAGGGCGTTGAAAAGGCCGCCGCCGACGTGGACGTGGTGACCACGGCCACTTTCGGACCGATGTGTTCTTCCGGCTGTTTCATCAACTTCGGGCACTCCAAGCCGAAAATCAGGATGACGGAAGCCTGGATCGAAGACGTTCCCGTTTACTGCGGCATAGCCGCCGTGGACGTTTACCTGGGCGCTACCGAGCTCAGATACAACGACCCCGCAAATGTGGATTATCCAGGTGAATTCCGGTTCGGCGGCGGCCATGTCATCGAGAAACTCGTTGCGGGTGAAAAGCTTCAGCTTTTCGGGCTCTCCTACGGCACCGACGATTATCCCCGCAGGGAGATACGAACCTACTTCTCCATAGGGGACCTGAACCAGGCCATAATGGTCAATCCGAGGAACTGCTATCAGAATTATAACGTGGCGATCAACACCTCCGACCGCCCTATATACACCTATCTCGGAAATCTCAGGCCAGGCATGAAAAACGCGACGTACTGCTCGGCGGGACAGCTCTCACCGCTCCTCAATGATCCCTTCTACAGAACAATCGGTATCGGAACGAAGGTGTGGCTCGGAGGCGCGCACGGTCACGTTTATGCGGAAGGGACGCAGCACGCGCCCGACGCGGAGCGCGAACCTTCGGGCGTACCCAGTGAAGGAGCGGGAACGCTCGCACTCACCGGAGATATGAAGGAAATGGATCCGAAGTACGTTCGCGGACTGAGCCTGACCGGGTACGGTGTTTCACTCGCGCTCGGAGTCGGCATTCCCATACCGGTTCTCGACGAAGAGATACTCAAAATGACAACGGTCCGGGACAGTGAGATATTCGCGCCGGTGATCGATTACAGCAGTGATTACCCCGACAGGACGGGTAAGATACTCTGCAAGGCCAGCTACGAGGAGCTGAAGGGTGGAAAGATCACGGTAAAGGGAAAAACGGTTGTAACAGGTTCGCTCTCGTCTTATGCGATGGCGCTCGATATCGCCCGGATTCTGCAGGACGAGATATCAAGGGGTGATTTCATGCTGGCACAGCCGTCACGGCTGCTCAACAGGAAACGGTCCATGAAAACACTCGATATAAGGAAGTCCTGATGGTCACCAAGAAGTTTCTCCTCTACTTTCCGGCGAGCGAGACCGAAAAACCCATAGTCTATCACCTCGTCAAGGACTACAATCTCATCATCAATATTTTTCGTGCCAAGGTCACCCCCGAGGAGGAGGGTTATCTCGTCCTGGATGTTACCGGCGAGGAGGAGAATATCGAGCAGGGCCTCAATTTCGTAAAATCCCACAATGTAATCATCAACGAGGGAGGCAGGGGCCTGCGCTGGGATGAGGACCGGTGTACGCACTGTACCAACTGTATTCCCCATTGTCCGACCGAGGCGCTCTATATCACGGATAGAAAAACGATGAAGATCGGTTTCAATGAAAAGCTCTGCGTGGAATGCCTCAGCTGTGTGAAGAACTGTCCATTCGGCGCCTGCTCGTCCGTTTTTTAACCCCCCCTTCGGTGAAATATTTCCAGGTTAATGATCATGGAACGGTATCGTCTCTACAGGTGGAAAGGGGCATGCTATCGCATCAAATCCCCGTTTTTTGACGTGGTGACCCGCGAGGTCCGCCTGCAGAGGGCCCTCCTGGAAAAGTATATAGAAGCCCATCCCGGGTTCGCCTCTTCAATGAAACCCGTGGATACCGGCCCGGATGCGCCACCTGTTGCCCGTACGATGGCGCGGGCCGCGGCAAAAGCGGGTGTGGGTCCCATGGCCGCCGTGGCAGGCGCGTTCGCGCAGTTCGCGGTTGAAGCGGCCCTCAGGGCCGGGGCGGAAGACACGGTGGTCGACAACGGGGGCGATATTTACATCGCGTCGCACAGGCCTGTGACGGTCGGCATCTATCCGGGTGAAGGAGTACTGAAGGACAAACTTGCCATTCGTCTCGAACCGCCCGACCTGCCGGCCGCGGTCTGTTCTTCCTCCAGCAGGATGGGGCATTCCGCTTCCTTCGGCGACTGCGACCTGGCCTGTGTCGTGTCGGATGACGGTCCGCTCGCGGACGCGGCCTCGACCGCCGCGTGCAACATGGTTCAGGACGTGTCCGATATTGAGAGGGTGCTTGGGGAGATATCCGGCATCGGGGGTGTCAGGGGCGTGCTTATCGTGAAGGATGATCGGGTCGGAATCGCGGGGGATTTTCCGCCCCTTGTCACGAACGCGAAGGACCCCGCATCCGGCGGTTTCAGGCCTTCGGTGTAATTGATGTAATACCCTGCTCGGGATACGGCCGGCCGTTCGGTTTATTTGAAAGGAATTGAATATGGAGACTGAAATCAGTCATGAAGAAATCGAGCGGCGCAAAGAGGGTTACCGGCGGATATGGGAGTATCAAAGGATTGACCACATCCCCGTATTCATCTGGATAGACGATTTCTCCGAATATTCGCTCAGGGAGCAGTGTGAAAACGGCGACCTGCAGCTCGAGGTCGCCTCGAAAACCGTGAAGCGGTGTACCCGCCTCCTGCCCGATGATTACATTCCCTTTGTGCGCGTATGGCCCGGATACATAACGATCGCCACCATGTTCGGAATGGAGGTGCACTGGTACGACGACATGCAGGCCCCGGGGGTACTGGGTCACATCATCGATAATATCGAGCAGGTACACGGCCTCGGCATGCCGGACCCGGCTGAGGCGGGGCTTATGCCGCATAACCTGCGGTTTCTGGAACAGGCGGCCCGAACCTTCCCCTCCGATGTGTATTTAACGGGTATCGACCTCGGCGGTCCCCTCAACTCGGCGAGGGACCTTGTTGAAACGAACCTCCTCTATACCGCGCTCGTCGATTCACCGGATGAGATGCACATGCTGCTCGATCTCGTAACCGAGTTGCAGGCGCGCTGCACGGCGCTTATCGTCGAGGCGGCGGGAGGGCGTGCGCGGCTCACGAGCACCGATTTCGATCCCGTATGGGCCCCGGAGGCCTGCAAGGGATTTGTGTCCGATGATGTGTGCGCATCATTCGGGCCCGATATATTCGAAACATACAGCCTGCCCTATAACAACAGGCTCCTGAGGGGATTCCGGGGAGCGCGGTTCCATAATTGCGGACCCAACCCCTCAGTGCATCTCTACCCCGCGCATGATGTGCAAAACATGGGACTCAACTGCTCTTTCCGCTATTCCCGGGACGATATACCGGCGTTCAAGGAAGTGTTCAGACAGAGGGGGATTGTCGAGTTCAACTTCGACAACGGGGAGGGCGCTGAGGAAATAGTCGCCGGATACGAGGAGATCGCGAACGGGCTTGCGCCCGATGTTGCCGGCGTGCCCGTTGTTTTTCTCGACGGCGCATGGAAAGATGATGATATTCGCGCCCTCTACGATTCGTTGCGCGGGATATCGGAACGTTACGCGGCATCCATGGACTGGTCCGGCTGAGGAAGTATCAGGAGGCCTTCCGGGTCCGTATTGGGCATTGACTTTTTTGTCACCCTCATTATTGTAATTGACGACAAAAAAAATGCCGGGAGGGAGACAGATGGCTTCGCTGAATACATCTTATATGGGAATAGAGCTTAAGAATCCCGTTATCGCGGGTGCGAGCGCTTTCACCGCAAAGATGGACACCATAAAGAAGATCGCTGACGCGGGGGCCGGTGCGCTGGTATGCGCCTCACTGTTCGAGGAGCAGATACAGCTCGAGCGGTTAAAGCTGGAAGAGGACACGGATAAACTGAAGTACAGGAACCCGGAAATGATAAGTATATTCCCCGATCTAGAGCATGCCGGGCCGGCCGAGCACCTTCTCTGGGTACGCAAGGCAAAGGAGAGCGTGGATATACCGGTGATCGCGAGTCTCAACGCCGTTACGCGTGAAACCTGGATTGATTATGCGGTACGGCTCGAGGAAACGGGGGCGGACGGGCTGGAGCTCAACTTTTATGCCGTTCCGTCCGACTTTGACGTATCGGGTTCGGATGTGGAGGAAGAGCAGCTCTCCATTATTCGGGAGGTTATCGGCAGGGTTTCGATACCGGTGAGCGCCAAGCTGAGCATACACTACGCCAACCCCCTGAACTTCATCCGGAAGCTGGACGAAACGGGCGTCAGGGGTTTCGTGCTGTTCAACCGGTTCTTTCAACCGGACATAGACATCGAGAAAGAGACCCCCATTTTTCCCTTCAATTTCAGTGTAGAAAGGGACGCCCGCCTTCCGCTCAGGTACGCGGGACTGCTCTACTCCAAAATCAAGGCCGATATATGCTCGAGCACGGGTGTTCTCTACGCCAAAGAGGCGATCAAGATGCTGCTTGCGGGCGCGACCTGCGTGCAGGTGGCGAGTACGCTCTTTACGAACGGCATCGGTCATGTTAAAACCATGCTGGAGGCGATCGAGCACTGGATGGATGAAAAGGGGTATGCGGACCTCGCCTCGTTCAGGGGAAAGCTCAGCAGGGAGAAATCCCCTGATCCATGGGCGTATACGAGGGCGCAGTACGTAAAGCTTCTCATCAATCCGAAACTCCCGTCCGCCTAGCCGTAGCTGTGCAGGCCGGTGAGCAGGTAGTTCACTCCGAAGTAGGTAAACATCGTAAAAGCAAAACCGATGATCGCAATGAACGCGGGTGTTTTACCTGACTTTTTCATAATAATACGAACGTGCAGATAAACCGTGTAGACTACCCATGTAACAAGCGCCCACGTCTCCTTCGGGTCCCATGACCAGTAACTTCCCCATGCATACTGGGCCCATATCGCTCCGAATATAAGCGCGCCCGCGGTGAAAAGGGGGTATCCGATACCGATAGCCCTGTATATCGTCCTGTCGGCCCTTCTCCTCTTCTCCTTATCTGTTGAAACGAGATAATAGACCGATGCCGCGAACCCGAGGGTAAAGAACGCTTCGCCGATAAGGGCGAAAGAAACATGCAGTACGAGCCAGTGCGACCGCAATGCGGGAACGGGAGGCAGCGGATTCTTCCCCGTAAGGGGGGATGAAGCGACGGCCAGGAGTATGACGGAGAAGAGCGTGCCGATGAAGACGATGAAAGGGGGTGTATTTTCACCCGCTTTCACCCGGTAGACAAAGAGCACGAGCGCGATGATTCCCGAAAAAAAGAGGAGCGACTCGAAAATACCGGTCAGGGCGGGGAAGCGTATCCTTACCGAGCGCTGCACCGTGGCCGCGAAGAGGAGCAGAGCGGATGCGAGCAGGAGATAATGGGAGAACCGGTCGGGATTTGTTTTCTCTCTCAGCAGGAAAACGGACTGAACAGCAAGCCCGGCGATGAGGATGATAAATGCAATCGTGGGTATCATATTCCGCCTTTCACTGTATGGTGTATTAATGTGTAAGCAAGCCCGATCCCGATCAGCCCGAAGGCGTAAAACACGGGAAGGATACCCGGGTCCCTTACGATCCTGAGGCCCGTGCTCCGGGTAACGTCGATTGCTTCGACGAAAAAGGAGCTGACTGTGTCGCCTTCCGTGAGTCGATGGGTACGGGCCGGGGCCCCGTCCGTAAGCTCCACAACGAGAACGGCCGGCTTCACGGGATTTTCATCAGTGTCCTCTTCCATTTTTTCCCCCGCTTCCCCGGTGCTCCAGTCTCCCTCCATACCGGCCAGGATATAGGTCCTGTCCTGAAAAATGAAACCCTCGCCCAATCTTATCGCGTATTTCTTTCCCCCGTCGTCTCTCAATATGAGCGCGGCGTCTTCCCGGTACGAGTCCTGATACACCCTGGTGGGACCGATCTTGAGGGGCCGGTTCACCCTTATAGCGGCGGACCGTTCGGTTTTTCCGCCCGCCCTGATATCCACCGAGGATATATAATCGCGAGGCCGACCGTCTGCATAAGCGGTGTATGTGAAGGAGGTAAGCACGAGCTCACGGCCGCCGGGGAGGGAAACGGCTTCCCCCCGTGACAGCCAAATGTACTCCTCCTCCTTCAGAAAGAGGCTCACCATGGTTCCCGCCATGAGCACGAGAATCCCGATATGTATGAGGTCGGGTCCGAAACGCTTAAATGTGCCGGCTTTCCTCTGTTTTGCGATCCGGCCCGCGGTGCATGCGGCGAGGTTAATGAAGAACAGTCCGGACTCCAGGAGGAAGAGCGGGGATCTGAAAAATACGTCGAAATGCAGGTAAGTTATGGTTCGCGCGAGCAGGGGACCGTATCGCTCTGTGTAGTAGGGCGTATCCTCACGCTGGGGGACCAGCGTGGAGAGGGCGGCCGATACACCGATAACGGCGAGCAGTATGGCGGCCAGTTTTACCGATTTCAGGATTCCGTACAGTTCCTTCAGTATTTGCACCGGGGTTCTCCCTGCACGTGCGGAAATCCGTGTTTTCCCGTCCCCGGGATAGGGACGGGGCTCACGGTGGTGAACGGCCGCTGCTATTTTCCCACAGGTTTAAAGAAATTCCCTCAAATTTTAATTCGGGGCAAGGCTGAATATGGAACATAATAA
>CAYWUT010000057.1:0-19821 GCA_964460545.1 uncultured Spirochaetota bacterium
TGCTCATTATACACTAATCTCTCAGGCCAAGTTGTCTCACCTATTATAGGCACACAGGGTCTTCGCCTCATGGTAGATCTGGAGCGGATGGTGATGAGGTGGATCGAGAAGATGGGGTGGACTTGGAGATGCAGCGATCGCGTCTGGCGAGGGGACCGTTTGCTGGCCGGCACATCCGGTATCGGTCCCATTACGCGCTTTGACCCTTCCGAGGTCGCGTCTAAGATAGCGGGGGAGGTCTCTGATTTCGATCCGCTCGATTTTATGGAGAAATCGGAGGCCCGGAGAAACGATCGTTTCACGCAATTCGCATACGCGGCGAGTGAAGAGGCGCTAAAGGACTCGGGTCTCGACCTGGACAAAATCGACCGGTACAGGATCGGCGTAATTATCGGATCGGGTATCGGAGGTCTCCAGACGCTCCTCGATCAGCACGATATCCTGAGGACCAGGGGTACGAGGAGGGTGAGCCCGTTTCTCATACCGAACATGATTCCCAATATGGCGAGCGGCAGGGTATCCATCAGGTATAAGCTGAAAGGGCCGAATATGTGCACGGTCAGCGCGTGTGCGTCCGCGAACCATTCAATCGGTGAATCATTTAAGTATATTGAGCGGGGCGATGTGGATGTCATGCTCTGCGGGGGTGCCGAAGCTCCCATTGTTGAACTCGGGGTCGCGGGTTTTGTTACCATGAAGGCACTGTCCACGCGCAACGACGATCCCCTGAAGGCCTCCCGCCCCTTTGACAGGGACCGTGACGGTTTCGTTATAGGAGAGGGAGCCGCGACGATTGTACTGGAGAGTGAAGAGTATGCCATGAAAAGAGGGGCGAGGGTATATGCCCAACTCTCCGGTTACGGCTGCAGCGCGGACGCGTTTCACATCGCCGCACCCGACGAATCAGGAGAGGGTGCATTAAAATCAATGGAGAACGCTCTGAACGACGCGGGACTCCGGACGGAAGATATCGGGTACATCAACGCGCATGGAACCGCGACACCGTCGGGCGACAGGGCGGAGGTCGCCGCCATAAAGGGTCTTTTCAGGGACAGTGATGTGAGAATCAGCTCGAACAAATCGATGATAGGACACCTCCTCGGAGCGGCCGGAGGTGTCGAGACCATCGCCACCGTGCTCACCGTATTAAACGGGGTCATCCCTCCCACCATTAACCTCGATAATCCGGAATTCGATTTAAATTTTGTACCTCATAAATATGAAAAGAAAAACGTTTATGCTGCTCTGAACAACTCCTTCGGTTTCGGCGGACATAACGCATCGTTAGTGATAACAAGGTATGAAGAGAAATAAAAAAAAACTCTCCAAAAAAAGAACCAATTCACTGATTGATTTCCAGAAGAAGCTCAATATACGTTTCAGGAATATTTCGCTTCTCAATACGGCGCTCTCGCACAAGTCATATGTCAATGAGCAGGAAGGCGATATCGAGAATTACGAGAAACTCGAGTTTCTCGGCGATTCGTTTCTCGGACTCGTGGTCAGTGATATTCTCTATAATCAGAACCTCTACTTCAAGGAGGGTTCGCTCGCCCGGATCAAGTCATATGTGGTGAGTGAAGCGACCCTCCACAGAGTAGGAAAGAAAATAAACATTCAGAATTATGTTCTCATCGGCAAGGGAGAGGAGAAATCCGGCGGCCGTTACCGCCGTTCCCTGATAGGGGACAGTGTTGAGGCGCTTATCGGGGCATACTATCTCGATGCCGGTCATAAAAACGCTAAAAAACTGGTTGAGTTTCTCTTCTTCAAAGAAATACTCGAGGTTGAAAAGAACAGGCATGAAAAGGATTATAAATCCATTCTGCAGGAATACTGCCAGAAAAAATTTCGTATCGTTCCCAGGTACAGCGTGGTCAATACGGACGGACCGGACCATAGAAGGAAGTTTTATGTTGAGGTTTCAGTGCGCAAAAGGGTATTCGGCCCCGGGATCGGTGACAACAAGAAGCAGGCTGAACAGAAGGCGGCCCGTATTGCGCTCAGCTCTCTGAAAAAAACGAAAAAACTGCGGGACCCGAACATAGAAAAAACCCACCACGAAGAAGAGGCTCGTCGTGTTCGAAAACATAAGAGGCCAGACCATAGCGGTCAGAATGTTAAAACATGAGATCGAACGGCACACCCTTCCGCAGACAATGCTCTTCCATGGACCGGCCTCCAGCGGAAAATTCCTGACGGCCGTTGAGCTCGTTCGATCGGTTTTATGCGAAAACTCAGGCCCTCAGGGCTGCTCATGTGCATACTGCAGGCGCACGGAAACGCTTGCATCCTCCCACCTTCTTGTCATATCCAGGGCTTCCCTCAGGGACAATTTCGAGCTCTGGAAGAGATACGGCGTAAACGGGCGAAATGCCGGCGTATTCGAAAGAGACCTTCGTAGACTCCGGGTCGGCATTGAGGGCGATGACAAGTATAAAAAGCAGAGAGAACTGATTGACGATGTACTCAGGGATACGTCCGTTCTGGCAGAGGGTCGTGAAAAAACTCGGGAGGTGATCGAGACGGCCCTCTCAGTGACGGGTGGAGATCGGACGCGCGTCATAGGCATAGATACCGTAAGGGAGATACAGCGTTTTCTCTCACTGAAGAGCGGGGACGGCAGAGCGAAGTTCGTTATTGTTGACGGCGCGGAGCGGATGAACGAGGAATCCTCGAACAGTTTTCTCAAGATATCGGAGGAAACGCCTGCCGGCGGTTTCATTGTTCTCATCACAGAGAAAAGAGGGCTCCTGAAGGAAACGATCCGGTCCCGGTGCAGGGAGTACCGGTTCACCGGACATACGAATGAAGTGAAAAAGAAGATCGTAGAGGACGTCTACGGTACCGGCGGCCGGCCGGCCGAGGTACGGGACGGCCCCTCCCGGGTTGATGAATACGTGGATAAGGTCATAAACGCCGGGGGTGATTTGAGGACCGTGCGTTTGCTGGCCGGGGAACTGGCAAACCTCGGCCTCGGTGTACTCTTTCTCGATCGGATTCTCACGATCATCAGGGAAAACGCCCGGCTCACGGAGCTCGGTGCGGAGGAGCTGCAGTCGATCGAACGGCTCTACAGAAAGATTGATGGTGCCAGGACCGGGATTATGCAGGTGAATATGAATGTGGAAACGGTGCTCGCCGATTTTGTGTTGAATTATATGAGTTTTTTTTTACATTATATTCGTGGCCCCCTGCCGGATGGGGGTGGCGCACACCCGGATTCCGGTCCGGGCAGCACAGGGGCTTGAAAGCCCGGGAAAAGGAACGGATGTAAACGGATGCAGAGCTCAGGATTTATTCAGAAGGTCTTCGACCGGATAGATAAGCTCGATAAATACAAGCTCAAAAAGATACTGGGTGAGCTGTCCACGGAAAAGGAGCTCTACAAGCTCGTATTCGATTCGATGATAGAGGGAGTCATCGTTACGAACCGGGACAACAAGGTTATTCTGATGAACAGGGCGATGGAGGATTTTATCGCCATCCCAAAGAAGAGGATATACTTCCAGGAGCTCGAGTTCTGTAATTTCGATTCGGAGATCAAGGAAGTACTCGATGAAGCTTTGCACTACAATCAGCGTATCGTGGACAGGGAGGTGCATCTCCGGAGAACGGACAAGACCTTTATGCTCAGCGTTCTTCCCCTTGTCAAGGAAGGGTCGATCGAGGGGCATGTGATAATTCTTGTGGATATCACGGAAAAACGAATGAGGGAAATTCAGCTCAGGCAGGCCGAAAGCCTGGCGGCGCTCACGACATTGTCCGCAGGTGTGGCACACGAGATAAAGAATCCCCTTACCTCCATCGATATTCACATACAGCTTTTAAAAAAAGAGATCGTAAAACTCCAGGGCGGGAATGCGAAGGATATGAAAAACCTTCTCGTAATCGTGAAAGAGGAGATAGACCGTCTGAATTCCATTGTACAGGATTTCCTCTTTGCCGTTCGTCCCATGAGCATGACGCTCAGCCAGGAGAACATCAACGAGTTTCTCGAGGAGCTGATGGACTTCCTCAAGTATGAGCTCATCGAGGCCGATATCGAGGTCGTACTCGAATTCGACAACGACCTGCCCCCTGTTCTCGTAGACCCCAAGTACCTGAAGCAGGCGTTGCTGAATATCATCAAGAATTCCATCGAAGCGATCGGACAGGGCGGCGAAATCAGGATTCGAACGGAGCAGTCTTCCGATGGGAATGTTATCATACATATCGCCGACAATGGCAGCGGGATTCCCGAGAGTCTTATAAGCAAGATCTTCGAGCCGTACTTCACCACGAGGAAATCAGGCACGGGCCTCGGCCTCGTGATCGTATACAAGGTCATAAAGGAGCTGGGAGGCGACATTAAGGTAAGAAGCAAGGATGAGGAGGGAACGGTTTTTTCCATCATGCTTCCGGTATTCGAAAAGAAGAGCAAGCTCATAACGTATGAGGAGAAGTATGAAAGCCAGGTTGCTGATCGTTGACGACGAGAAACATATTCGAGAGGGACTCGAAAAAGCGCTTTCGCTTGACGGTTATGAAGTCGAGCTCGCGTCCGACGGCAAGACGGGTCTCGATAGGATAAGGGAAGGTAATATCGATCTCGTTATCACCGATCTCAAGATGCCGAAGATCTCCGGTGAGGAGCTCATGAGGGCTGCACTCGAGGAGCTGCCCTACCTTCCCATAATCATACTGACCGGTCACGGGACCATAGAGAACGCGGTCGAGGCCATGCGGAACGGCGCCTACGACTTCATTACGAAACCGCTCAACATCGATAAACTCTCCCTCATTGTGAAGCGGGCGCTCGAAAACTCGTCGCTCAAGCGTCAGAACAGAGAACTGCTCGATCAGCTCAAGAAGAAGTACTCTTTCGAAAACATCATCGGTAAGAGCGCGCCGATGAAAAAAGTCTTTGAGACAATAGAGCTGGTCGCGCCTTCCCGGGCCAACGTTCTCATCTTCGGTGACAGCGGTACGGGAAAGGAGATGATAGCGGACGCTATACATCACAACAGTCCGAGGCGTGAAAAGCCCTATGTAAAGGTACACTGTGCCGCGCTTCCCGAAACGCTTCTCGAAAGTGAGCTCTTCGGCCATGAGAAGGGAGCTTTTACCGGAGCAATCGCCAGGAAAAGGGGGCGTTTCGAGCTGGCGAATCTCGGCACGCTTTTCCTGGATGAAATCGGGGAAATAAGCCAGACCACGCAGGTGAAGCTGCTCCGGGTGATACAGCAGCGGGAATTCGAGCGGGTCGGAGGAGAGGTGCCGGTCAAGGTGGACGTCCGAATCGTTACCGCGACGAACAAAAACCTGAAGGAAGAGGTTGAAAACGGCAACTTCCGGGAGGACCTCTACTACAGGCTCGATGTGGTATCGATACACGTGCCGCCCCTGAGTGAACGTAAGGACGATATCCCGCTCATGGTGCATAAATTCATCGAGGAGTTTTCAAAGGAGAACGGACGCGTTATCGAGGGTTTAACGAACGGCGCTCTGCAGGCCCTGGTGAGCTACCGCTGGCCCGGAAACGTGCGTGAGCTCAGAAACGTCATCGAAAGCATCGTGGTGCTGAGCAAAACACCGGTTATAGGGGAGGATGATCTGCCGTCCTATATCCTCGCCAAGGACGAACAGTCGTCGCTCAAGCTCCCGTCCGGAATAAGCCTTCCGGAGGCTGAGAAGCGTCTGATACTCTTCACACTGCAGAATGCGGGAGGAAATAAGACGAAAACCGCCGAGATATTGAATATCGGGAGGAAAACACTTCACAGAAAGCTCGCTGAATACCGGATTTGACCCTGAATTGTGTTATAAGTATACAATTTTATGCTGAAATATGAATATAGTGTCAATATGACACCACCATGATTATTTTACCGTCAACCTCTTTTCTGCTGTTTTAATTCCTTGAATGATAAGCTTTTAGAAGGGCGAAAATCGGGCTGATGGTACAGTAATTGCATATTATTACTGTCAAAGTACAATTAAGGGGGAAGTTAGTGTCTGTTGACAAAAAATACTCGGAACTCGGATCAAGCCTGGACGTAAGTTCGCTGTCCGTGTACCTCAGGGAGATCAACAAAATTCCTCTTCTCACGCGTGAGCAGGAGGTTAATCTGGCAACGAGGGCGCGCGACGGAGAGCAGATTGCAAAGGACAAGCTCATTCAGGCAAACCTCAGATTCGTGGTAAACGTCGCCAAGAAATACCAGAACCAGGGGCTCACGCTCAGCGATCTTATCAGTGAAGGCAATCTCGGTCTCATTACGGCAGTCGATAAGTTTGATGTAGACAAGGGCTATCATTTTATTTCGTATGCCGTCTGGTGGATCAAGCAGTCGATACTGAAGGCCATATGCGAGAAATCGAGGATGATACGGCTTCCCCTGAACAGGGCGAACGAGCTGCTCCAGATAGAGAAGGTGAAAAGGGAGATCGGAAGCAACAAGGACGGTGAAGCCGATATCGAGGAAATCGCGGATTTTCTGGACATGGACAAGAGCAGGATCAATGATCTGATCAACGCCTCGAAAGAGTTCGTATCGCTTGAAACGCCGCTTTCTTCAGACAAGGACGCGAACACCATATCGGACCTCATGGAGGACACAAAGGGGGCCGACCCGGAGAAGATACTCGTCAACAGTACGCTCCAGGAATCCATCGAGGATGTTCTCTCCACTCTTACCGATAAAGAGTCGAACGTCATCAGATACCGCTTCGGGCTCAACGGAGAGCGTCCGCACTCCCTGAAGGAGATCGGAGACAAGTACAACCTCACGAAGGAGCGGATAAGGCAGATAGAGAAGAAAGCCATCAGCAGACTCCGCCATCCCTCCAGAAGCCAGAAGCTGAAGAGCTACGTACGTGACCTGTAAACAATCGGACTGAAAAATTAACCCCTCCATCCGGAGGGGTTTTTTATTGCACGCCCGGGTTAAGCATTCAATTATTTATTTCCCGGCAGAGGGCCGAATCAGATAGTGTTCCTGCCGGTAAGCGGAGAGTCACGGGCGCATAAATCGGTGATCGAGAGCACTCCTCCCTCATTTTTCTTCTCGTATACGGTGATTTGTATTACGTTAGGGGCGATCACTATTTCCCCCCGGATTTGTCTATGCGTCATGTGCATTTCGTCGGAGTAAGCGGTATAGGTGTGAGCGCGGCCGCGGGCATTTCGCTCGAAATGGGTATGACCGTATCGGGTTCGGCGGACCGGGAGAACGATCTCACCCGGGAACTCGTTCAAAAGGGCATGCGATTCAGCCCCGTGCACAGTGCCGGAAATTTGCAGGAACCCGACCTCGTGGTGATGAGCGCGGCCGTACCGGAAAACAATCCCGAGCTGGTTGAGGCGAAAAGGCGGGGAATACCGGCCATGCTCTATTCCCGTTACCTCGGGACGCTCATGGAGGGAAAAAACTCGATCGCTGTTGCTGGTACGCACGGAAAGACCACAACGACCGCCATGCTCACCTCGATTCTGCACAGGGCCGGTCTCGAGCCGAGCGCGGTATGCGGCGGGATCATGGGAGGATTCGGTTCCAATTACGTGGCGGGTGCGGGTGATTGCTTCGTGGCCGAAGCGTGCGAATACAACCGGTCTTTTCACGACCTTAGGCATCGCCTGGCGATCGTGACGAATATCGAGGCCGAGCACCTCGATTTTTACCGGGATTTGGAGGAGATCAGGGAGGCATTCAGGATTTTTGTCCGGAATGCCGAAGAGGGATTTGCCGTCGCGAACGGCGATGACGCAAACGTAATGAAAGCGCTGGAAGGGCTCGATGTCGTATGGGTCGGATTCGGTGAATCGAACAGGTGGCGGGTTCAAGCTCAGTCTGAATCGGACGGCTGCTACCGTGTTCGGATTACCGGGGAGGGTCGGGAGATGGAGACGAAGCTTCCGGTTCCCGGACGGTTCAACTGCATGAACGCCGCGCTCTCCGCAGTATGCGCGGCCGGGCTCGGCGTGGATACGGGTACGGCTGAATCCGCGCTCGCGCACTATGCCGGAACACGGCGCAGGCTCGAGTACCTCGGGGAGCGCTCGGGACGGAAGGTATACTCCGATTACGCGCATCACCCGACTGAAATATCCGCGGCACTCCGCGCACTGGGAGAGAAGTACGGGGAGGACAGGATCTGCGTGGTCTTTCAGCCCCATCAGTACTCGAGAACGGCGATATTCTTCGACGCGCTTGCCGGTGCGCTTGCATCCGCCCGCTGCGCGGTCGTGGTGCCCATATACAAACAGCGGGACGAGAGCGGTGAAGGGGTGTCCGGGCGTGACCTGGCCGAAAAGCTGATGGAGAGTATGGGAGAAAGGGCCGGATTCGCGCAAAACCTGGATGAAGCCGTTCGTTTCCTGGAAGGGCGAGAGTCGTGCGGAAATGTCGTTGTATTCATGGGTGCCGGAGATATTGACGAATGGGCGCTGGAATACGGTTCGGCCGGGAGCGGAACCGGGGGTTGACGCGGAGCGCTTCACTTTTGTTCGCTGGTGTTGCCGGGATTGTATGGAGGAGGAATACAATGCGTGTATGCGCGCGGTGCGGAAAAGAGATTCCCGATGATACGAAGATAAGGAGGGGCGGCACGTGTCCGCACTGTTCCGCTTACCTGCACGCGTGCGTCAATTGCGTCCATTACAGTCCGGGTATGCACAATGACTGCCGGGAGCCACAGGCGGAATACGTGGGTGATAAACGCGGCGATAATTTCTGCGACTACTTCGTATTCAGGAAATCCTCCGGTAAACCGGGAGGCTCGTCAAATGCGCGGGACGCGTTCAACAACCTGTTCGGTTGATGAACGGTACTAATAGAGCACAACTTTTAAGGAGTTTTTAATGGATATAAAAATCAGGAATGCGATCATCAGTGTTTCAGACAAAACCGGACTCGAAGGTCTTGCCCGGAGCCTTCACGGCCATGGTGTTCGAATCTACTCGACGGGAGGCACGTCACGGGCGATTGAAAAACTCGATATTCCCGTGAATAAGATCTCGGATTACACGGGTTTCCCCGAAATACTGGGTGGCCGGGTAAAGAGTCTTCATCCCAAGATACACGGAGGAATCCTCGCAAAGAAGGACGACCCCGAACACCTGGAACAGATGAGAGCAAACGAAATCTCGTCGTTCGACCTCATTGTGATCAACCTCTATCCCTTCGAGCAGGTCATTAAAAAAGAACGTGTCACGATTGAAGAGGCGATCGAGAATATTGACATAGGCGGCCCCTCGATGCTCAGGTCGGCGGCAAAGAACTACCGGTACGTGTGTGTGGTTCCCGGTCCCGAACATTACGAAACCGTAATGAAGGAGATGGAGGAGAAGGGTAGCATATCGCTTCAAACACGGGAAAAACTTGCTCTGGCGGTTTTCGATAAAACGTCGTATTACGACAGTATAATTGCGAGCTATCTTCATTCCGTGGCGGATAAAGAGGAAGGGACCTTCCCGCAGACCGTTAGTCTTCATTTCGGAAAGAAGCTCGATCTCAGGTACGGTGAGAATCCCCATCAGTCCGCCGCCTTTTATACCAATCCCGATATCTCCGTAAAGGGCGTATCCTGCGCGAAGCAGCTACACGGCAAGGAGCTTTCCTTCAACAACATACTCGATATAGAAGCGGCGCTCGAGATCGTAAAGGATTTCGACGGTCCCGCCTGCAGCGTTATCAAGCATACGAATCCGTGCGGAGCCGCTTCCGCATCGACCCTCGGCCGGGCTTTTCTCGATGCATGGGCCGGTGATCCAATATCGGCGTTCGGGAGCATTATAGGGTGCAACAGGGATGTGGACGAGGAAACGGCCCGGGCGATTCTTGACGCCGGTTTCGTGGAGTGCGTTATAACGCCCGGTTTCACCGCTGAGGGGCTCGAAGTACTCAGGCAGAAGAAGAATATCCGTCTCCTCGAGACAGGACCGCTTCAGAAGAACGAGCTGTACGATGTTGACATGAAGCGCATCGTGGGCGGTTTGCTCATACAGCAGCGCGATCTGGAGGTCCTTGAGGAAAAAAACCTGATAACCGCCACCCGGAGAGACGCGACGGATGAAGAGCGTAAAGCGCTTCTCTTCGCATGGAAGATCGTCAAGCATGTCAAGTCGAACGCCGTCGTTCTCGCGGAAGGGACGAAGACGGTCGGTATCGGTGCCGGGCAGATGAGCAGGGTCGATTCGACCTTTATCGCGGTCTCGAAGGCGAAGGAGCGGTCACGCGGGTCCGTGCTCGCCTCTGATGCGTTTTTTCCGAAGCCCGACGCCATCGAGCTCGCGGCAAAGCACGGGGTGACCGCGATCATCCAGCCGGGAGGCTCCATCCGGGACGAGGACGCCGTAAAGGCCTGTGACGAGGCGAAAATCGCCATGCTCTTCACCGGCATGCGGCATTTCAAACATTAAGAGTCCCCTTTTATATCAGTCGTTCAAGCGTACCATATGAGGAGAGGGTGGTCTTTTCCATGTCATTCCGGTCTGAATACTGCGGAGAGCTCCTGCGGACCGAGGGGTTCTTTGCATATTATACTCTCGAAACGGCACGGGATATGCTGCTCCGCAGGGACCCGAAGAGGATTTACCTCCTGACCAACGCGGACCTCGTACAGCTTGCCAAGCTGTTTTCCGATTTCCGGGTTCGGCGTCGCAACGGTGAGCACGGTTTCCTGGATTCCATGGAAAAACCGGTATATTTTTCCATCGATTTTCCGGAGAACGACGTCGTGCACATGCCCGGCCTCCTGGACAGGGAGCGGAACGTCCTCATCCATGCGGCCCGTCACGAGCTTTTTACGGTCGACGGGTTTTACTACGATCTCGGCCGCGCACTCTTCCATGATCCGCTCGATGCGTATTCGCATTTGAAAAAAGGCGTGGTGCACACCGTATGCGGGCCGGAGGAGGCCGCATCTCTTCATCCCGATATAGCGCTGAAAACGGCCGCGCTCCATGCGCAGACCGGTTTCGAGATCGACAGGCCGCTCTCGCGGTTTTTAAAAAGGGCGCCGGTTCCCTCCTATGAAAAACCGGACAGGGACGCGCTCTCCTGTTTCCTGCGTATACTGGAGCCGAAGGATGGGCGAAGCGCTCAACGGGCGTTTTCAATGCTCGATGAATGGGGTGTGCTTGAGCATATTCTTCCTGAGGTGACAGCGCTCAAAGAGGTGTCGCACGACAAGGACCATCATCCCGAGGGGGACGGATTTCATCATACCATGCGCTGTCTTAAGTGCTTGAAAAAGCCGGACCGGAACCTCATGATGGCCGCCCTCCTTCACGATACGGGGAAGGTCGGGACGAGGACGCGGAACGGGGGATTTCGCTTCCCGAACCACTCGAATGAGAGCCGGAAGATCGCCGAGAGGATTCTCAGAAGGTTTCTTTTCAGCCGTGAGGATATCGAAGAGATTTCATTCCTCGTCGGGAACCACATGGTACTCAACGGAGTCAAGAGAATGGGCCCGGCCGCACGAGACAGGCTTTTTTCCTCGCCCTATTTTCCCAAACTGCTCGAGCTCTACCGGGCGGATATCGAGAGCGGTTATCACAGCACGGATTGCTACTACGAAGCGGCACGTATTTACAGGGACCACAAGAGGAAGATGAACTTCAAAGAGTGCGCCTTTTTCTGAGCCCGTACCGGAACCATTGAAACGTGTACCGTGACCCGCCGGTCGTCTCCCGGCCTTATTCCCCCACTTCCCGGAACCCGCCCTTTTTCCTGACATAATCGTAGAACGTTTCCCACTTGTAGCAGCTCTCGCTTTTCATCTCGAACCGGGCGATATCGTCATCCAGCACGATCTGGAAGAAGGTGTTTCTTTCAGTGGATCGTCCCCTGATATCTTCGAATTTAAAGAACCGGATCTCCCCCGTTTTACGAATGACAAAGCGGAGGCCCCGCGATGTGAGCTCGAGTGTTCCGGTACCGATCTTCTTCAGCCTGGGGTAGCGGGGTTCGTTGTAGAGCGTGGTCGCCTTTGACTGAAGATACACGGTTTCACCGGTATCCCGGGATGTTTCGATGGGAACGATTTCATCCTTCCTGAACATCAGGTCCGCGAATTCCTTGATGGGCCGCCATGTGCCCCCGGGTTCGCGCATATGGCAGTGCAGGTTGACTTCCCAGGTTTTACCGCAGCCCCTGCACGCGATCGTGTCTCCGTTTATTTCCTCGAGACCTTCGAGCAGGCGGCATGAGGGGCATCGCCACAGGAGGCGCGTCAGCCCGCCGGCCGGTTTTTTCCCACTGATGTGTTCGCGCTCCGTATAGTTGTCGTTGTTGTCGATACCCCGCTGAATATGGTCGATAATGACGTCATCGGGAGTGCTTTTGTCGAATGTCACCGGTTTCGAGAATACAATCTCGATATCGCTCTTTCTCTTCTTGTCGGCCCATCGGGGATACACGAGATAGTTGCCCCTTGAGACCACGGTAACAAGGGGCACCTTTAACAGCTTGACGAGCTTGGCCGTGGATTTGAGAACGGGAAGGGTCTCGCCGTCCCAGTTCCTTCCGCCTTCGGGATATATGAAGAGGGGGTGGCCGCGTTTTACCACCTGTATTGCGTACTTGATGGATTTGAAATCCACAAAGCCCTTTTTCCGGGGAAATGCCCCCATCGCCCACATAAAGCGACGCATCAGCGGTTTCCTGAAGAATTCGTTCGACGCCATCTGGAATACGGGGCGCTTGAGTACGGCGCCGATGAAGAAGGGGTCGAGCAGGTGGCTGTGATTCGCAACAAAGAGCAGGGGACCCTCGCGCGGCACGTTTTCAAGGCCCTCCCCGTGGAGTCTGAATATCCTCACATAGAAAGGTTGCAGGGTAAAAAGCAGTAACCGGTAGAAGTAGAGCTTCGGGGGCTTGAAAAGATCCACGGCCGTTTCCTCTCATTCGTGTGAATTGACAGTTAAGTATAGTAGAGCGAATTCTGAGTTTCAAGAAATATATTATGAGGTACATCGGGGTCCTGAAAAAAATGTGTTAAGAATTGGTTAAACCGCTTGACGGATATTCAATGCGATACCATTATTGTGACTGACCAGTCAGTCAGATAACTATGGATGGCCCCATGACCGTTGGAAAAGATGATAGAAGAGAGCAAAAGAGGAAGCACATTATCAGGGCGGCGCTCAAGATTTTCTCCAAAAGCGGGTATACACCGGCCCTGCTGGACGATATAGCCGGTGAAGCGGGAATAGCGAAGGGTACGCTCTACCTCTATTTCAAGGACAAGGAAGACCTCTTTCACTCCACCATCATGTCGATTATTTACGACCTGGAGGATCTCCTCAAGAAAAACATTTCGGAAGACATGGAGCCGCTGGTAATGCTGGAGAATATGGCGAGAATGCAGCTCGATTTTTTTCTCCAGAACAGTCAATTTTTCACCATCTACCAGGCGGTGTTGAACTACAATCTGCTCAGTAACTACACGAACCTCTTCGAGGAGATATCGGTCAAGGTAAAGGAACTCATCAGGGTGGAGACCGATATCGTGAACGAGGGAAAGACGCGGGGAATTTTCAGAAGCGACCTGTCCACGGAAAATATCGTCATCGTCTATCACGGAATGGTGTACCAGATGATCGAGTGGATGATCGTTTTCAAGAGGGACGGGGGATTTGATACTAGAAAAAAGGCCCGGGAGCTTATGGATATATTTATCAACGGAATAGGAAAATAGCTAGAAAAAAAGCCAAAGAGCGCATGGATATTTATCTAAACGGAATAGGAAAATAGCTAGAAAAAAAGCCAAAGAGCGCATCGATATATATCTAATCGGAATAGGAAAATAACGGTGACCGAATAGAAACCGTCATTTTAAGTTTATAAATAGAATTCTGATGAGAGTATTCAATAGAAAGGAAATAACAAGGCTTCGACGGGGAATATTTATGAAAACAAATATATGGAAACGAATGGTGGTCATCATTCCTGCGGTGCTCGTCCTTATCCGGCTCTCACCCGTACCTCTCAGGGCCGAGACCATAAGGCTCACACTGGAGGAGGCGGTAGGCCTCGGCCTGAAAAACTCGAAGACCCTCAGGGCGAAGATACTCGCCGCGGGTTCCGCGCGTACGGACGTGGCTTCGGCGCGTGCCTCCCTCTATCCGGGGGTCAGCACATCCGCAACATGGACGCACTTCTTCGAGCAGAAGAAGACGCCGGATACGGAGATCGATATGGGTTTCGGCACGCCCATTACCATACCCGGTTCTTACGTAATGGCGAAAGACCCGATCTCGATTTCGGCCGGGGTCTCGCAGTCCATAGCGACTTTCGGGAGGGTCAAGAGCGGCATCAAGCTCGCTGAAACGGGCGTGACGGCCGCGGAGCTTGCGGTCGAAGAGGAAAAGCGTTCGCTTTCGGTTAGAATCCAGAGGGCCTTCTACGGGTATCTGCTCGCGCGCGAGGTTCTCTCCGTTCAGGAGGAAACCCTGGTGCAGAAAGAGGAGGCGCTTGCGGTGGCCCGACAGCGTTTCGATGCCGGGCTCGTTCCCGACTTCGAGGTTCTGAGCGTTGAATCGGACCTCGAGAGTTTCAAGCCCCAGCTCATATCGGCGCGGAACCAGGTCAATCTCGCCCTGCTCGCGGTGCTCGACCTGCTCGGTATAGAGGACGACGGGACCTACGAGGTGGATCTCGTCGGTTCCCTCGAACCGCAATACGTCGAGCTGGACAGGAACGAAGTCATTACCGCCGCCATGGAGAGAAACTACGACCTGAACGCATATAAAACGACCATCGGCCTCGCGGAAAGGACGGAGGACCTGAACCGAAGCCAGAAAAGGCCCGTTATCGCCGGTTTTGCGAATTACACGCTGGCAAGCGGGTATGACTCTGTCACGGGCGATAACAAGTACTGGGGCGACGATGCATGGGACGGCGATCTCACCGTGGGATTGAGCTTTACCATGCAGCTCTCATCGCTCTTTCCCTGGAGCAGTGAAAACGCAGGGGTGAAAAAGGCCCAGCTCGACCTCGAGGGACTGAGCGTAGGCCTGGGCTCCATCGAAAGCGGTATCCGGCTCAATATACAGAGAATACTTCTTCAGCTCGATGAGGAGAGATCGAAGATCGGGTCGGGCGAAAAGAACGTGGAGCTTGCGTCCAAGCTCTATCACTCGGCACGTGAACAGTACGAGAACGGCCTGATTACGAACCTGGCGCTCGATGATGCGCAGATACGTCTTAACGGCGCGCGGCTCGCCTATCTCACGGCCGTATACGGCTACAAGAACGCACTTTTCGACCTGTACGATGCCGTTGGGGTGGATAGGCTGTAACATGGATAATTTATACGGAAAGACGGAATGTACTTTCCGTTGGGGTGGATAGGCTTTGACATTGATAAAAGATAGGGAAAGACGGAATGTACTTTCCGTCGTGGAGGATCGGTTGTGATACATATAAACGATTTGGATAGATGGAGGGATTTATGAAAAAGGGTCTAAGATCTGTCATTATAGTATTGATAATCATCATCGTGGTGGCGGGCCTCGGCTGGGTCGCCTACTACCGCTACAAGGACAAGGTCGATCTCGCCTCTCTTCCGGGGATGGAACGGTTCGGAGGAGGGAAGGAGGAGGTGGACACCGCCACTCCCGTTGCCGTACAGAAGGCCGTCACCGGGTCCATAGACGACGCACTGATACTGAACGGCGACGTCATCCCCGTATCCGAGGTGAATATCTTTACCACGGTCATGGGAAAGGTCAAGGACATCGAGGTCAAGGAGGGAAGTATTGTCGAGAAGGACGACGTGCTCGCGCGTATCGACCGCTCCGAAGCGGGTATGTCCTATGCACTCACTCCCGTGAAGGCCACGACGCGGGGCATGGTGAAAAACGTGCTCGTTGAAAACGGTGACTATGTCACCCCACAGGTTCCGCTCTTCCAGATCATCGATATGGACACCGTCGAAATCGTGGTCCACGTTCCGGAACGCGATATTGAGCGCGTGGGGACCGGGCTTCCCGCTTTTATCAAGGTCGTCGCTTATTCCGACAAGGTGTTCAAGGGAAGGATAGACTATCTCAGTCCCGTGGTCGATCCTCTGTCGAGAACGAGGGAGGCCCGCATCGGGATACGAAACCGCGGTTACCTGCTGAAACCCGGGATGTTCGGGGAGGTCAGGATAGTGATCAGGAGCGAGCAGGACGCGGTCGTCATACCCCTCGCCGCGGTGATCGACAGGGACGGACGCAAAGTCGCGTTCACGGTCAGGGACGGCAGGGCGCATCTCGTGGCGCCCGAGCTCGACATCAGGGAGGGAGAACGGGTTTCCGTACTCTCCGGGATCGAGCCCGGC
Source organism: uncultured Spirochaetota bacterium (assembly GCA_964460545.1). GTDB lineage: Bacteria > Spirochaetota > B62-G9 > B62-G9 > DRHN01 > CAYWUT01. The sequence goes on from CAYWUT010000057.1 coordinate 16,315, forward strand.
GACAGTGTGATCGTCGTTGGTCAGTTCAATGTCGATGAAGGCGACGAGGTCCTGGTTACGGAGGAATACGAATGAAACTCTCCGATCTGTCGGTAAACAGGCCCGTAACGACGGCCGTTATCTTCCTCGCGGTTATCGTGCTCGGGATCTACTCGCTCGGAAAGCTCGCCATCGACCTCATACCGGATATTAATTTCCCCGTTATCTCCATATTCTCGACCTATCCGGGCGTTGCACCCGAGGAGGTGGAGGAGAACCTGACCAAGGTCATCGAAAATGCCGCGTCCTCGGCGAGCAACGTGAAAAAGGTACGGTCGACCTCCAACGAGGGTCAGACCATGGTCACGATCGAATACGAGTGGGGCACCGATATGGGCGAGGCAGCGGCGGAGCTGCGGGAGAAGATCGACCTGGTGCGTGACTATATCCCGGACGAGGCATCGCAGCCCGTGCTCTTCAAGTTCGATCCCTCCATGATACCGGTCATGATCCTCGTGGTAAAGGGAGGGAGGGATTTAAAGAGTCTCCGCTATATAGGGGACAACGACATCAAGCGCAACCTCGAGCAGATAGACGGGGTGGCGAATGTTATGGTGTGGGGCGGACAGGAGAGGCAGGTCCATATCGACCTCGACCGAACCACGCTGGCGTCGTACGGGCTGTCCGTCGACCAGATTATCAACATCATCAGGGCCGAGCACATGAACGTCTCCGGTGGAACCATAGACGAGGGCGCGACCACGCTCGCCCTCCGCACGCTCGGTAAGTTCACGAGCATCGAGGAGATCGAGAACATCGTCGTGGACAACAAGAACGGCATTCCGATCTACCTGAAAAACATATCGCATGTATACGACGGTTACGTCGAGGAGGACATGAGTGCGAAGGTCGAGAAAGCGGACGCACTCATCATGGTGGTACAGAAACAGTCCGGCACGAACACGGTTCAGATCGCGAGACTCATAGAAAGAAAACTCGACGCCATACAGCGTTCCGTTCCCCGGGATATCGAGATATCGAAGTTCTACTCGCCCGCGGACTTCATCGTGGAATCCATAAACAACGTCTGGCAGGTTGCGCTCGTGGGCGGTGTGCTCGCGGTGTTCATCATATTCATTTTTCTCAGGAACCTGCCGACCACCCTCATCATCTCCATATCCATTCCGCTCTCGCTCATTACCACCTTCGTTTTCATGTATCTCTTCGATCTCACGATAAACATGATGTCGCTCGGAGGGCTTGCGCTCGGTATCGGCATGCTTGTGGACAACTCGATCGTGGTTCTGGAAAACATATTCAGATACCGTGAATTCGGGGCGAAGCCGCAGGAGGCGGCGAAGCTCGGCGCCTCCGAAATGTCGAACGCGATCATCGCCTCGACCCTGACGACGATCATGGTGTTTCTCCCGCTCGTTTTCTTTATCAAGGGGCTGGCGAGCGAGCTCTTCAAGGACCTGGCGTTTACCGTCACCTTCTCCCTGCTCGCCTCCCTTATCGTGGCCCTTACCATCATTCCCATGCTGACGAGCCGGATAAGGAAGGTCGCGCTGAAGCGGAAGGTGAGCTCGCTGCGCGATATCGAAGCGGAGCTCATGTCCCGCGGCAGAGTCATGCGTTTTCTCGACCGCGTCTATTCAGGCGTGCTGAACTGGGCGCTGCGCCGCCGCTGGGTATTCGTCGGGCTCGTGGTTCTGGCCCTCATCGTGAGCATTATGCTCCTCCGCGTCATCGGGGCGGAGTTCATGCCTCAGTCGGACGAGGGATTCATACAGATGAACATAACCATGCCGGCCGGTACGAGAATAGAGATCACGAGAAACACCGTAAATAAAATATACAAGCTCATCGAGGAGAACATTCCGGAGCGTGATATAACCTTCATGCAGATCGGTCGAAGCGGGGAGATGGAGGGTATCGAGGCGCCTGATCGGGCCGAGTTGTGGATGACGCTCGTGGACCAGGGCGACAGGAAGAGGAGCGACCAGGACATCATCAAGTACCTCCGCGGTGAGATAGGGAAGATTCCGGCGGTCAAGGTACGTTTCTCCACCGGAGGCGGAGGCGCGGGCGGCGGAGGCAATTTGAGCGTCGCGGTCAGGGGCTACGACCTCAAACAGGGAACGGTTCTTGCGAACAAGCTGAAAACCATCATGGAGAACGTGTCGAACGTGTCGGACGTCCGGGTATCCCGCGAGGAGGGACTGCCGGAGTTCCGGATCAGGGTCGACAGGGACCGGGCCGCGGTTTTCGGAGTGAGCGTCTATCAGGTCGGACAGGCCATAAGAAGGGCGTTCGCGGGAGAGGAAGCCGCCCGCATCGTGCTCAGGGGCGAGGAAGTGGGCGTGCTCGTGCGGCTCGAGGAAAAGGACAGGGTTTCTATCGAGGACCTGGACCTCATTTCGGTCACGAACCCGATGGGAGGCCAGGTATCGCTCTCCAATCTCGCGCATATCGAGCGCGGGTACGGTCCCGTCGCTATAGACAGGGAGAAGCAGGAACGCGTGGTGTACGTGAACGCGCGCGTACAGGGCGATACCAAGGGCGCGGTGGATGCCATAAAGGCCGAGGTGGCCGGGATAGTGATTCCCCCGGGATTCAGCATCACCTACGGAGGCTCGTGGGAAAACCTGCAGGATACCATAAGGGAGTTGACGCTCGTCATGCTCATCGCCATCGTACTCGTTTATCTCATCATGGCCGCCCTTTTCGAATCCTTCTTCGATCCCTTCATTATCATGTTCACCCTGCCCATGACCTTCATCGGCGTGGTCTGGATGCACATCATCACCGGGACCACGTTCAGCGCCATCTCCGGGATCGGCGTGGTCATGCTCACGGGTATCGTGGTGAACAACGGGATCATACTGGTGGACTACACGAACCTGCTCCGCAAGCGCGGGCATGATCTCCTGGAGGCGGTGCGGCTCGCGGGGAGGACGAGGCTCAGGCCCATTCTCATGACCATGCTTACCACCGTTCTCGGGCTCCTTCCCATGGCCCTGAATATCGGGTCGGGCGCCGAGATGCGCTCCCCAATGGCGCAGACCGTTATAGGCGGGCTTCTCGTTTCAACGGTGTTCACGCTCGTTCTCATCCCCGTTCTCTACGCGATGTTCGAGACGGGAAAACAGAAGAGGGTGCAGAAGAGAATTCAGAGAAGGGGGGATGGCGGGTAAAATGAATGACATAATGGTTTTTATCATCCACGACAGGGCCATCGATGAAGAGGTGAACGACATGCTGCAGGCCCTTGCTATAAAGCACTATACGAAGTGGAAGGATACCGTCGGGGTGGGGCGTCACGACCCCCACCTCGGCGATCATACATGGCCGGGACTCAACAACGCCACCATGGTCGTTATAGGAGAGGACAAGAAAAAAGAGCTTTTCGACAAGGCGCGTGACCTGCAGACCGCATTCACATCGGCGGGCCTGCGGCTCTTCACCGTTCCGGTGCTCGACATGCTTTAAAATGAAATGGTGACAGTTCCTTTTGTGACAGTTCCT
>CAYWUT010000058.1:0-19709 GCA_964460545.1 uncultured Spirochaetota bacterium
AAAATGGGGCAGGACCATGCAGGACCATGGGGTCAGGTCTTGTATTATAATATTATTAATAGTATTTTTATAACATGGCACGGCCGTTACGGATAGAATACCCTGGAGCCTTATACCATGTGACAACCCGCGGTAATGCGCGTCAATCGATTTATCATGACGATAAGGATCGTCAAAGATTTCTTGAGATACTATATAATGTCGTGATACGATTCAACTGGGTCTGTCATGCTTATTGCTTGATGACCAATCACTACCATCTTCTAATAGAAACCGTCGATGGGAATCTTTCGGCGGGAATGCGGCAGGTTAACGGAATATATACGCAGTACATCAATCGAAGACATCACAGCACAGGACATATCTTCCAAGGGAGATACAAGGCAATCCTGGTGGATAAGGAAGCATACCTTCTGGAATTATGCCGTTATATTGTTTTGAACCCCGTCCGTGCTCGCATGGTGAAAGAACCAGGAGATTATTACTGGAGTAGTTATAGGGCAACAGCGGGGCAAGGAAGGGTAGTCAATTGTCTCTCAATAGACTGGATACTCTCACAGTTTGGTGATATTAGAAAGCGCGCTCAAAAGGCTTATACGGAATTTGTTAAGGCTGGAACAGGTGTCGATGTCTGGAAGGGCCTTCAATATCAATGCTTGCTTGGCGATCGGGTTTTCTGCGAAAGTTTCGTTGCCAGGCTAAAAGACAGTAAGGAAGTGAAAGAAATTCCACGCGTGCAGCGCTTGGCGGCACGGGTGAGACTCGATCAGTTATTACCACAGGATATTCAATGGTCTCGTAAAAAACGCAATGAAGCATTTCGGCAAGCAGTCATTGAATGGGGATACACATATACGGAAATAAGCAGATATACAGGGCTTCATTATACTACGATCAGCCGCATAGTCCGAACATTGACTCCTGCAAAGGGAAAAATGTGATAATACAAGACCTGACCCCGTCACCCCACAATTTGAAAGAGAACATCACGGAGATAGAATGAGCAACCATATTAGAAGTATTACATTGCACCATGAGAAATACCCGACGGCCGACCATTACCCGTTTACATTGCCTATTTTCAATAAAACCAGGCGTTTAGTTTTCGATACCCCGGTAACTCTTTTTGTGGGGGAGAATGGGACCGGAAAATCCACGTTGCTGGAGGCGATAACCCGTGCCAGCGATATTCATATCTGGAGTAAACCTGAAGGCGCGCGTTACCAGGAAAACCGGTATGAAAATCAATTACATAAATACCTTGCCCTGGAGTGGTCGAACGGCAGCGTTCCGGGAGCGTATTTCGGATCGGAGATATTCAAGGATTTTACAAATATACTGGATGAATGGGCGGCATCGGATCCAGGTCAATTGAAATACTTTGGTGGTAGATCATTGGTGACACAGTCGCATGGTCAATCCATGATGTCGTATTTTCGTTCCCGTTACCGGATAAGGGGCATCTATTTCCTGGATGAACCCGAGACGGCACTGTCCCCACGAAGTCAACTCGAATTGTTGGAGATTATTGGTGAAAACGGCCGGGCAGGACATGCCCAGTTCATTATTGCAACACATTCCCCGATTCTGCTGGCGTGCAAAGGAGCTCGGATTTACAGTTTCGATCATGTGCCGGTAAGCGTAATTGAATACGAAGAGACCGAACATTACCGTGTATACAAGAACTTCTTTCTGGAGAGATAAAATTACAATCAGCGTATGCCGTCGTAAGACAATGATGAACGTGGTCTACCTGTTAAGTGTTTATTTCCACTGTGATACCCACAGATGACGGGGATGCTATCACTGCGAAAGAATCGGCCGATCAACTCAACCCGTCGATCGCCTCGCCCATGGCGCGGAGGTTTTCCATCGGCGTCTGAGGCGGCGTGAAGCAGGAGGGCGCTACCAGGTCCACCCCTCCCTGAATCATCTTCTCCGATACCTCGATAACGTCCTCCCTGGTACCGTTCAGCAGATGGGATACCGTGGGAACGCTTCCGATCACGCCCATGGTTTTCCCGAGCTTTTCCACCACGTCCTCGAGCGCTGTGGAAGGGTAGTCGAATGAAAAGGCCGCGAAACCTGAGGAGGGGATGTCTTCGAGTATTCTCGTGGTGTCCCCGCAGATGTGCAGGATCAGGGGAGTTGCAATGCGGCCGGTCATTTCTTTATACCCGGGCAGAATGAGCTCGCGAAAGTGCTTGGCGGTCAGGCCCATGACATTGGGGTCGAGAAGGATTACGGTATCGGCGCCGTTTTTCAGCAGGGCCTCCATATAGCGGGTGATGAGCGTCGTGGACTGGAGCAGGATCGAGGCCGCCTCGTCCGGTTTTCGGATCATGATCTTGTACATGTCGTTTAGGCCGCGTACCAGGCAGGCGAGTGTGAAAGGGCCTTCGCAGAACGGTATGACCGGGACCGTTTTTCCGTATTTTTCCACGAGAAGCCGGACCGCTTCCAGGACCACGGGAAAACGGCCCTTCCCGAGTATATCCTCGCTTGTGTCGATGTCGAACTGCTCACCCTTTCCCTCAACGACCTGCGGCGTTACCGTGATGCCGTCTTTCCACACGGTTCTGCATCCGAGGGCCTCTGCCTCGACGGTCATGTCAAAGGGCACGTTTACCGCGTTCAGCCCGAGCAGCTCGTGACACGCGGAGGACAGGCCGGCCATGAGGTCCGGCTTCCTGTGTGCCTCGGGCCAGTAGACGCCGGCCTTTTTCATGATATCCACGACGGGAGGATTGATGGGAACGATTTTCGGGACTTTCCCGGTCCACGTTCGGTTGAGTATCGAATGCAGGGTCTCTTTCATCGTTTCCACTAGTGCTCTCCTTGTATATAACCGTGTAATGATTGTTTCAGCATTCCGCGGGGAAGCGGCTGAAGCCCTTTCAGGAGGTTTCGAACGTCACGCCCTTTTTTCTGTTCCACTCCTCGATGGCCTCTGCCATGGCAGTCACGTTTTGAAGCGGCGTGTACTGCGGAAGGCCGCAGGAGGGGGAGAGGAAATCCACTCCCTGTTCGATCATGCTGATCGACATGTCGATCACGTCCTGCCTGGAGCCCTCGAGAAAGTGCGTGACCGTGGGCACGCTCCCGATGATGCCCATCCTTCCGCCGATCGCATCCTTCAGTGTTGCGACTTCCACGCCCGGATAGTCGAAGGAAAATGCATGAAATCCGGATTCGGGAAGCAGGTGAGCTATCTTTCCCGTGCGGCCGCAGATATGGGTCATGCGCGGCGTTTCTATGGCAGCCGTGATCTTTCGGTAAACGGGAATGACGAGGTCCTCGAACTGTTTAGGGGTCAGACCCTCTGCCGCGGGATCCGCGAGGTTTATAACGTCGCCCCCGCTTTCAAGCATCCTGTTGCAGTACAGGATGAGCAGGTCCGCAACCACGTCGAGCACCTTCTCGGCCCGCTTTTTGTCCTTTATCATGTGCTTGAACATCTCGTTCACGCCGATGATGTAGCTCGCGATGGTAAAGGGGCCCTGGCACATGGATACGATGGGGATTTCGCCGTTGTACTTCGAATCGATTTCTCCCCGCACGATCTTTGTGGCCTCGAATACCGCGGGGAAGCTTCCCCTGGTCAGTATGTCTTTCGGGAAGGTCACGTCGTAGGCGTCGCTGAAAGCCCGCTCCTTGAACTGCGGGTACCCGGCGATATCGTCCTCCTTGTTGATGACCCTGCACCCCATGGCTTCCATTTCCACGGTCGAGGCCCAGGGGATCATGGTGCAGTTCCACCTGGACAGCGTGTGGGCAGCGAGCGCGAGCCGTGCCATGGGCTCTCCCTCGTAGTTCGCGGCCGGGAAGTAGGCGTCCGTTTGCTTCATCATGTCCACCACGGGCGTGAAGAGCGGAACGGTACGGGGAAAGTAGCCGATATCCTCCCCGAGCAGCGTCTTGAGAAGCTCTTCCTTCGGGGTATAGGTCTTCATAGGAATGGTTCTCCCTGTGCAGTATGGGGTACTTGAGCGCGCTCCGTGAGGAACGCGCTCAAGATCAGAAAATGACGATCAGCCGTTCAGTCGATCAGCCTGCGATGCCGGCCAGCCGCCTGGCCGTCTTGACAGCCTCTGTTGCGTTCTCGGCGTATCCCGAGGCTCCGAAACGTTCGGACGTTTCAGGCGTGACCGAAGCACCGCCTACGAGGAAACGGGTTTCCGGGAACTGGTGTGCCACCTTGTCGATGATGTTCTTCATGCTCGACAGTGTGGTGGTCATCATGGTGGAGAGCGCCAGGATGTCGCATCCCTGTTTCTCGATCTCCTCGATGAACTGTTCCGGGGAAACGTCTTCGCCGAGGTCGGTAACCTGGAAACCGCCGACCTCGAGCATGAGCCCCACGATGTTCTTGCCGATGCAGTGTATATCGCCCTCGACCGTTCCGATAACGACCCTGGCGCTTACCTTGTCACCCGCTCCCTTGATATGGGGCTTGAGTATGTCCATACCGCGGTTCAGCACGTCGGCGCAGAGTAACACCTCGGGTATACCGTATTCCTGGGACTCGTAGAGCTCTCCGACCCTGTTCATGCCGCGGGCCAGTCCGTTCAGAATCGCCTCATTCGGGTCGATTCCAGCCTCGAGGGCCTCGTTGCAGACCCCGTCAATGGAGTCCTCGTCGAATTCCACGACGATTTGGGCCATTCTGTCCAGTATTTCACTCACCTTCATCTCCTTCAGAGCCTGTACGAGGTCCCGTATGGGGCCGTTTCGTCGGCATTCCTCTTAGGCTTGTTTCGAAATGTTAAAGTACCACTTTCAGCTCGTCGATTCCGAGCTCGTCGAAATTCTTGAATTCGGCCTCTTCCCAGAGCGTGCCTTTGCGAACGAGTACGAGCTTGACGGTCTCGGAAAGCGGAACGGGAGGCCAGTGCCAGGTTCCCTTGTGCAGGGCGACACCGAGCGAGCCGTTCATATAAAATGCAGCGAGTTTCGAAACATCAGGCTTGTCGCTTCCGTTGTCCGCCGGGGCCATAACGAAGATGCATTCACCCTCGATGGGCACAAAGTTTTCGGCGGTTTCCGGATGACGCTCGAGGTACTTGATCGTCCTTCCCGATTTGTTGCAGAGGAGGAGACCTCCATCGACCTTCTCATTGTCAGGTCCCAGGTCCGCGTTCTTCGTCCAGTATTTGAGAATTTCGAGCGTTTCAAAGGGCTCGCCTTCGCATCTTCCCATGATATATCCGTACGGGGCGAACTCTTCTGCGGTCACTTCTTCCAGCGGGGTGATTTTGATTTCCTTTACGGCCATGTTCGTTTCTCCTCTCTATGGAATGTAAACCTTTACATGGTATAATATACAAGCCACCTGTCCATGTCAAATAAATATGGAAGTCGTAGAGGAAATAGTATTATAAAAAGGAAAAGAGCATTTTATGCAGCCGGCCTTACCGAATAATTAAGGTTTGACTCGCACATGAATAGGTATCAATTTTATACACATATCCGGCGAGGGACTTTTAAGTGAAATCCGCGCCGTCCTGTCTATAAGAGTTTCCTAACACCCTATCAAAAGGAAGGAATATATGGCACCTTCTCTTTCCGCAATCGCGGGACTTGATAAGAGCAATATGAAGATAAAGTCGATCGGGGAAAAAACATCGAAGCGTGTGGACGGTTTGCGGTCCTCTCTCCTCGACCTCGTACCCGAGATTTCACCGGAACGTGTCCGTTATTATTCAGAGAGCTACAGGGAGTACGAAGCGGAACCGGTTATCATCAAGCGGGCCAGGGCGCTGCGGTCCATGCTGGAGAGGATGAGTATTTACATACTCGACGGCGAGCTTATCGTGGGCAACACGTCCAAGTATCCCCGCGGCGTTGAGCTCTTTCCTGAGTACGAGGTGTCGTGGATCGAGCGGGAGCTTGACGGTGAGCCCTATCATTTCAACGAACGGCCGGGCGACCGTTATACGATAAGGGAGGAGACGAGGCAGGAGCTCAAGCGTCTTTTTCCCTTCTGGCACGGCAAGACCCACTCCGAACGCGTCAGGTCTATACTTCCCGACCATTTGGAAAAAGCGTGGAAGATGGGCGTCATAGACAACTACTGGCTCTTCCAGGGAGGCGACGGCCACATCACCGTTCACCTGAAGAAGATACTCGAAAAGGGAATACGGGGCATAATCGAGGAAATTGAAAGCGAGTACGAGGGGATAGAACTCACCGAGACGGATGGTGTCAGGAGACGGCTCTTTTACGAGGCGGCCCTCATAGCCCTGAAGGGTGCGGTCGCGTACGCCTCCCGATACAGCGACTATGCCCGCGGGCTTGCTGAAAAGGAGAAAGAACCTTCCAGAAAAGAGGAGCTCGAGAATATCGCCGAAATATGCGCGCGGGTTCCACTAGAGCCTGCAGAAACCCTTCACGAAGCCCTCCAGTCCGTATGGTTCGTACAGGCCGTCATTCAGATAGAGACGAACGGGCACTCTATATCATTCGGCAGGCTCGACCAGACGCTCTTTCCTTTTTTCAAGCACGATATCGAAAAGTCGATTCTCACGGTCGAGCAGGCGGCCGAGCTCCTCCAGTGCTTCTGGCTGAAACTGTTTACCGTGAATAAAATCCGGGACTGGGACAGCACGCATTTTTTCCTCGGATACCAGGTTTTTGAGAATATAACCATCGGGGGCCAGCTCTACGGCGGCAGGGACGCGGCGAACGAGCTTTCGTTTCTCATGCTCGGCGTACAGAAGGGGATTCGCCTGACCGTTCCCTCGATATCGTTCAGGTTTTTCGACGGAACAAGCGAGGAGTTCCTCCAAGCGGCGATCGACGTGGTCAGCGTGGGCGGGGGCCAGCCCGCGTTCTACAGTGACGAGACTGTCATCCCGGCGCTCGTCAACAGGGGGATCGATTACGGGGATGCCGTGGACTGGTCCGTGGTCGGCTGCGTGGAGCCCATCATCGAGGGAAAGCAGACGTACAGGCCCAACGGCGCGGCGTTCGTCAGCATGCTCAAGATACTGGAGCTCGTACTGTACGGTGGAAAGGACCCGGTCACGGGATACAGCCTGCACCCCCTGGACAAGGACCTTTCCTCCTTCGAATCCTTTAATGAGCTCATGGAGGCATGGGAGGAGCATGCCCGGTACTACACGGAGCAGCATATCGCCCTCGATACCATCGTAGACCTCTCCATGGAGGAGCTTTCACCGAACGCGTTCGTCTCCAGTTTCGTCGATGACTGTATAGCACGGGGTAAAACAATCAAGCAGGGCGGGGCGGTCTACGATTTCTGCGGCCCGCTCCTCTGCGGTGTCGCCAATGTGGGTGACTCGCTCGCCGCGATCAGATCGCTCGTTTTCGAGGATAAGCAGCTAAACGGCGCCCAGCTGCTCCATGCTCTCGAGACCGATTTCGAGGATAACGCAACCGATCCAAGCGGTGAACAGATACGCCGGATGTTGCTCGAAGCTCCGAAATACGGAAACGACGACGACTATGCGGATTCCCTTACCGCGGGTGCGCTCGATTTCTTCTGCCGCGAGCTTCCGAAGTACAAAACGACGCGGTACGGACGGGGTCCCAAGGGAGGGATCTGGCACGCGTCGTGCAGCACTGTCTCCGGAAACATACCTTTCGGCATGCGTATCGGGGCCACGCCGGACGGCCGCAAGGCGTGGACACCGACCGCGGACACCACGTCCCCCACGCAAGGGGTGGATCGGAAAGGCCCCCTGTGCACGATGAAAAGCGTTGGTAAGATCCCGAACGTGCTCTGTTCCGGGGGCAATCTTTTCAATATGAAGTTCTCTCCCCTCGTACTCCGGGATGAAGCGGGAAAGCGGCGGTTCGGATCGCTTATCAGAACCTTTTTAGGCGACCTCAAGGGTATGCACGTTCAGTTCAACATCGTCGACGGGGGGACCCTGCGTAGCGCGAAGACAAAACCGGAAGAATACCCCGATCTCATGGTCAGGGTGGCCGGGTACAGCGCTCTTTTTACCACGCTCGATCCGAAGCTGCAGGACGACATCATCAACAGGACCGAACAGGCTATGGTCTGACCGCCGTAAATCCTCGATTTTTCACTCTAATTTAATGTATATTAAACCAGTCATTGATTTCGATTTGAACCTCGAAGTTCATCGCAGGCAAAACACTATCGAATCCATTACGATATTAACGAGGAGAATCGCATGAAAACGTGGCAGCAGAAATTCACCGATGTATTCAAGACCACGAAACCCATACTGGGGATGGTGCATCTCAAACCGCTGCCCGGGACACCCCTGTACGACTCTGCGGGCGGGATGCAGAAAATAATGGACGGGGCGCTCGCGGACGCCGGCCGCCTGGTGAAGGGCGGTATTGACGGGATACAGGTGGAAAACCAGTGGGACCGGCCGTTTCAGAAAGGCGGCGACCTCGGCCCGGAAACCGTTGCGTGCATAGCCGCGGCCGCTGCTCGTCTCAGGCTGGAGTTCGATGTTCCCGTGGGAGTGACCGTGCACCTGAACGGCGTTAAACAGGCGCTGGCCGCTGCGGTTGCGGCCGACTGCCAGTGGGTGAGGGCTTTCGAGCTCGCCAACGCCTATGTGTCAAACGCAGGTATCATCGAGGCAGCGGGTCCCGAAGCCATGCGTTACCGCTCGTTCCTGCGCGCGGAGCATATCATGGTGTTCGGTGATTTTCACGTCAAGCACGGCAGTCATCACCTCATCGAGGACAGGAGCATACTCGAACAGGCCGAGGACGTGCAGACCGCGCTCGGGGACGGCGTCATCGTCACGGGCATAAAAACCGGAACACCGCCGAGCAGAGAGAACGTCGAGCCCATAAGAAATGCCGTAAGCGTACCCGTTCTCATCGGAAGCGGGCTCTCCATCGATAATTTAGACGAGCTGCTCCCCCATGTGGACGGCGCTGTCGTGGGGTCCTCCTTCAAGGAGGAGGGCAGGCTCGCCAATCCCGTTGACGCTGAACGCGTAAGGGCTTTTATGGAAAAGGTACGCGGGATCCGGGGTGGCTGAAAAACCTGCACGGGAAACGGCTGACTAGAGTATGATGCGTACGGGCTCGTCCAGCTCGAATATCTCGAGATCGTTCTCGATGATCTCTTTTTCCACGATGTTGTAGGCTTCGTAGCGTTCCTCGAGCGGGAAGGGGAATATATGCCATACCCCTTTACCGCCAATGAAGGGCTTTCCGGGTATACAGGTAAAGACGCGCATCTTTTCGATATCCGGGTTTCCGTCCGGAAGATCGGGGGCAAAGGGCATGAGGGCTACGCCTCCTACCGGGAAAAATATCTCGCTCGTGTTCCTGTGCCGCTCGAGCTTGTCTATGATGAATGGCCTCCTGTACGTGGAGAAGAAGGTCACCACGGGGTCCCTGCCGAGGGTCTCGAGGCTCGCGAGGTCGTGGTAGTGGTCTACGAATTCGTTCGAAAAGGTGATTTTGTCTTTTGTGGGGATGATCATCTGTCCGAAGTCCTTGAAATTTTCCGGGCTCATCATTTCGACTTTGATCTCTCTCATCTTATTTTCTCCTGTTCGGGAATTATTCATTGAGTCGCGTACGTGACCTTCACGGCCACGGATAAACCCCGTCAAACCGCCGTATACTGCGTTCTCTCTATCAAGTCATCCTGCACCGCGGTGCTGAGCTCCACGAACAGGGCCGCGTATCCGACGACCCTGACCATGAGGTTTTTGTAATGATCGGGTTTTTCCTGCGCGTTCTTTAATGTCTCGGCGGACGTCACATTGAACTGTACCTGGCCCCCTCCTTTGTCGAAATAGGTCCTTATCAGGTTTACGAAACGCTCGAGGTTCTCTTCTCCCGCAAGGGATGCCGGACTGAACTTCATGTTGTATATCATGCCGCCCGTGGACACCGACTGGTCTATCTTGACGAGCGAGTTCATCGCGGCCGTGGGACCGGAAAGGTCCATTCCCTGTACCGGGGAGATGCCGTCGTTCAGGGCCTTTCTCGCGTGTCTCCCGTCGGGCGTGGCTCCGACCGAGAGCCCGAACTGAACGTGGGCCGTTACCGTGAGGTAGGCGGGCCATATGGAACTGATGAGTTTTCCGCCCCGGGGGTCACGGTATTTCTGGGATTCGCGGTATGCCGTGTCCACGGCCTGTTTTGTAAGCAGGTCCACCTCGTCCAGGTCATTGCCGAATTTCGGGGCCCGGTGGATGAGCATCTGCCGAATATGCTCGTATCCATCGAAGTCTTTATCAAGGGCTTTCATGAGCTCCGCCATCCCGATTTTCTTTTCATTAAAAACGAGCTTTCGGATCGCCGCAAGCGCGTCCCCCACATTGCTCATGCCCGCGATCGCGATGAGGGAGGTCCAGTAGTAATCGGTGCCTCCTCCGGTCATATCGGTACCGCGTTCGATGCACCCCTTGAGCGTTGAGGAGAGAAAGGGAACGGGCATGACCTTCCTGTGCACGAGCGCTTCGGTATTCATGCAGATAGCGGCGTGGCGGTTGAAGAACGCCATCTGTTTCTCGAAGGCGTCCTGGATCTGCTCGATCGAGGTGAATCGAGCGGGATCGCCGGTTTCCGGTCCCATCTGTTTTCCGCACAGCCTGCACCTTCCGTTATTAAGTGCGAGCTCGAAGACCTTCGCCATGCTTATGTAGGCGAAGAGGTCTCCTCCCGTCTTTCCGGCAATGCACATCTCGTCGCATCCCACTCCGCAGTAGTTACGCGCCTCCTCGACCGGAATGCCCCGTTCGGTCATGGACGGAATGAAGAGCTCGTCGTTCAGGAATTGCGGTATGGCGTTCTTCTCGCGTACCACCCGGGCCGCTTCCGCCAGAAACCGCTGCGGGGAATTCCGATGCACACGCACTGACAGATTGGGCTGCATGAGTCCCGTATCCATCTGCGCCTGAAGGCAGAGGTAGGAAAGCTCGTTCGTCGCGTCCTCGCCCCCGGCGGTCAGACCTCCGAGGTTTATGTGCTCGCCCATTGAAAAGTTCGCAATGAAGCTCGCGGTGATCTTGTCATAGAGTATGACCATTTCGCTGAGCTTGATCCAGAAACACTCGATGATATCCAGGGCTTCGTCCCGCGTGAGCCTGCCTTCGTCCCTGTCACGCCTGAAATAGGGATACATGTACTGGTCGAATCGCCCGGGGGAAATGGATACGCCGTTCGTCTCGATCTGCGTGATGAGCTCCAGGAACCAGCAGAACTGGACCGCCTCGTGGAAAGTCGCTGCCGGGTGCTCCGGAACGCGGCCGCAGTTGTACGCTATACGCATGAGCTCCCGTTTGCGGACAGGGTCGGGTTCGAGGTCGGCGAGCCTACGGGCCTCCCCGGCGTACCTGCGGCCGAACCTGATCGCGGCATTGCTCGTTATGACGACCGCCCTGAGAAAGAGGGCTTTCTCGATGTTCTCCGCGACCGTGAGGTCCAGCTTCCGAAGGTGCTCCCCGGCCTCGTCCCTTATACGGGCAAGTCCCTTTTTAATAACACCCTCGTGGTCCTGGGATATGTGGCCGACCCCGTTCTGATACGCGCACCAGCCGAAAACCGCGGGATGATCCCGTAAGAGCTGCTCACGGGTGTCCTCGGGCATGTTCGAGAGCATGTGGTCGTGCAGGGTTTTCCCCTTCCAGTAGGGAAAGATTGACAGCAGGTCTTCCCTCGCTTTTTTCGTGACGATGAACTTGTCCTGCGGCCTGGTTTCGAAATCTTCGAGCTCCCGTTCGATCCAGTAGGTCGCCATTTCCGGAAAAACATTCGCGCTTCTCGGGGACGATCCGTTCTGGCATCCCACGATGAGCTCGTCCGCGTGAATTCGCACATCGATATTGTCCAGTATCTTTTCCAGGGCGCGTGCCCTCCGAATGACGATCGGCTCGCCTTCGGTTTCCCTGTAGGACTCGGTAACAAGAAGAGCGCGGACAGTGTCCACGTAGAACTTGTCCGAGTAGAAGCGCTTCTTCAGTCTCCCGGTTCGAGCCGATTTTCTCTGTGTAACGGTATCAAGTACCGTTGCCATGTTTATCCCTCCTGAAATTGGGGAAACAGCCGGACACGTTTATCCATTTTACGGTTCATAAAGCCGCAAGGTCCGGTACCGTATTTTCCACATCTTTTTAGTACTTTGAACCGGCCTTCATAATACACCGCTCGGACGGGTACGTCAAATAATCCCTCGGAACCGGAAACCCGGAGCGTGATTATCGTTGAAGTTGCTGTTAATACCATGGAACGGTGTATATTTTTTTTATTGACATTATGATTTTATAGTGTTGTAATGAGTTATCAATTATAAAGAAGGAGGAATGTAATGAAAAAGAAGGTACCTGTTATCCTTATTGCGCTTGCTGTTGTTGTTTCTTTGCTGTTCCTCGTAGCGGGCGGCGAAAAGGAGAAGGGCGCGGCTGAGGCTCCCGCAGCCGAGAAGAAGGCCGAGGCCCCAAAAGCCGAGAAGAAGGCTGAAGCGCTTACGCTCTCAGTACTGACCATGACCGGTCCCTTTATCAGCGGGCCGATCAAGGCGCACGCTCCGGAGTTCAAGTCCATGACGGGACATACCGTCGAGGCGATCGAGGTATCGTTCGGCGACATCTTCCCGAAAGCCAAACAGGCTGCCATGACGAAGAGCGATGCCTTCGATATGCTGCTTGCGGCCAATATATGGATGGCCGACTTCGTCGGTCTGGGCTATGTCATACCGCTGGACGACTACCTGGCCGGGGAGGACTGGTATCCCTCGGATGTGCCCGAAGGCATCATTAAGAAGAACACATTCGGCGGTAAGACCTACGGACTCATCTGCGACAACGACAACCAGTATCTCTTCTATCGCAAGGATATTCTCGGGAATCCCGACTACAAGGCCAAGTTCAAGAAGAAGTACGGTTATACGTACAACGTTCCCCCCAAGACCCTGGAAGAGATGGTCGACGTGGCGGAGTTCTTCAACAACTGGGACTGGGACAATGACGGCGATGTAGAGTACGGCTTCATAACGAACACGAAGCGCGGGGCCCAGGCGTACTGGTACTCGTTCTCCTGGACTGCGCCGTACGCCGTTATCCCGTCCGACAAGATCAGCACGCCCGGAATCTTCTTCTTCAACCCGGAAACCATGGATCCTCTCGTCAACAATCCGGGCTGGGTGAAGGGGCTCGATCTCTACGCCGAGTGTCTCAAGAAGGGCGGCGCTCCCGGTCTCGACTGGGTCCGTGCAGACGTGATAAACGAGATCGTGCTCGGGCATGCGGCAATGGCCATCGACTGGGGCGACATCGGTCCGCATACCTACTCCGACGTCTCGGTGGTGCAGGGCAAGGTCGGATATGCCCTTCCGCCCGGTTCCAAGGAGTACTGGGACTGGAAGCAGAACAAGTGGGTGAAAACCGACAAGGTCAACTACGCCCCGGTTCACTGCTTCAACGGCTGGTCGTGGTACATCACATCCGTCACCAAGCATCCCGATATAAGCTGGGATTTTATTTCCTTCATGATGAGCGAGCGGATCAGCTCTATCGACGTTGCAACTCCGGACAGTGGATTTCAACCGTGGAGGATTTCGCACTCCGAGAACCTCGATTCCTGGAAGGCGAACGGATGGGACGAGGCGGATGCCAAGGCGTACATCCAGAACACGATCAACGTGACGGATCATCCGAACTCCGTTATCGACCTGCGCGTGCCCGGTGCGAGCGACTACTTCGAGGGCGTCTATGAGCCGTATCTTACCACCGTACTTTCCGGTGAGAACACGGCGCAGGAAGCCCTGGACAAGATAGCGAATGAGTGGGATGCTCTTACAGATCGGCTCGACAGGGACAATCAGATCGATTTCTACCAGTGGCACTTGAACTACCGATAGAAGCGTGGACACTCAATGGATTTGCCTTTCATACCGGGAGGCGGGGAGCCCCGTCTCCCGGGAAAGGCTTTTTTATTGCGAGTACGTGTTCGTCGATAATGATGTACAGGCGTGCTCGGCTTGTCGGTTGAGATAAAAATTTATTCTTGCAAATCGATTGTAATCATATTATTCTGTAGCACTTAATTTTTATTCTGTTCCGGGGTGTGTTCCTTTTTGCCTCGAGGACTGTACTCTATCATAATGCGGGGTTTTTCCATGATTGGCCTTGCCGAAAAAAGGATGAAATACGCCCTCATTGTTCCTGTCGTTACTTTTATCCTCATCGTTGCGATCTTCCCGCTTCTTTTCTCGCTCTACATGATGCTGTCGAGGTGGCAGCCGGGGTCCGGGGGCATACAGTTCGTGGGATTCGCCAACTTCAAGGCCATAGGCAAAGACGCGAGGTTCTGGCACGCCCTTTGGCTCTCCTTCGTATATGTAGCGATACTTATCTTCTTAGAGCTCAGCCTGGGAACGCTGATCGCCACGGTACTCCAGAAGGAGATCAGGGGGAAGAACTTTTTCCGGGTATCCTACATGCTGCCCATGCTTCTCTCACCGGTGGCCGTTTCCTACATATGGAAGATGATACTCGATTTCAACCGTGGGCCTGCAAACCACCTGTTAACCATTTTCGGGCTTAAGCCCGTGGAGTGGCTCTCAGGCAATATATCGGCGGTCATCTCGCTCGTCATCGTCGATGTGTGGCAGTGGACGCCCTTCATGATACTTACCATACTGGCGGCCTTCGAGGCCCTTCCGGAGGAGCTGTTCGAGGCTGCGGTCGTGGACGGCGGTACGCAGCTTAAGATATTTCAGAAGATAACGCTTCCCCTTGCGCTTCCCGTGGTGGTTACGATCGTGCTTCTCAGGACGATCGACGCATTCAAGGTTTTCGACACCATATACATACTCACCGGCGGAGGTCCGGGAACATCGACCGAGCTCCTCAACTTCTACATATACCTGAGGGGATTCAGGGCCTTTGACCTGGGATACGGTACAGCGATGTCGTGGATACAGCTCATCGTCATCATAGCCATGTTCATGTTCTTTATCAGATCCCTTAAGAGACTTGGAGCGTTACGATAATGGCGAGCCCCTATTTCAAAGTACAAAGCCTTCCGAGGAAAATCGGTGTCTATATCATACTCGTAGTATGGTTTATTTTCGCGATCTTCCCCATATACTGGGCCATCACGATGTCCTTCAAGGACGCGCCCGCGGTCTATGGAAAGAAGCCAACCTACCTGCCGTTCGTGGATTACAAGCCGTCGAAAAAGGCATGGATGCACCTGGTGGGCAAGGCGGTTGGGGGAGAGGCGGAGTTCATTCAAATGCCCGTTCTCGGCGAGAAGCTGAGATACCTGCGAAACAGCATCGTCGTCGCGTTTGGAAGCTCGATACTCACGGTAATACTCGGCGTGATGGCCGGTTACGGGCTGACACGTTACGAGTACAGGAGGTGGAAAAACGACGACATATCCTTCTTTATATTGTCGCAGAGGATGTTCCCGCCCGTTGCGCTCGCAATGCCTTTCTTCCTCCTCTTCACGTGGGTGCGGCTCATCGACCGACTTCCCAGCCTCATTATCGTATACGCAATCATGAACATGCCTATCGTCACCTGGATCGTGAAGGAGTTCTTCTCCGACGTGCCGAAGGAGCTCGAGGAAGCGGCGCTCGTGGACGGGTGTACGCGATGGAAAGCCCTCTACCGCATCATTATTCCCATGGCGGTTCCCGGCATAGCCGTTGCGTTTCTCTTTTCCTTCATATTCTGCTGGAATGAGTTCCTCATCGCGCTGACACTCACCTTCAAGACCGCGAAGACACTACCCGTGGGTATGGCGGGCCTCACAACGCTCCGCGGGCCCCTTTACTGGGATATCGCCGCGAATTCGCTCGTCATCATGATTCCTCCCCTGATCGTAACCGTGTTCGCGAACAAGTACATTATCAGGGGCCTTGCCCTCGGTGCGGTAAAGCAGTGATCTATCTCCCTTTTCCCGGGGCCGTTGCATGGAGAGTGCCCGACAAACGCACGTATAAGGCAACGAGGGGATTTTGACTCATTAAATAAGATATTAATGTTTCATACAACATGCGGTTGTATGAAGGTCACCGTTAAATTCCTCTATTACTCATCCGCCGTACCTGGTTAAAACGTACGGAATCATTCACTTCATTTGAATAATGGATGTCTCGCGTCGGAACATACCGTGTTGTTATCTTGCTTGTAAGGAGACACACAATCCATTAAATTCTTGTAACGGGGTAAATGCGAGTTTGAAAGGAGAGGTCCATGTCTTCCGTATCCTCCATTATATATAATCCGAAGGTACACGAAGCGGCTGTGGAACCCGACCATATTCTGGGTGAAGGGATGCCCGAATACGAGCGGGGACAGCGGCTCAGGAACCGTGTGATATCCGCGATACCGCATATCTGTATCGAACGCGCGCGCCTGGTAACGCGGTCCTACCGGGAAACGGAAGGCGAGCACATTCTCGTTCGAAGGACAAAGGCCTTTGACGCTGTGCTGAGGGAGATAAGCGTTTACATACTCGACGATGAGCTTATCGTGGGACATATGGCGAGCCTGCAGCGGAGCGCGCCGCTCTTTCCGGAATTCGCCGTGCAGTGGATATACGACGAGATCGACCGGTTCGAAACCCGTGCGCAGGACCGGTTCGAGGTACCGCACGAGGTAAAGCGGGAGTTCATTCAGGCGATATATCCCTTTTGGAAGGGAAAAACCCTGAGCGACCGGGTCTATTCATGCGCGACCGGGGAGATACGGCTGCTCAGGTTCGCTGCGAACGTTTTCAATATCAGCCCCCACGAGGAACACGGCCTCGGGCATGTAGCCCTCGATTACGGACTGGTCCTCGAGAAGGGGATGCGCGGAATAATGGAAGAGATAGATGAGCGGAGGGCCGGCCTCGAGCTGTGGAAACCCGAAGATTACGGAAAAAAACTCTTCTATGACGCGAGCATGACGATGTGCGGGTCCGCTATTGCGTTCGCCCGGCGCTACGCGGAAAAAGCAAATGAACTAGCCGCGGTGGAAAAGGATCCGGAAAGGAAAAAAGAGCTTGTGGCCATAGCCTCGGTGTGCGGCCGGGTTCCGGAGCATCCGGCCCGTACCTTCCACGAGGCGCTTCAGTCCTTCTGGTTCCTGCAGATACTGCCGCAGATCTATGACAACGGCGTGTCCATATCACCCGGTCGTCTCGACCAGCACCTCTATCCTTACTATGCCGCGGATTTAAGCGAGGGCCGGCTGACGAAGATCCAGGCCCAGGAGCTGCTCGAGGCTATGTGGGTAAAGCTTACCGAGCCCATAAAGATATACCGCGCGGCTGACGCGGCTTTTCACGCCGGATATCCCATGGGGCAGAACCTCTGCGTCGGCGGTGTGGGGCCGGACGGGATGGACCGCACGAACGATTTGAGCTACCGCTGCCTGGAGGCCCATTCCCACATGCTGCTCATGCAGCCGAACTTCAGCGCGCGGCTTCATCTGCGCTCGCCCCGTACATTCTTGATGAAGGTATGCGAGGCCATACGGCTCGGAAACGGCATGCCGCAGGTGGTAAACGACGAATCAGTTGTACCCGCTTTGACCACCATAGGGCTCCCCCTGGAGGAGGCGAGGGATTACGTTCCGGTCGGGTGTGTGGAAACGGCCCCTCCGAACGTATGGGGAAGGCTCAACGGCGGGTATCTGAACCTCCCCAAGATCGTGGAGCTCGCGCTTTCCGATGGAAGATGCAGGGTGACGGGAGAGCGGGTGGGTCTCAAAACGGGCGACCCCGCGGGGTTTACCTCTTTCGAGGAGCTGCTCGAAGCGTTCAGGAAACAGATGAGATACGCGATAGAGCATCAGGCCGCGTGGAACAACATCATCGACATGGCGCACGCGCAGCTCATGCCCACGCCCCTGACCTCGGTGCTCGTGGGAGACTGTATTCAGAAGGGAAAGGACGTCACCGAAGGAGGGGCTCGGCACAATTATACCGCTCCCTACGGTGTGGGGATAGCGAACGCGGGCAATGCGCTCCTTGCAGTAAAGAAGATGGTCTTCGATGAGAAGACGGTGTCCATGAAAGAGCTCGTGGAAGCGCTCGACACGGATTGGATGGGAAAGGAGGAGCTCCGGCAGCTTATGATTCACCGTGTGCCCAAGTACGGAAACGACATACCTGAAGCCGACCTCATGGCCAAGCTCGTCGCGGATATTTTCATAGAATCACTGAAAGGCCTTACGACCTACCGGGGCGGCGGCTTTGTCGGGTCCTTTATTCCCGTTGCATCCTACATGGCTTTGGGGTTGTCCACGGGCGCCACGCCTGACGGGAGGCACGCGGGAGAGCGCCTCGCGGACGGTATATCACCGACCAACGGAACGGATGAACAGGGGCCTACGGCGGTGTTCAAATCGGTGTGCACGCTCGATCACCGGCGCATTCCGAATGGCGTAATATTCAACCAGAAGATTGATCCCGGCGTCATTTCCTCCAAGGAAGGTTTACGCAAGTTCGCGGAGCTCATCATGACCTACATCAGGCTCGGGGGATGCCACGTGCAGTTCAACATTGTGTCCGCCGATACGCTTCGTGCTGCGCAAAAGAACCCGGAGAAGTACCGTGGGCTCGTGGTCCGCGTTGCCGGATACTCCGCCTTCTTCCACGAGATCCACCGGGATGTGCAGGATTCGATCATACAGAGAACGGAGCATATGCTGTAGGATATTTTAAGATCCTGCGTGTAATTTTTTATACCCCATTCAGTATATTCTGTTATCTTATTCTTCCCCGACAATCCTTTGCCCGCTTCCAGAAAAACCCTGCTGAGGAGAAATGATGCTGAGAGAAACGTACGACTATCTGAAGTCTAACCTCACCGTGCTGAAACTGCAGGAGCTCTCGCTTGCCATTATCGACGCCTACAAGTCCCGCGACCGGCTGAAGCTTCAGCTCTACGGGGACACGCTCTTTCCGGACGAGGTTTTCGAAGTGGGAGAAAACCGGCTTTTTTTAAAGCTCATCAAGCATTTTCATCCCGACAGGCTGAACGTGATCCGAAAGGAGATCGAAAGCGCCTTCAGGGAAGGCGACGGGGAAAGGCTCTTATTTTACCGGAAGCTTTTATCCGCGGATTCCGAGGTCGACCGGCAGTATGTACGGCGGTTCGAGATCGATTCTCCCGAGGTCCATGTGTACGGTCATGACGATATAGGCATGCATCCCATGGATGAGGGGGACGTCCATGACGCGGAATCGGGTTTCGATTTCATCTCCGCGGTCAAGGCGGCGTATCTCGGCAACCTCGATCTGACTATCGGGCCGGAAGACCTCATGTGCCTCGAAGGGGATCTCTCGCTCCCGGACCTGGGCCTGGAGAGCCTGGACGGCGTCGAGTACTGTCGTAATATCACGAGCCTTAACATATCGTATAACCGGATAAGGGATCTCTCGCCCCTTCGAGACCTTACCTACCTCGAGGAGTTCTTGGCGGCCGGGAACATGATAGACAGCCTGGATGCGCTTGGATATCTTTCCGCGCTCGAGATAATAGACCTCTCGAAAAATGAGGTAGAGGATCCCGCCCCCCTTTTGGATCTCGAGCATCTCGGTTTCGTCGACCTCAGAGAAAACCCCGTGCAGGACAGCGATGCCGTTCGCCGTCTGGAGGAAAGCGGGGTCGTTGTCCTGGTCTGACTGTTCCTCGAGGAGCGTAAGCCCCCTTCCCCTTCACAGTATGCGATGGTATACGCATCGTTTATTTAAAATTAACAATAATGAACAACTATCGCTTTCTTTGCGCA
>CAYWUT010000059.1:0-19521 GCA_964460545.1 uncultured Spirochaetota bacterium
CTGAACCTCGTCCTTCTCAGCCTTCTTCACTCCTTCTTCATCGGTATGAGCCAGGTATTCACCGGAACCACGGCGAACACGCTCTTCCTCGTGACCTTCGACGCGAAACTCCTTCCCCTCGTATACATCGCGTCGTCGCTGGCCGTTCCCATGCTCGGTATGGTTTTCATACGCATGGAACGGAGGGTTTCCTTCGGGTTCGTGTCCAGGCTCATCATATCCATGCTCATAACGGTCCCGGTCGTCTTTCTCGCATTCTTCCTGGCAATACCGGGTTTTCGCGTGCTTCCTTTTATACTCCTCGTCTGGGTCGATGTTGAAATAATCCTTTCGGACCTCGTGTTCTGGACCACGGCCAACCGGCTTTTCAATATACGGCAGGCGAAGCGGCTGTTCGGGATCATCGGGAGCGGCCAGGTCGTGGCCTTCATCGCGTCGGGAGCCCTGATCCCGGTACTGGTAAGGCATTTGGACGTTCCGGTTCTGCTCTCCGTTTCCGCGGCCGGACATATCGCGACCCTGTGCATATTTATATTTCTCAGCCGGCATGGCGGACAGGAAAAAGACGCGAAACCCGATGCCGAACCCTCCCGCATTCCATTGTCGGGATTTCTGAACAAGAAGTATTTCAGGAGCATATTTCTGATGGTGGGTCTCGGTTATCTCGTCTATTATTTCGTCGACCTCTCGTTTTACGATTTGAGCCAGTCATCGCTCAAGCCCGGGCAGGAGCTCGCTTCCTTTCTCGGTATATTCTGGTCGGTGGTGGGCATGGGCAACCTGTTCATGCGTACCGTGGTTTACGGCCGCTGGACCGCGGCCACCGGAATCAAGGGGGGACTTCTCGCCGGACCGGTACTCATCGGTATGGGGGGTATAGCGGCTGCTTTTCTATCCGCGTTCAATCCGACTGGAAGCCTGGTCTTCATCGCCGTTGTGGTGACGAAATACCTCGAGCGTGTCCTGATCAACTCCATGTACGTACCGGCATACTTCACGCTTTTTCAGCCCCTGGAGGAAAATATTCGGGACAGGCTCCAGAACTTCACCGAGACGGTCATAGGGCAGGGTGCGGGGGGCATAGCGGGCCTGATCCTTCTGTTTCTGTTTAACTACTTCGTTTTGCCCCCGGCGGTCACACACCTCCTTCTTCTGCTCGTGGTATGCATCTGGATTTTCAGCATACTGCGGATGAGCCGGGGATACCGCTCCTCGCTGACCGAGGCCCTCAGGACCATGGGCATGAAGGGCAGGGAGCTGTCCCTGTCCGGGAGGGACGTGGATTACCTGAAAGGGGGATTGCGCTCCGTAAATCCACTGATGGTCAAGGCATGCCTGAGCCTGCTCGGAAATAAGACGAGGATAAGCGGCGCCGAGAAGATTCTTCTGATCAACAACAAATCCCCCCTCGTCCAGGAAGAGATCTGCGCCCGGCTCGTACGGGAGCCCGACCCGGTTCTGCTCCCGGAGCTGCTGCGGCATTTCAACATGCAGCCCGAGAAAGAGAGGTTCCCGGGGCTCGTTGAGGCCATGGCGGCCACGGGTGAACAGGAGGCGTACGGCCTGCTCTCGAAACTCGCAAAGGGGAGGAACGTCCGGCTGCGCGATGAAGCGGTTTTCTCCCTGCTGAAGTATTTTCCCACAGGGCATGTCTGTCCGGCCTTGACACGGAGCCTGCACGATTGGGCCGTTTCGAGGTCGGTGAAGAGAAGGATGTCCGCGGCTTCGATACTCCCGAAGCTGCGGGACGAAGCATTCATACCGGATGTCTCCTCACTGCTCAACGATAAAGACGCGGAAGTACGGAAGTCGGCGGTTGCTTCGCTTTCACCGAACATGGTCCCCGCGCATTTCGAGACCCTTTTTCGAATCATGAACGATCCGCTGCTGGAGACGTCGGTGATCAGGATCATATCAGGAACGGATGAAGACATTACCCATCGGCTCGAGGCCGTGTATAACGGTACCGAGGACCGGTCTCGAAAAAGGGACGTCATCAGAATATACAGGAAACAGGTCAGCCCGGGCTCTCAGTACCTCCTGAGAACGAAACTGGAGGAGGAGGACAGTCTACTGCGGGCTGAAATTCTGTACGCGTTGCAGTCATGCGGATACAAGGCGCAAACCCATGATATCGCCCTTTTGCAGAGGCTCCTCGAATCCGAAAGGGAGCTCTGCTGCCGGCTGTTCTCGGCGGTCAGGGTTCTGGACGGAGAAGCCCACGGCCTGCTCATCGACGGACTGAAACACGAGATAAACAAGTCCGTGGAGCGGATATTCCTCATCCTGACGTTCATCAATCCCTCAGAGGACGTTATCGTGGTGCTGAACAACCTCTCCGCGAAATCGGAAGAGAAGAGGGCTTTCGCGCTCGAGCTGGCGGACACGGTGCTGAGCAGTGTGCAGAAATCCCTGGTGTTTCCCATGATCGAGGATATACCACTCGACAGGAGGATAGACCTGTTGAAAAAAAATTCCCGGAACCTGCGGTTTCCTGGGAGAGACGAGCTGCTCGACGTTATCGGGCGCGGGGAGTGGGGGAAGTGGCTGAAAACGTGTGTACGGTACGAACGGGGAGAAGAGCAGGCACGGGCGCTTGTGCGAAGGGTCGAAATCCTGAGAAAGGCAGAGCTCTTTTCGGAAATTCCCGATGAAAAGCTGGCCGCCCTTGCCGGAGCGGTCAGGGAGCTCGAGTACGATGAGGGAGGGCGGATCATAACCAAGGGCGAGGACGGGACATCCATGTACATACTCGCCAGGGGGCGGGTCAGCGTGCATGACGGGCCGACCGTTTTCACGGAGATCGGAGAGGGGAGTTTTTTCGGAGAGCTCGCCGCCCTGAGTCCGGAACCCAGGTCCGCCTCAATTACAGGCATAACCGCCACCAGGCTCTTCAATATAGAGCAGAATGACCTGATCGATTTTCTAAAAAGCAATCTCGACGTGGGCAGGGCGATTATTTCGGTGCTCTGCAGGAGGATCCGGGAAGCGCAGTCGAGGAAAGAGCCGTTCATGCCCCGGTCGGATGTCGTCGAAAAGGGGTGCGGCCCGTCGCCGACACGCAGTGGTGAATCCGACCTTCTCAAGAAGCTGCTCGTGCTGAAGTCCCAGCCGGAGTTTTACAGGCTCCCGGTCGTGATACTGACCGAGGCGGCGGCCCGGGCCAGGCGTCTTGATCTGGGGGAGGGGTGCGTCCTCTTTAAGAAGCACGAGAGGAGCTCCCATCTCTTCATCGTTTGCAGGGGTGAGCTTGTCCTCGAAAGCGGGGGCAGGCTCGTGCAGCGCGTGGGCGAGCACGGCATAGTGGGCGAGCTCTCCGCCCTGGATTCTCAGGAGAGGGAGGCTTCGGCCCTGGCGGTCCGCGATTCGGAGGTACTGCAGATAAGCCGAAGAACCCTGAATGATCTGATGTGGAACCAGTACGATCTCGTGGAATCAATGCTGCACGTATTGATAGCTCGTCTCAGGTGGATAAACAGGAGCTGACCTCAGGCGCGGGGGGCGGACGTGCAATAGGTTCGACATGAAACCGGAAAATGGGTGTATAATAAGTACAGTAAAGGGGGGTTCAATGTGGAGAGGAGAAGTGCGTCCATTGTAAACGCGGACGTTACCGGCGGGTACATCGATCTGCCGTACGTATGCGAGTACTACGATTACATCTTCCGTGACCTGAAGGACAGGGACTTCTACGTCGATCTCGCCCATAAAACGGGCGGTCCGGTTCTGGAGCTGGGCTCGGGCACGGGGCGGATATTGGTACCCGTGGCGCGGGCCGGCATAAAGATCACCGGTATCGACCTCTCCGACCGGATGATGGACATATGCCGGGCCAAGCTGGAGTCGGAATCCGAAGAGACCAGGCGAAACACCCGCATAGTCAAGACAAACATGTGCGGGTTCGATCTCGGGGAGCGGTTCGCGCTTGTCATCATCCCCTTCAGCACCTTCCAGTATTTTCTTGAACTAAAAAGTCAGCTCGAATGCCTTGAGTCAGCGGAAAGACACCTGCGGGACGGAGGCATTTTCGTTATCTCGGTGTTCAACGAATCGATCGACCGGCTGTCCGACAAGGGGGTATTCGAGGAGTTCGACATCACCCCCGAGTTCATCATGGAAGACGGAAGGCGGGTATGCCGCAGGTTTCGTTATGTCGAGCGGGACTACACGAAGCAGGTCGAGCTAAAGGAATCCATTTTTTATATAACCCATCCGGACGGGCGAAGGGAGCGGCTGGTTCACCGGTTCGCTATGAGATATTTCTTCCAGTTCGAGCTCATCCACCTGTGTGAGCGCGCGGGCCTGAATGTTACGGGAGTGTATTCCGATTACGCGTACAAACCTTTTGACGCGTCCTTCAGGGAGGGGCGGCTGATCGTCATTGCCGAAAAGAGATCGTGAGGAGAGGATGAAGAACACAGCGGACATCTCCGGCGGATACGTGGAGCACGATTTCGTATCGGAGTACTATGACTACATCCTGCCCTACGAGGAGGATATCGGGTACTACGTTGACCTGGCGGGGCGCTGCGGAGGCGAGGCGCTCGAGCTCGCGGCCGGTACGGGAAGAACGGTCATTCCCCTGGCCCGGGAGGGCATTAGTGTCACGGGGATGGACCTTTCACCGCAGATGCTTCGCCTGGCCGGGAAGAAGATCGAGGGAGAGGCTGCCGAGACCAGGTCACGGATTACCCTGGTGCGGGGCGACATGCGCGATTTCAATCTGGACCGGACCTACCCCCTGGTGACGATACCTTATTCCTCGTTCACCTATCTCACGGAGATCGAGGACCAGCTCGCCTGTCTCTCGTCGGTAAACAGGCATCTGGACCCCGGCGGAATTTTCTATATGACCGTGTTCAACGAGTCCGTGGATGCCCTTGCCGACCGTACCGTTTTCGAGGAGTTCGACATCACCCCGGAGTTCACCATGGACGACGGCAGAAGGGTGCGCAGGACGTTTCGCTATGTCGAGCGTGACTATACGCGGCAGGTCGAGGTCAAGGATTCCATTTTCCACGTTGTTTACCCGGACGGCCGCAGGGAGCGGCTCGTACATCGGTTCAGCATGCGCTGGTTTTTTTCCTTCGAGCTCATACATTTGCTTGCACGCGCGGGACTCGAGGTAACGGGCCTGTTTTCGGACTACCGGGGCACCCCGCACGATGCTACGATAAAAGACGGGATGATCGTTGTGGAAGCACAAAAAACGGAGGAGCCGTGCCCTATCTGAGTATACATATGCCGTCCATCGTGGAGAACCTTCAAAGGGTGAAAAAGACATGCGACAGCAGGGGTTACACGCTTCTGCCCGTGACAAAGGTATGTCTGTCGGAACCGGTCATAGTCGACGCGTTCGCCGGGTGCGGGATAGGCACCGTGGCGGACAGCAGCCTCGCGTGCCTGAGCCGCCTGCAGGGAGAAATAAAGCGTTTTCTTTTAAAGATAGGGCTGCACGAGGCGCGGAACGGGGGGCTCCGCTGTGATTGCCTCTACACCTCGAGTATGGAGGTGCTGGAGTCCGTTTCCGAGCGCAACGACGGGTGCCGCGAGGTATTCCTCGCCCTGGAGCTGGGGGACCTGCGCGAAGGCATACTTCCGGAGGAGCTTCCCGGGTTCATCCAAGCCGCACGCGCGCTTCCGAATATAGAGATCACGGGGCTGGGTGCGAATTTCGGGTGTCTCATGGGAAAACTCCCGGACGGGCTCGTCGCGGAGGCTCTGGACGACGCGGTTCGAAGGGTCAGGAGGCAAACGGGCTTTGAGTTCGAGTATATTTCCTTCGGCGGCACGGCCGTTTATCCCGCGCTCGTATCCGGTACGCTCCCGGACCGTGTAAACCACGTCAGGATCGGTGAGGCGATCTTCTTCGGGTACAACCTGACACGCGACGAGCCGATAGAGGGTTTAATCGACGATGCATTTGTACTGTCCGGTGAGATCCTGGAAGTACGGAACAAGCGGGTTGACAGGTGGGGCGTGTACGGCCTGAACGCCTTCGGCGAGGAGATCAGGAACGGGGAGTCCGGCTTCAGAAAGAGGGCGGTGCTCGATTTCGGAGAGCTCGGCGCGCCCGCCGGAGGTCTGACCCCCCTGGACGACGGGGTGAGAATCATCGGTTCGACCCATGACTACACGGTCGTGGACATATCGTCATGCTCGTCCGGCTATCGGACCGGGGGATTCATCGATTTCAAGCTCAACTACACGAGCGCTGCACGGGCGTTTATTTCGCCGGAGATTGAAAACCGGTTGATAAAGAATGGTAATCCGGAGGTAAAACAATGAAACGATTAACGGCTTTTATACTTCCCTGCATGCTCATACTGACGATCGGATGCTCGCGTTCCAGGCAGGAGAGCGAGGGCCCGGTAACGCATCAGGCTGGAGACGAGCGGGACACCGCGGTGGACATAACCGAAAAGGATTATGAATCACAGGAGTTCAGCCTCGAGCCTTTCCTGAAGGAAGGCGGCGATCCCCACGATGTCGGGGTCGTGATATACGGCATATGGGAGGATTTTCCGGATTACAGCGAGGTCTTCATGGGCATGATCAACGGGCTGTCCCAGATCGGGTGGATGCGTCCCATACCGAAGACCGAGTTTTACTACGACGAGGACATGCGGCAGATAAAGGAAGTGATCGACATCATTGCGCTCGTGGAGGACAATGGGTATTCCGACTTCCTCAATTTTTCCCGAAAACTCTACTTCGATATGGACTGGGACACCGAAAAGGCGGATTCCGGCGATTTTCGGGACCTCGTTTCCGAGGAAACCGGGGCCGACCTGATCATAGCCCTGGGAACGGGACCCGGCCAGGTTTTCGCTTCGCTGGAGCGGAGCGTCCCGGTTATAGCCGATTCGATATCGGACCCGCTCGGCTCAGGAATCATCGCGAGTTACGAGGACTCGGGACGGGACTTCCTCACGGTTCGCGTGGACCCCGACCGGTACAAGCGGCAGATACGGATGTTCTACGACGTCGTGGGCTTCGAGCGTCTCGGTATCATCTATGAAGATACGGAGGACGGCAGGGCGTACGGCGCGGTCGGAGATATCGAGACGATCGCAGAGGAGAAGGGCTTTTCAGTCGTCCACAACACCAATGTGCTGCCCGTCGAGGCAGGGGCCGAGGCGTGTGAAACGCGGTACCTTACCGCGGTTGACGAAGTGAGCGGGGAGGCTGACGCCGTGTACCTCGGCATCGTCAACGGGCTGAGCGCCCGGAACCTTCCCCATATTATGAATATAATCAACGATCACGGGATCCCCTCATTCGCGATGAAGGGATCGGCCTACGTGCAGCAGGGAGTTCTCTTCGGAGTATCTGAGAGCGAGGAAATCGCAACCGGAATATACAACGCGAAAAATATCGTCCAGGTTTTACGGGGTAAACAGCCCCGTTCGATAAAACAGGTTTTCGAGCACGTTCCACACATCGCCATCAACCTGAGCGAGGCCGAAAAGATCGGGTACGATATACCGATCGATATACTTGCCAGCTCCGACGAGATTTACACCGAAATCCTCTCAGGAGCCGGCCATGAATAAAAAGATACGGAATGCCATCGTCGCGGCTGTCGTCGTTCTGCTCGTGGCCCAGGCGCTGAACGGGATACTGGCGATCTCCTCTTTCGAAGAGACGTACCGGAACACCCTGCTCTCCAATTTCAGGATAATCGGACGGGACCTGAAACGCGAGATCGAAACCGGCGTGAATTTCGGAAAACCGATTTCACTTTTCAGCGGCATGGACACGGTCTTTTCCCACATCATGTCCGAGAACGATAACATCGACGAGATCTACGTGACGGCTCCGGACAGGACCGTCCTGTACAGCACGGACGGCGGAGCTGTGGGACGCGTGCTCGGATCGAGTGAGTTCCCCTCGTTCGAGGAGAATCCGGACCAGGAACAGCTCTATCTCAGCAGGGTCAACCACTACAGGGGCTCGTACTTCATTACCCTGCCCGTCTACTACAACATGCAGGACTGGGTCGGTTCCGTACACCTGCAGTTCAGCGGCTCGGTTATCACGGATAAGGTCAGCGCGATCATCAGGGACAATCTCTCTTACTTCTTTTATATATTGGCCGGAGCCCTCATCGTCATGGTTCTGCTCCAGGTCATCATCGGCCTCACCCACAGGGAGGGCACGCACGGGCTCAAGCTCCCCATGAAAAACACCATCGTCATCATTTTCATACTGCTCGCCTCACAGCTTCTCTACACGTACATGAACAACAACTACTTCAGGGAGGCGTACGTCAGGATATTCAACACCAACGTGGACACGCTCTCACGTGCGGTGAAGAACGACATGGAGTACGTGCTCGACTGGGGAATTCCCACTGACCGGCTGAAGAAGGCCGAGGTCCTGCTCGGCCAGCGGCTGGAGAACAATCCCCAGGCCGTTGAGATCACTATTACCGATACAGACGGAAGGGCGTTGTACCGCGCCCATCTGCGGGACGATGTCTATCACACCGCCAGCGTTCTCGAACAGTCGGCCGCGGACATAGAGGATTACTCCATCGATCTCACGGGTACGGAGGTGAAGCGGATCATTCCGCTTGAGGGAGGGGGTGAGCGCAGGGGATACCTGGCGGTGTTCATCAACACGGATCTGATCGGAGAGAGGCTGAGGGATATACTGCTCGACGCCCTGACGGTCATCGTCGTGGCCCTGATTTTCAGCATCGAGCTGCTCAGGATTCTCTCCGTCGTTATGCCCGCGGAAGAGACGGGACTCAAGCCTGGGGACAAAACGGCTGCTGAAAGGTCCAGGAACCTGCAGATCATCAGAATCACCTCGTTCCTGTTCTTTTTCGCGACGCTCATCCCCCTTTCCTATCTGCCCATATTCATCAAGGAGGTGTACGAGCTGTCCGGGGCCGGTTTCATGGGACTCTCCGAGGGGACCATACTCAGCCTCCCGATATCGAGCTACATGATCGGCGCGGCCGTGATCATTCCCGTGATAGGCTTCACATCGAGCCGATTCTCCCTTCGGGGGATATTTCTATTATCCCTGACCCTGTTCGGGGGAGGGACGATGCTTTCCGCCTTCTCGACCAATACGGTTCAGCTCATCGCGGCCCGTTTTATAGCGGGACTTGGCTACGGAGCCGGCATAATAAACAGCACCAACCTGATCGTCCGCTATACCGATTCCGGCAACAGAACGACGGGTTTCGGCAACTGGGCGGGCGGTTTTGCCGCGGCATCGATCTGCGCCATTTCAATCGGCGGTATAATCGTAAACCGGCTGGGGTACAGGACGGGCTTCTTCGTCGCCACCGGGTTCGCGGTTCTTCTGTGCATATTCGTGCTCTCCCATATAAAGATCGTGGAGCGGAGGGTGGAGCCCAGGAGGCAGAAGATAGGCCTGCGGTCATTCTTCTACCTGTTCAGAAACCGATCGCTCGTGGCGAACCTTTTCTTTTCGACGATTCCCATACAGCTCGCCTATATCGGCCTGTTCCAGTACGTCTTTCCGCTGTACATGAATACCATGAACGTCTCCCAGTCCAATATAGCGCGCATACTCACGGTATACGGGCTTATCAGCCTCGCCACGCCCCTCATAAGCCGCGCCTCGGACAGGATTCAGAAAAACAAGCTTTTCATCATCGTCGGGAACCTGATAACCGGCGTATTCCTGCTCGGGTTTTTCCTGTACGATAACTTACTGCTCATGATACTGGTCATAGTCGTCATGGGCATAGGCAGCATGCTCGTGGATGCCGTGAACGAGGCGTTCATCATTTCCTCGAAGGAGGCACGCGAGATCGGGGAGACGAAATTGCTCAGCATATACACGACCTACGAGAAGATCATCGCCGTAGTGGTGCCGATTGTCGCCGGCATCCTGATTACGGCGGTCGGTTTTTCGTCGAGCATCGGCGTTATCGGCGTTATTACGGTCGGAGGGGCCATACTCTTCGCCCTGCTGGGAAAGAACATACGGCCCGCGGATTCGAAGGGAGCTTGACCCGTGGAAGCAAATAAAACCCGCAACCGGGTGTGTGTGCTGTTCGGAGGCATATCGCCGGAGCACGATATCTCCGTGAAATCCGCCCTGTACGCGCTGAAATCGCTTCGGTCCGCTGGAATCGAGAGCTTCGGATATTATCTGGACCGCAATAACCATCCAGCCGGAGTTAAAGAGGTCTTGAAAAGGGTGAACGTACTCCGGGAAGAGGGAATACTCCAGCCCGGTTCGTACGACGATTTACTGAAGAGTGGCGCGGTGTGCAGCCATCCGCCGGACATAGGCGGGCTGTTCAGCATACTCCTCTCCGGACGGTTCGACGTTGTTTTTCCCCTGTTCCACGGTCCCGGCGGGGAGGACGGAACCATACAGGGAGCGCTCGAATTCCTCGGTATCCCCTTTGTCGGGTGCGGGACGGCCGGGTCAGCCATGGCAATGGACAAGGTGGTCACCAAGATGCTGTGCGGGGCGAACGGGATCGACGTGCTGGAGTGGGTGAGCTTCACCGGCTTCGAGTGGGAACGCGACGGCCCGGGCGTCGTAAAACGGGCGGAGCGAATCGGTTATCCCTGTTTTGTCAAGCCCGCCCGCATGGGCTCGTCGATCGGTATTTCACGTGCCGACGACCGGGACGGGCTCATTTCAGCGGTGCAAAAGGCGCTCGGGTACGACCGGAAGGTCCTGTGCGAGCGGGCCACTGACGCGCGGGAATACTCGGTAGCGGTTATCGGCAACGAGTGTCCCGAGGCCAGCCTCGCGGCCGAGATCAGCCTGTGGAATGATTTTTACGATTACCCGGCGAAATACGGGCCTGAAGCGGTCGACGACATCATTCCCGCTTCCCTGAACCCCGACCTGACCCGGGCGCTCCGGGAGACTTCGTTGCGGGCTTACGGCATTCTCGGGCTCTCGGGCATGGCCCGGGTCGATTCATTTATCGAGAACGGACGGGTCTATGTAAACGAGGTAAACACGATACCGGGCCTGGGCGGGAACAGCCTGTTTCACCGTATGTGGGAGAAAACGGGCATCCCGCCGTCAAGGCTCTTCGAACGCCTGATCGGCTACGCGCTTGAACTGACTGACAGCAAACCGTTTCCATCAAAATGAGGTGCGGCCATGCAAAAGAAAACAGTAAAATCACAGCTGAGAAAGAAACTTCAGCTCGCGCTCGTACTTGCGGCAACCTTCTCGATCTTCTTTACCGCTGTTTTTTCCCTCATCTACTTCTACAGAATCGTCAAGACGAAGGCCGATGAGAACATGAACAACGGACAGAATGTCGCCCGGCTCATATACGAGGGCAAGATGAACGAAGTGGAGCATTTCGCGCAAAGCCAGGCGAACTCCAAGGCGCTGACCATACTCGTGGATCTCGTCATCCCGAACAGGATCTCCCGGTATCTCCAGGAGGTCGTGGAACGGGAGCAGATGTATCACATAACCGCCTACAACGCCGGCGGTGCGGTCCTGTCGAGCGTCGGCCTGTCGGCTTCGTCCATCGTAACCCGGAGCGACGACCTTCGACTCGAGAACAGTGAGATTGTAAGCAGGGCGCTGGACGGCGCGACCGTCACGACCACGGAACGGATTACGGGTACCGGGGGTGATCTGCTTTCCATATCGAGCGCGGTTCCGATGTACAGGAACAACAGGGTTATCGGTGCGCTGCTCGTGCGGTACGTGCTGAACGAGCGGGAGGAGATCGTGTCGGGGATAAGCGATTTGCTTGGCGTGCAGGCCGGAATCTTTCTGGGAAACACCCCGGTGTCCATGGCCGGCGGTTTCGAGCTTCCTGCCCGGGTCAGCGAGGCGCTGTCGGACAGCCCGTCATACGCCATATCAAAGATGGGCTTCGGAGGTTCGTTCGCGCGTTACTCGAGCCTGTTCGACTGGATGGACAGGCCGGTCGGGACCCTCGGCATCTACGTGAGCGCGGATACCTACAACAGGGCGTTCGTCAATGCCGTTATCGTGGTCGCTGCCATGATGGCGGTGCTTATCTTTCTCGTGTACTTCATCGCGTCCATGATCTCCAGGAACATCGTGGGTCCCATCAACAAGCTGGTAAACGGGGCGAACCGCATACAGGAGGGGGACCTCACCTATGAGATCGTCGTGGACCTGAAGGATGAGATCGGCACGCTGAGCCGCGCGTTCAACAGCATGCGCGTGGCCCTGAAGGAAAAGATCTCGACCATTCAGAGCATGAACCTGAACCTGGAATCGACCGTGAAGGAGCGGACGAAACAGATCACGGGCCTGCTCAACAAGATGAAGAAGTACCTCTCTCCGCAGCTCTACGAGTCCATCAGCGGCGGCAAGACCGAGGTCGAGTTCAGCCACGCGCGCAAGAAACTCACGATCTTCTTTTCGGACATCAAGGACTTCACCGCCACCACGGACAGCATGGAGTCCGAAGCCCTTTCCGAAGTGCTGAACCACTACCTCGATGAAATGGCCAAGATAGCTCTCAAGTACGGAGGAACGATCGACAAGTTCGTGGGCGACGCCATCATGGTCTTTTTCGGGGACCCGGAGTTCATAGACGACAAGACGCACGCACTCCGGGCGCTCAACATGGCCCTGGAGATGAAGCAGAGGCTCGTTGAGCTCAGGGAGGAGTGGAGCGAGAAGGGGTACCAGAAGGAGCTCCACGTCCGCATGGGCATCAACACGGGCTACTGCACGGTGGGCAACTTCGGTTCTGAGAACCGGATGGACTACACCATCATAGGGAGCCAGGTGAACCTCGCGCAGCGGCTCGAGGCCGCGGCCCCGGTGGACGGTATACTGGTGAGCCACGAGACCTACTCG
Organism: uncultured Spirochaetota bacterium; assembly: GCA_964460545.1. GTDB lineage: Bacteria > Spirochaetota > B62-G9 > B62-G9 > DRHN01 > CAYWUT01. The sequence continues at coordinate 12,817 of CAYWUT010000059.1, forward strand.
CTCATTTCCGATGAAATCGAGTGCAAGTACAACGGCGAGATACAGGTCAAGGGCATACACTACCCGGTGAAGAACTACCAGGTGATCAGGGTCAGGGGAGAGAAGGATACGTACAAGAAGTACCTGAAACCGGTGGAGGACGGGCTGGTATTGAAGAGCATAGTTATACACAGGGACATGACCCCGGAGGAGCGAAAGGACGTGCTCCGCGCCCTGGTGGTGGCCCATCGCTATACCGCGGGCGAGAACGAGAAGAAATCCGGGGAATGAAGTCGATTTGAGCCTCCCTGTCCCCGCCGTGCTTCCGGACGGTTTTATACGGACACGGAGCATCCCGCAGCCGTAGCCGGCAGGCCGGTTTTCCCCCACTGTGCACGGCCGGTGAGACCGTGGGCCCCAATTTGAAATCAGAAAAAATATAAAAAAAACGTTGACGGCTTTTACTGGGTGATATATATTTTAGTCATATACCGACCGACCGTCGGTCGGTTATTGGAATAAGGGGGAATACGGTGGCCAGGATCGTCAAGGAGCACGGGGTCAGGAAGAACGAGATTCTCGATGTCGCGTATGCGCTCATATACAGCAGGGGATACGAGCAGACCACGGTGGAGGCGATTATCAGGGAGACTGCCATCGCCAAGGGCACCTTCTACCACTACTTCAAGTCGAAGCTCGACCTCCTGGACAGCCTCGTAGAGCGCATGACGGACAGGATGGTGGAGGCGGGGGAGGAGGTGATCCGGTCCGACCTGGACGCGATTAAGAAGTTCCGAAGGCTCTTCGAGGTCGGAGGGGCGATAAAGTTCGAGCACAGGGAGATGCTCATACCGGCCCTCAGGTACCTGGTGTCGGACGAAAACCTCGTGGCCCGGAACAGGACCATGAGGCGCATGATCGAAAAGCTGAAACACGTTTATACGGACATCATCCGGCAGGGGGTAAGCGAGGGGGTCTTCGACACCCCCTACGTGGATGACGCCGTTGAGCTCATCCTCGGGTTGTGGTCGGTTCTGGGGGACGTGTCGGCACGGCTGCTCTTCGACCTCGCCGGGAAGCCCGGGAACATGGAGCTGCTGAAGCACAAGCTTAGGATGTATGAAAACGCTGCCGAGAGGATACTGGGAGCACGGGAGGGGTCGCTCAAGCTGTACGACTGGGAATTGATAGACGACTTCGCTTCGTACATGATGAAGGAGAGGGAGGCTGCAAATGATACGAATGGATAATGTCTCAAGGAACTACCGGAACGGCGATATCGTTGTCAGGGCGCTCAGGGAGGTGTCCCTGGCGGTGGAAAAGGGAGAGTTTATTTCCATAGCCGGGCCGTCAGGGTCGGGAAAGACCACGCTCCTGAACCTGGTCGGATGCATCGACCGGCCCGATTCCGGAGAGATATTCATAGACGGCGAGCCGGTGTCGGCGCGCACGAAAAAGGAGCTCGCACTGCTCAGGCGCGAAAAGCTCGGGTTCGTGTTTCAGACCTTCAACCTCATTCCGGTGCTCACCGCCCTGGAGAACGTTTCCTTCGTGCTCTCCCTGCTCAGTATAAGGGAGAATGAAATCAGGGAGCGCAGCAGGGCCGTTCTGGCCGAGGTGGGACTCTCGGGCAAGGAGGACGTGCTTCCCGGAAGGCTCTCCGGGGGCCAGCAGCAGCGTGTCGCAGTGGCCCGTGCCCTGGTAAAGGCGCCGGGCATCGTGCTCGCGGACGAGCCCACGGCGAACCTTGATTCGAAGACCGGGGAGGAAATACTGAAGCTCATGGAAAAGCTCAACCGGGATCACGGTACTACCTTCATCTTTTCCACCCACGATCCCATGGTCATGGATTACGCGCACAGGCTCGTGAGCCTCCATGACGGGACCATCGTTTCCGACGAGAGGAGGGCGGCGTGACATTCCTGCTGTCGCTTGCGTGGAAAAACCTGTCGAGATACAGGAAAAGGACCGTCATCACCGCGGCCGCGCTCGCGGTCGGCCTCGGCCTGTACCTGTTCATGGACGCGTGGCTCATGGGAGCGGAGACGGAGTCGGAGCGGAACCTCGTCTGGTACGAGACGAGCTCTGCCCGGATACTCCACGAGGACTACTGGGACGAGCGGGACCGGCTGCCGCTGAAATATTGCATAGAAGACCCGGGAGCCGTAATGGCGAAGCTTGGGGAGGAAAGGATACCCTCGGCCCCCAGAACGGTGTTCAGCGCGGAGCTTGTACTCAGGAAGGACCCCTTTCCCGAGGACGGTTCCCTCCCGGTAAGGGTGGTCGCGCTCGATCCCGAACTGGATGACGGGGTTTTCAGGCTGGGTGAGACGGTAGAGGAGGGGCGCAGGCTCCGGCCGGGCGAGGAAGGTATACTGATCGGCCAGTGGCTCGCCCGCGACCTCGGGGCGGAGGTGGGGTATTCGCTCACCATGATCACGAGGACGAGGAGGGGGTACTACCAGACCATAGACGCCGAAATCGTTGGCATACTGAATTGCCCCAATCCCGCGGTCAACAAGGGCACGGCCTTCATACCCCTGGACACGGCCGACCGCTACCTCGATATGGAGGGGGCGGTCACGGAGATCAACCTGAAATTTCCCGAGCGCCGCGACCCCGACGCGCTCGCTGCGGAGGTGGAATCGGGTCTCGTCCCGGATTTTCCAGGCCTTCGTGTCAAGAGCTGGCGCGACCTCGCGCAGGACTACCTCGCGTTCGCGTCCATGAAGAAATCGGCGACCAACGTCATACTGCTGCTCGTATTCGTCATAGCCGCGGTCGGGGTCTCGAACACGATGCTCATGGCCATAAACGAGAGAACGAGGGAGCTCGGCATGATGCGCGCGCTCGGGATGAAGGATTCCCGGATAACCCTCGCCTTTCTCCTGGAGGCAGGGGGCATCGGGTTGATCGGGTCCGTGCTGGGAGTCGCGTTCGGAACGGCGCTCAGCTACTGGATCGTGACCCGCGGCGTGGACATCAGCGGCCTGATCGGGGACATGGACATCGGGTACCGGGTACAGGGAATTTTCAGGGGGGCGTGGAATCCCGGTGCCATGGTTACGGCCTTCTTCTTCGGTATCGTGCTGACCGTGTTCATCGGGTTCTTGTCGACCCGCAGGGCGCTGAAAAGGTCCATAACGGAGTGTCTGTACCGGTAAGGGGGAACCATGAAACTGTGGCGCATTGCAGCAAGAAACATCGGACGAAACAAGAAGCGAAGCTTTCTGTCCCTGTCCGCCATAGCCGTCGCGGTCATGGGCATCGTTTTCTTCTCCGGCTATCTCAAGGGGATGACGGGAGACCTCGTACGCAATGTCAAGACCTTCTACTCGGGCGATATCAGGGTGCAGCACGAGGACTACGAAAGGTACGGGTACCTGAATCCCCTGCACCTCCGGATAGAAGACTTCGAATCCCTGACTGCCGGTATCGAGCGGGACGAATCCGTGGCCCTCACCTCGCCCAGGATCACCTTCCCCGCGGCCGTGTATCGGGAGGAGGAAACCTTCAAGGCAACGGGGCTCGGGGTCGACTTCGGGAGGGAGACCGGTTTTCAGAACCTGGAGGACTATATCGTGGAGGGCCGCATGCCCGAGGCCGGGAAGAACGAGGCCCTGGTCGGGGTCGGGCTCGCACGTGAGATCGGCGTGGGAACCGGGGATAAGGTCACGGTGATGACCACCACGATGCGGAGGGGCACGAACGCGGTTACCTTCCGTATTACAGGGGTCGTTCGATTTCCTTTGCCGGTATTGAACAAAACCCGGATACTGGTTCCCCTCGACCGCGCGCAGCGCCTGCTTCGCATGGGCCCCTCGGTTTCCGAGATCCTCGTCAAGCTGAAGGAGGGGGCTTCCCCGGCAGGGACAGCGGCGCGGCTGAAGGAGGGTCTCGGGGAAGACGTACTCGCCTTCAAGACATGGGATGAGGGGAGCGTCTCGTACGGCTATATTAAAATGGCGACCGCGGTTTACAACTTCAGCGCCCTCTTCTTCTTCCTCCTGGCCAGCTCCGTGATCGTGAACACCACCATGATGGTGGTTTTCGAGCGGGTACGCGAGATCGGCACCATAGGGGCGCTCGGAATGACCAGGGGCCAGATCGTGCGTCTCTTCCTTTTCGAGGCGCTCTACCTCGGCATCATCGGCTCGGCCGCGGGCGCCGTACTCGGGATCGGCATCGTCGTTCCCCTCTCCATCACGGGCATAGACCTGAGCAACGCACTGCAGGGCGTGGACATGGAGATATCGGGCAGGATATATCCGGCCCTGAACCCGGTGCTCACCATATTCGCCTTCTTCTACGCGATAGGGATTTCGGGGCTGACCTCGCTCATACCCTCGGGAAGGGCGGCGCGCATAGAGCCGGTGGAGGCGCTGAGAAGCCTGTAGGACGGCACGATCGGAGTATTGAAAGGAGTATGCGGTAAAGAGAAGCAGGGAGGAGGTCGCGTTATGAAACGTATTTTAATCCGGGTGGTTATTGCTTTCATAGTTCCGCCTTCAGTGTTCGCGGTTTCAGCGGAGGACGTCGTCAGGAGGCTGGAGAAGAACACCGTGTTTGAAACCTCCCGCGTGGAGGGATCCATGGTCATAAACGACCGGTTCGGCAGGAAGGAGAGCACCTTCATATCCTACGGGCGGGGAACGGACGACATGCTGGTGGAGTTCACGAGCGTGGAGGAGGAGGGCATGAAGATACTGCGAACCTCGGATGAGCTGTACCTCTTCTTCCCCGAGGCCGAGGAGCTGATACGGATGCAGGGCACGGCGCTCAAGGAGTCGGTGATCGGATCGGACATGTCGTACGAGGACATGACCGGGGGGAAGGGCCTGCTCTCGTCATACCGCGCGGACCTAAAAGGCATGGAGGACGTGGACGGTTTTTCGTGCTACCGGGTGGAGCTCGAGGCGAAGAAGGATGATGTTCCCTACTACAGGCAGACCATGTGGATCGACCGGGAGATATTCATCTACCGCCGCGTTCACAAGTATTCCAGGTCAGGGAAGCTCTTGAAAATTGTCGAAATAGAGGAGATCCGGGAGGTTTCGGGCAGGCACGTTCCGGTCCGCATGAAGCTCGTGGACAGCATAAAGGGGAACTCGAGCACGTATTTCACGGTCACGGACATCGAGATCGATATTCCCCTCGATTCCGTCCTTTTCTCCCTGGAGGAGCTGACATGGTAAAGAAATTTACACTGATTTTCCTCCTTGCCGGAGTGTGCTTTGCCGTCACTACGGCAGCCCCGGCGGCTGTTTCTCCCACGGTCAAGCTGACGCTGCTGAACACCCTGGCCAGGACCGGGGGCGAGGAATACGGGGTTTACGGCCTGGGAACGGGAAGGCTCACCCTGAAATCCGCGGGCGAAAAAAACGTCCGGGCCCAGCTCTCCCTGGACACCGTCATAGGCGACGAGGTTCTGCTCGACGTGTCAAGGGCGTACGTGAAGACCCGCTTCCCGGGATTCAGGATAACCGTGGGGAAGGACGCCGTGTCCTGGGGAGAGGGGACCTTCTTCAACGCGGGGGACGTGATCTTCGGCCCGGTCCCGGTTTCCGGAGATCTCACCGCCGAGGTCATCCGGGACGACGCGGTGTGGCTTACCTCAGCGTATATACCCCTCGGGACCTACGCGTTTGCGGAGCCCGTGCTGCTCGCTCCCGGCCTGGACCTGTCCGCTTCCACAGGTCAGGGGACCTCGGGATCGAACGGGTCATTTTCCCCGAAAGACACGGCGGCCGGAGGCCGCGTGGTGACCAAAATCGCGGGGATAAAAACAGAGGCGGGCTATTTATTCCGCGAGGCGGAAAACACGCACAACCCCTATTTCGCGCTTCAGGGTCATCTGCTCGCGGACCTCTATCTTGCGGCCTCGGTTTCCATACCCGGTCCTGAAAGCGGGTTGGATATGGAAGCGGCGTTCAGCTTCGGGGTCTTTCACCTCCAGTCCATGAAGAACCGGCCAGCGGGCGATCTTTCCTTCAGGCTCGAGGGGCTGCTCCGCCCGTCCGGGGAGTGGGAGGCCGTTCCGGGAGGAAGCGACGCGTACGGCATCCTGCTCTATCCGGAGGCGGTGTGGGACGCGGCCCGGACCTTGAGCTTTTTGGGCAGGAGCGTGGTATCACCTGTCGATAGTTCGGCCCTTTTCACGGCCGGGGTGAACTGGAACGTGTACGAGGGGCTGAAGGTCCTGGGATATATCTTCATGCAGGCGGGTGAGGAGGAGGACCTGTACGGCTTCAGGAAGCCCGGGGGAGCGGGCATTTCAGCGGGCCTTCAGTACATCTACTAGATTACAATAACATGGAACGCCTTGGGAGGAGTTATACACTATTTGTCATAGTGCGTTTTCGCGCGTTTCACGTATACGATCTTTTTCTCTTCGTCGATGGAGTAGGCGATCCTGTCATGAAGGGTAAGGCGGAGAGAATAATTCCCCGCAAGATCTCCGATAAGCTTCTTGCCTTCATACGGGGTATTCGACAGCACATTGGTGAGTATTGATTTCAACTTCTCCTTCAGTTTCGGAGAAAGGGCCTTTATATCCTTTAAAGCCTGCTTAGTGATTCTTACCTCGTAGGGGCCGGTCACTCTTTGAACGCTTCCTCGATTGAAAAGGTGTCTCCCCGTTCGATTTCCCGGTCCGCCTCTTTAATGGTCTCCCTTAAACCCTGTTCAGAGAGGAGCGCCAGGGTCTCGACCAGGCTCTCGTAATCG
>CAYWUT010000060.1:0-19291 GCA_964460545.1 uncultured Spirochaetota bacterium
GGGCACTCAGACCGATGATGCCCGGGTCGCAAAGACAAAAGCCGATATCAGCACGGAGAACCATACAAAAAAGGTGTAGATAACGAAAACGTTGGAACCGAGAACGGCACCCACGCCCGCGGCAATGTCGCCCATGATACCCGCTTCCTGCAGGCTTGCCACGAGTATGAAAACCGACGCGAGAAAGCCGATGGTATCAAGGTCGAGCCTTCGCGTCAGCTCGCGAAAGCCGAAACGCTCTTTGAGCCAGGTCCTGACCCCGCACACCGTGCCGAGCGCCATGCATATGGCCCCTCCGAAATACGAAAAATCGGGATCGATGAGCGACGAAACGGCAAGAAGCAGTATCATGCACAGTATCACTCCGGTCGGAAACCAGCTTTCGACGGAAGGCCGCGTACCGGGAACGACGGAGCTCGTAAGAGAACGGTAGAAGAAAAAGAGCACGATAAAGGAGAGCAGGGCCCCGATTTGAACCGCGAAGAATATGCCGGGTCTTCCCTCCATGAAGAAAAAGTCGTTGAAATTCATGCGCATATAACCGGCAAGTATCATGCTCGGCGGATCGCCGATGAGTGTGGCCGTCCCCTGAAGGTTCGAGGAGATCGCGATCCCGATGAGGAAGGGAACGGGAGAGACCTCCTGCCGGTCCGCCACCTCGAGCGCGATGGGAGCGATGATGAGCACGGTCGCGACATTCTCCACAAAAGCGGAGAGTATGCTCGTCATGATGCAGATGAGAAGCACGGCCCCTCCGGTATTTTTCGCGCTCCCCACGAGTCCGTGGGCAATGAGGGCCGGGACCTTCGACAGTATGAACGCCTCCGCAATCAGGAGCGTGCCGAGGAATATACCGAGGACGTTCCAGTTAACGGCGTGAAGAATGAAACCGAGCGTTCGGCCCGGGCCCTGGCCCTTCAGAAAAAAGTGGAGAAGACAGAGCAGGAGAGCGCCGCCGCCGGCAAAGAAGGTTTTTTTTCTGGTAAAGAGGATGATCCCGATATAGGATAGGGTGAAAACAACAATGACACCGATTTTGTAGTCCATCGACCACTGCCTGTTCGATAAAAACCGTGAATGAGGATTTACAGCCCGTCCAAAAAGACCATTTTCGGGTATATTATTTCGGGTATATTATATAGTAATAAGGGTGAACTTCCATTTTTTCTTTAATAACATGAAACAGTTATAAATCATGATAATCATTTCTATATTATTTCGTAAATTACAAAAGTTCACCGGAAATAGTGTGTCTTGTGTATGTGAAAGCTCTACAATACATATATTTTTTTTAATTCGAAATTCGCCATAATTATGAAGGGGCGTCACATACAATACAGGCCCCGGTCACGGGGCCCATCGGCCGCGCACGGCCCTATTACGAGGAAACACGTTTGATCAGGATAAAGGTGGAATCGAACGGGGGCACCATCCGCCGGGTCCGCGTCGACGGACACGGGGGCGGGAAAAAGGGAAACGACATCGCATGCGCGGCTGTTTCCGCGGTTACACAGACGGCACTCCAGGGCCTGCTCGATTACGCGCCCGGATTCATTCGATGGACGATGGAGAGCGGCAGGCTGGATATTTCCGTTATTGAGAGCGATGCAATAGAGGTCAACACAGCCGTGCATATTATTCTTACAACAATGAACAGGGGACTGAAACGAATAGCGGACGAGTACCCCGACAGGATTTCATACCTCTCAGTAGACGATACCGGCATAACCGACGAAGCTTGAATCCGGATGTATATCGTAACTCGTCGTGTATTCGACGAGCTCGCCCCGCCGAACTCCGGCTTTGCCGACCGCCCCGATCGCGGCCGCAACCCCGCCCGGACAGCAGGCGTTGGAAGACCCGAGAGCTTCCGGGATCACGGCCTTTCCGTCCGCCCGGAGAAAGAGATCGATTATTCTACTGTCGTTCACTTCCCTTACCCAGCGAACGCCCTTTTCTCCGATTCCGTGCGGCATGAATCCGTAGTTCGGGCCGTAATGGGTCAGGTCCGTGCTTCCGATGAAACACGCTGAAATACCCAGTGCGTCCGCGATTTCATATGCCCGCTCGCCCACGGCGAGTGCGTTTTCACCGGGGGAGATCCCCGCGGTAACGATTTTCGCTTCCGGAAAGAGGCGTTTGATAAAGGGAAACTGCAGTTCTATGGTATTGTCCTGCGAGAAACCGTTCGCATCTTCAACGATGAAATTGAAAGAACCGGCAAGCCGTTCGGCGGCCTCCCGGTTGATATCCACTATACCGTAGGGCGTTTCCACACCGTCGTCGAGAAAGATATAGTCGGAGCCGCCCGGGGGCAGGTGCATTCCGAATATGAAGAAAGTATCGGGAATCGAACCCGCGGTCTCGCCGTTCTCGTAAATACGATGAAATACCGAGAAGGCCGTTTTTCCGGAGAAGTACCATCCCGCATGGGGGACTATTCCTCCCCTGAAGTGACCGCCCGAACCCCGTGAGGCCGGTAAATCTTCCATGAAACCGTCGATCATGCGGTCGCATTCCCTCTTTGTACCCGGATACCAGGTTCCCATGAAAAGCGGTTTTCTGATTCCCATGACGCCCTCCCTGAAACAAACGTCGTCTCAGTATACCACTCCACTCCCTTATTTGCACCTTGAAAATCGGGTGTTCGCGTATTACCTTTAAATTTCCGGGTATCGAAATTAAGAACCTCAATTGAAGAACCTGAGGAGGCTGAATATGGATAAAGTGGAAAAAATAAAGAAATGTGTAGAGGAATCCTATCCAGGCCTGCTGAAGCAGACTTTTAACGACAACCTCCTTTCGATCATGCTCTACGGCTCCTACGTGAGCGGCGACTTCATACCCGGCCTCTCCGACGTCAACATACTCGTCATACTGGAAAACCCGGCCCCTGACGGGCTCGGACTTCTCGGTATCTCAGGTCATCGGATGATGCGGAACTGCCGTATAACACCGCTCATTATGACACGGACGGAATTCATCCGATCCGCCGATGTTTTTCCCATGGAGTATTACGACATCAGGAACAACAACCGCGTGCTCTTCGGGTCCGACGAGACGGAGGCGCTCAGCCTGACTAAAAAAAATCTGCGGCATCAGCTCGAGGAGAGACTGAGGGGAACCACGGCGTCTCTCCGTCAGGTGATAATCGCTTCACGGGGGAAAAAAAAGGTGCTCGGGGCAGGTCTGAAGGGAATCTTCGGTTCGCTCAAGGCCGTATTCCGAAACCTTTTACGGCTGAAATCGTCGGAAGAGATCCCCGCAGGAACCGAGGAAACAATCCGGAAACTGGGTAGCGTATTCGATATTGATGTGAATGGTTTTCAGAAACTGCTCGCCCTGAGGAAGGGTGAAAAACTCGATGTGGGGAGCCTCGCCGCCGAGGTACTCGATTCCCTCCAGAAGCTCGTTTCGGCGGTGGATGCAATGGAGTTCGGGGATTGAACCTAGCCGCCGGGAGGTACGAATAGATATGAAGAAATCCATACTCATCGCGGTTTTTATTGCTGCGGTACTGGCCCCGGTGCTGTTCGCGCAGAAGCTCCCGAAACCGACGGGCTTCGTCAACGACTATGCAAACCTCATCGACGACACCTCCAAAGCGCGCATAGAAAGCATAGCGAAAGCGGTACAGGAGGAAACGGGAGTCGAGATAGCGGTGGTTACCGTCGATACCATAGAACCCTATGGATCGGTCGAGGAGTATTCCATAGAGCTTGCCTCGACATGGGGAATCGGCCGCTCCGGCGAGGATACGGGCATTCTCTTTCTCCTCGCGCTCCAGGAAAGGAAGATCAGGCTGGAGGTCGGGTACGGGGTCGAGGGCATCATACCGGACGGGCTGGCCGGAGAGATCATCGATAAATCAGTGCTACCCTCACTCAGGGCGGGCAGGTACGGCGAGGGATTTCTTAAAGGGGTCGAAGCCGTCTCGGGAATCGTGGCCGAGGAGTACGGTGTCGAGCTGGATCTCAGGCTGAATGAAAGCAGGAAATACACGAGAAGCGGCGGGGGCGGAATCGGCATCATCGTTTTCATCATACTGGCCCTCCTCTTCGGGGGCGGACGTTTCTTCCTGCCCCTGCTCTTCATCGGCAGCGCCGCCTCGCGCGGCTTCTACGGGGGAGGTTTCGGATCGCGCGGAAGCTCATTCGGAGGAGGTTTCTCCGGATTCGGGGGCGGCGGTTTCGGCGGAGGCGGCGCCACCCGGGGCTTCTGAATCCAACTAACCGAACCAGGTGTGCTGAAGGCGTGCGGTAAAAAAACCTTATCTTCAAAGAATCGGAGGATGATAATGGCACGCGGAAAAAGAGCGGGTATTATAGCGGTGATCGGCATCATCGTGCTTTTGATAATTATTTACGGCGCGTGGTACATCGGCACGAGAAACACGCTCGTCACGCTCGAGGAGGAAATAGACGGTGCGTGGTCGGAGATCGACAATCAGCTCAAGCGAAGAAGCGACCTCATACCGAACCTCGTTTCCACGGTACGCGGATACGCGGCCCAGGAAAAGGAGGTCTTTACCAACATTGCCGAAGCAAGGGCGAAGCTCGCGGGCGCGAAGACCGTTTCGGAAACCGCCCAGGGATACAACCAGCTCGAAACGGCACTGAGCAGGCTCCTCGTCGTGGTTGAGCGCTATCCGGAGCTCAAATCAAATACCAACTTCCTTCGACTGCAGGATGAACTGGCCGGAACGGAAAACCGCATTGCCGTGGCACGGAAGCGTTACAATGACAGCGTCCGCATCTTCAATACGAAGATCAGGCGCTTTCCCGCATCCGTTGTGGCCCGGCGAATGGGTTTTGAGCGCAAGGACTACTTCGAGATAGAGGAAGAAGCCCGCGAAGTTCCGAAGGTCGACTTTGAAAGCTGATTGACCGCGGCAAACGGCGTTTCAAGCCGTCTGCCGCCGGAAATAACGCCGGGGCGAAGACAGCGGGAAAGAATCCGAACCGGCCTGCGGGTTCCGATAAACCGTACCGGCTCATGAATGAAGAGGGAGGGGTATGCTTTACATAGATCTCCTGCTCTCCTTTATCCTCTTTGCGCTCGGGGTAATGCTCATAATAAGGAAGCGTACCGGGGCAGGAAATCTCTGGATGATCATCCTAGCCCTCATCTTTTTTCCCATAGCGCTCTATACCTACTACTTTTCCGAATCCAATCCGGTGCTCTTCGGATCGATAACGGCCCTGCAGGTCCTGGAATACCCCTTTATAAAGATCATACTTCTGCTCGCGATCGTCGGTTATATCGCCCGGTCGAGAAGGGGATAACGGTTCCGCAGACCGCTGGAAGCGGCCGCGACCCGCCGGACACGGCCCGGTACGGGAGGACTTCACGGTATGCACACGCGTTTCACGCTGAGACACGGAGTATTCATGCTCTTTATCGTATCAGTCGGCGTCCTCATTCCCCCTGCCGTATCCGCCGAATCCGTCATCATCGCCCGCGACAGGGAGTTGCTGACGCTGTTCAGGGACTCGGATCCGGAGGAAATCGAAGCATTCGCCCGTGATATCGGACTCCGCTACGACGGGGCCGTTCTCCACCTCGGCAGAGGTTACGTTTTCAGAAGGGGAGGCCCGTTTTTCTACCGCACGAGCAGAAAAAACCTGCAGATCTTCTGCAGTTCGATGAAAGCATCGGGAAAGAACGTTTATCTCTGGTTTCTCGATTCATTCGGGAGTGAGGATTTCCACCGCATATACGAGGACCATGAACGGATCATAGATGAAAACCTGCGCACGGTCCGGGAGCTCGAACTCGCGTACGACGGTATCGTCGTGGACCTCGAGTGGATAAACCTTCCCTCGGGCGACAACGCCGGGTCCTACCTCAGCGTTCTTCGGTACCTCAGGCACAGTCTGGGAGAAAAAAAACTGCTGGTGTTCGCCTCCCTCATCGACAATCCGGGCGAGAACCTGCGGCGAGGGTATGACGAGGAAAAAATACTACAGATTGCCGACAACGTTATTCCCATGCTCTATCCGGTCGACGGCGGGTTTAAGATGACGGCGGACCGCCCCGTTCCCCTGCTGAACGATGCGCGCATAGCGAGCCTCAGGCGCTACTACTGGAAAAGTGGATATAAGGCTGCCGTTTCGCTCGAAGGAGCAATCATTCTGGAGCGCGGCGGTACACTTGAAGTTGTAAGGACCGCAGTAGACCCGGCGGGATATCCGGCGGCCGAGTTTTACTGTTTGAGGAAAACGGACTCTCATGCAGGCCTCTATTTTCAAATCGATTCCTTCCGGGCCCGCGATCCGTTCGAGCTGACGAGAAACGACGGTACCCGCGTCCTTGTCAGGGAAAACGAGAACCTGCACCACTTCCGGGTACTGGAAACCATCCTTTGTCCCGGAGACTATCTATGGGAGTACTTTCTCATCCGGGATTATGCCTTACCGCCGTTCAGCGACCGAACGACGACGAATATGCCGTGCATCCGGATTGACGAGAACACCATCAGCGAAATCGGCGATACCGCTGATCCTCCCCGGTAAAGAACCCGGAAAAAGAATCCCGCGGTTACCGTTTGAACTCGTCCAGGCTCACGGGTTTCCCCGTTGCCGCGGACCTGTCCGCCGCGAACATGACACGGTGCGTCTCAAAGGCGGAGAAGATATCGTTCTGCGGCGTCTTCCCGCTGTCAAGGCAGTCGGCGAAATGGGTGAATACGAGCTTGTACGGATGATGGGCCACATCGCCGCTGTCGATGAGCTGCACGTCCATCTTCGTCCAGTCCCGCAGGCCCTCGATCTTCTTGCTGAAAAAGAGGTCGTTCTTGATCGAGCCGTACGAGCCCACCATGTTCATGTTGAACACATAGGGCTGCATGCAGTCGCAGACGGATGCTACCTTGCCGAGCGTCTTCCCGTTCCTGAACTTCAGAAGGGTCACGCTCATGGGGTCGTATTCGTAGGGCGCATACACCTCGTGGGGATTTTTCGTCGAGTACGAATATACCTCCTCCACCTCGTCCTTCACGAGATGGAGCAGCACGTCCAGCGCGTGGCATCCCGCGGTGAGCAGCGAGCTTCCCCCCATGTCTTTCTTTACGTTCCATACAAACTGTCCGTACCACGGACCGATTCCGTGAAAATAGTCGCACTCGGTGTAATAGATATCGCCTATGAGCCCCTCGTTGATAATGGACTCCATGGCCTTTGTCACACCCATGAACCGAACCTCGAAACAAACGCATGTTTTAACCTTGTTCTTCTCCACGGCGTCGAGCATCCGCACCGTGTCCTCGAAATCGATGCCGAGCGGCTTCTCTATGATAAGGTCCTTTCCGGCCTGTGCGGCTTTTATGGTCTGCTCGGGATGCAGCGGGTGGGGAGTGCATATATCCACGATGTCGATGTCTCCGTCTTTTAAAAACTTATCGTAATCGTTATAGATCTTTGCGTCTATACCGTGCTGTGCCTTGACAGTATCGGGTGTCAATTCTCTCCCGGTCATAACCGCGGTCACGTCGAAATTCTCCATCTCGTTGAAATTCATGATATGCGAACCGGCGACCCATCCCAGGCCCACTATGCCTACTCTGTATTTTTTCATTCATATGCCTCCTTTATGAAAGTGCTCTTTTATTAACACCTAACGCAGCGCCGGAACAAACCGGCGTGCCCTTCCCGATGACGGTACAAGAGGACCTTGACGGGCCCGCGCCCGCCGCCAGACGACCGCCCCCCGCTAAGCTCTCGGCCTTCCATTCATTCTTTTTACTCGCTTTACTCGGTCCAGCTCGCCCACTTCTTTCCTACCCTGGAGAAGATGATCCATATCGATATACCGATAACGGCCACGAGTATGATAATGGCGAAGAAATGCGCCATGCGCGCGAGTGACGAGTAGTAGGCGAGCTTGTTGCCGAGGCCCATCTTGCCGCCCACCATATCCGCTCCCACGGCCGTGATAAGGCCGAATATTCCGCCCACGAGGAGCCCGACGATGATCATGGGCAGGGCGAGCGGAAACCGGATCATCTTGAATATCTGGAAGGTGGTCGCGCCATACGACTTGGCGAGCGCGATTTTGGCCAGGTCCGTTCTCCTGAAACCCGTGACCGAGTTGATCATGACCATCGGTCCGGAGGCGAGAGAAACCGCGATGATGCGCGGCCATATGTTGAAACCGAGCTTGAGCATGAGGAGCGGAACGAGCGCAAGCGTGGGTGTCGTTATAAGAAGAAGTATATACGGCGTAATGATCTTCTCGAGATACGGCAGCTGTGTGAGCACCGCGGCGAGTACGAGGCCGATGGATGCACCGACCACGTAGCCCGAAACGAGCTCGCTCAGGGTAATGAGAAAGTGGGGGTAGTTGTTGGGAAAGGAGGTGAAGAGCGCGGTGAAAATCGCGCTCGGGGTCGGAAAAACAAACTCGGGAACCTGGAACAGCCTGATGAGCAGCTCCCATCCTCCAAGTATGACGATCGCCACGGAGAGTATACCCGCCACCTGCTTCCAGCCGTGTATTTTTACCGTTGAAACAGTCGATGAAATATCGAATTCCCCGTGCATCTCAGGAGCCTTCTCCTCGAAATCGGGAATTTCATCCTCAAGCTGTTTCTCATAAACGTCCATTGATCGCTCTCCCTCCAATTCTTGTATAATAGGCTCACGTTACGGTACTGTACGCCTGACTCTGATAAACCCCTGCTTCCTTCTGTTTTTCCACGTCACGCACAATACAGCGTTTTATCTCGGCGACTATGTCGAAATACCGCTTTTCCATGGTTATTCCCTCGGGTCTCGGCCTCGGAAGGTCTATATCGAATACCTCGGAATTGCTCCCGGGACGCGGTGTCATCACATAGACGCGGTTCGCCAGGTAGACGGCCTCCTCTATCCTGTGCGTCACGAAGGTGATGGTTTTTTTCGTTTTCTTCCATATGCCGAGAAGGAGTGTGTCCATCTCGTCCCTCGTATAGGCGTCGAGCGCGCCGAAGGGTTCGTCCATGAGCAGGACCTTGGGATCATAGGAGAGCGCCCTGACGATTGACGCTCTCTGCTGCATACCGCCCGACAGCTCGCGCGGGTAGTGGTTCTCGAAACCCGTCAGCTCCACGCTCTCTATAAGGTCGGAAATGCGGTCCGTATACTCGTCTACGTTCTCCTTCATGACCTCCAGAGGCAAACGGATGTTGGCCAACAGGTTGCGCCATGGAAGAAGGTTCGCCTGCTGGAATATGATGCCCACGTCCCTCCTCGGCTTGTCGACCGGTTTCCCCAGTATGGACGCCGTGCCGCCGTTGAACGGATGGAGTCCGGTCAGTCCCCAGAGAAGTGTCGTCTTGCCGCACCCGGACGGCCCGACTATGGCGACGAAATCCCCCTCCGTTACCGTGAGGGAAAATTTATCGATGGCGTGTACCGGCCCCCGCTCACTCGCGTATACCTTTGAAACTTCATTTACTACGATGACGTCTTCCATAAAAACTCCTCAGCCTTAAATATAGGACGGTCTTTCCCCGGAACCGGGACCACACGCTGAAACCGGGATACAGGTATCAGTCCGTGGGGTGAATAATATATAATGGCCCCATCGCTTCGACGGTGGAGCCATTATTTATGCGCGAAATCTTCTTCTCAGATAAAGGGGCCCTGGGCCTTTACCTCTTTCCACGTGCTGTTCAGCTTGAAGGCTTTGGCATCGGCCTCGACCCGCTTGCGGTCGAAGTTGTTCGCCTCCGCGATGAGCTCATTCGTAATCGTTTCCTCCACCGTGAGGTGGCGCTTCGTCTGGCCGAGCTCGTAGATGATGTCGAGGTATTTCCGCCATCCCTCGGGCACGAAAGCGCCGTATCCGAGCCCGCGTCTTTCGCCCTCCACATACGCATAGGCGAGCTGACGCATGGACTCGAGTGCGATATCGGGCGTCATCTGCTCGCGGACCGCGGAGAACCGGTCGTACACGATCTGCGCGGCAGCCTGCGGATTCTTAACGCCGAAGTGCATGCCCATGCAGGAAGCCTTCATGAACCGCGTCAGCGCGTCCTTCATGGCCGGGTCCTTCAAATCGTCCTTGCGCACGCAGTAGCCGTTGGAGGGCATGATCGAGAAGTCCGAGCCCTTGAAGTACTTGAGGTCGAGCCCCACCGCGTTCCACTGCACGTCGAGCGCGAGCCAGGCAAGCGCGGCATCGGCCTTGCCCTGCGCCACCATCTGGCCCCACTGTTGCCCGCCCGATACGTAATTGACGGACGAGGGATCGATGCCGAGCTCCACGAGCAGAGGATCCACGATCACCTGCCAGCCGACGTCACCGAGCGATATGGTCTTTCCGGCCAATTCCTTCGGGCTCTTCATGGGGCTGTCCGCCTTCACTGCAATGTGCCACACCGAACCTATCATCATCTCATAGGCGAGTATGACGTTCATTCCGGTATCTATGCTCGCCGTGTGTATGCCGGGAGAGGGGTACCCCACGTCAGCCTGACCCTGGTCCACGAATTTGGTGCATGCAAACGCATCCAGGGGACCGGGTTCCATGGTCACATCCAGACCGAGCTCCTCGAAGTAGCCCATTTCGATGGCGACCCACAGATTGTAGTCGTCCATCACCTCGAGCGTCCCCCTCGGGGTAATGAAGGTGATCTTGTCCATCTTCTCGGGCGCGCCGACCTCCTGCTTCTCTCCGGCGCCGATGAGTACAGAACCCAAAGCGGATACTCCGAGTCCGATTCCGATACTCGTTCTGGCGGACTTCTTGATAAAATCCCTCCTGGTTATTTTTTTATCCAGGAATCTCTCATCCTCCATTGTGACCTCCTTTTTTTATGGATATCATTCCATTCTAGCGACTGGAGCGCAATTGTCAACATGTATTTCTCTATCCCTATAGGGGTTTGTTGACATTTGTGCGTACCCCTATACAATGACATGATAGGTCAGGCTCATTTAAAGAAAAAAGGAGAAACCAATGAAGAGAATAAAGTGCGGCGTCATCGGGCTCGGCTGGTTCGGCGAGCATCACGTTGATACGCTGGGGCAGCTTCCCGCCGCCGAGGTGGCCGCGGTATGCACAAGGCGCAAATGGAGGGTTGAGGAGATCGCGGAAAAATACGATGTTCCGAAAACCTACACCGATTACCACGACCTTCTCGACGACAGGGAAATCGACATGGTAACGGTCGTTACCCACGTCAAGGACCACGTTAAACCGACCGTGGACGCTTTAAAGGCGGGAAAACACGTCTTCCTGGAAAAACCCATGGCGGACAGCGCGGAAGAGTGCGACACGATCATCAAAGCGGTGCAGGAAACGGACCGCTTCTTCATGGTCGGGCACATATGCAGGTTCGACCCGGTTTATGCCCTTGCAAAGGAGGAGATCGAGGGAGGCGGGCTCGGTAAAATATTATCCATCTACTCACGCAGAAACCTTGCGGGTTGGATCACGGAGACCCATCTTCAGAAGCTGAGCGCGCTCTTCGGGGACGGGGTGCACGATCTCGACCTCATGCTCTGGTACACGGGCGCGAAGCCCGTCAGCGTTTACGCGCAGACCACGAACACAAGGCCGCAACTGCCCCATGACGATATCGGCTGGGCCCTCTACAGGCTGGACAGCGGCGCCATAGCCGTTATCGAGACGATATGGTGCCTCCCGGACAACGTTCCCTTTGCCATAGACGCGAGGATGGAGGTGGTCGGGACCGAGGGTGCGATCTACATCGACAATTCCGGATCTCACTGCGCCGTTCTCAAGAAA
The DNA here is from genome assembly GCA_964460545.1 of uncultured Spirochaetota bacterium. Lineage (GTDB taxonomy): Bacteria > Spirochaetota > B62-G9 > B62-G9 > DRHN01 > CAYWUT01. Next base: position 11,734 of record CAYWUT010000060.1, read on the forward strand.
GAGGGGCTGAGCTATCCGCAGTCGACCTACTGGCCCACCGTGCACGGCCAGCGAAGGGGCTACCTGAAGGACGAGGTTGATTATTTCCTTAAATGCATCCTGGGCGGGAAGAAACCGGACGTCATAACCCCCGGCGAGTCGAAGGCCGTGGTCGATGGCATCAGAAAAGCCGAGCTCTCGGCCCGTGAGAACCGTATCGTCACTTTCTGATGGCATCAGAAAGGCGGAGCTTTCGGCCCGCGAGAACCGTATCGTCACTTTCTGAGCAGTCGGAACCTGCCGGGAATTGAAGCTCTAATACCGTTTTTTTAATATCCGATAGAGCGGAAAAGCGGTATATTTCCGGTTGATCATATAAAAAGCAAAGGACGCATATAGCAAAGCACCCTCAGAATCATCATCCCCTTCCTCGACGCGGGAATAGATAAGACACATCACGGACACAAAAACCAGCACAACAGAGGATCATTAGTCATCGCCTTGAGGTGGGTATGCGCGCTTATAACAAGGAGCTTCTAAGTCATGAAAAAAAGCGGAAGGATCACACTGACGGTTACGCTCTCCCTGATCATCAGTATGCTCGCCATGAATATTCTGTTCAGCCTGAACAGAACGGAAGGTGCCGTGCAGGTTCCCGAGAACGTAGAGCCCATGCACCTCGAGTATCTTCGGAGAGAAGAAATTAACGGCCTCATCAAGGAAAGACTGTACGAAGGCCGGTCCGATGAGGTCATGTACCTCTATGCCGACATAACGGGTGACCCTGATCTGGCCGCGAGCATTACGCGTTATGCCCTGCGGTACGACATACCCGTCAGTCTCCTCTTCAGCATCGTATACGTTGAAAGCTCTTTCAACCCCGATGCCCTCAACAGGAACAGAAACGGCACGCTGGACTACGGCCTCATGTCCCTTAACAGTAAAACCTTTGCGGACTATTCGAGGGAGGAGCTCTACGATCTGGACATGAACCTGAAGCTCGGCTGCGAATTCCTCGTAGACCTGAAAAAGAGATACAGCTCCTGGGGAGAGGCAGTCATTCATTACAACGGCCTCTATACAAAGGGAGCGGGCTCTTACATGGTCAAGGTCATGGAAATGGAACGGGAGTTCGAGGACTACTTCAACAAGAGCATTTGATTATCTCATACCCGCCCCAACAGGAACGGCCCGCTCCCATAAGAACGGCCAGCTCCAACAAGGCGGGATAAAAAAACGGCACAGGCCGCTTCATACCGCAGCCTGTGCCGTTTTCTCCTGCTGAAATCTTCCCTGCGTTATTTTCCGGTACTTAGAGCTTCTGATACTCCTTCTCCCAGAGGTCTTTGGTGGCCTCGTGCGCCTTTTTCCCGATCTCCGTGAGGTCGTTGATGAACTGCTCGTCCTTGAACGCAATCTCGGTCGTCTTTCCAACCGGAGTCGCGTTACTCTTGCGGACGATTTCGATGAACTCGTCGTGGTGGTCCCGAATGGGACACGGACATATTTCGTTACCGGCAAGGGGCGCCGGCTTCTGATAGCTGTACTCCGACTGCCATTTTCGCAGGTTTTCGAAGAGCGGTGTTGTCAGGATGTCGTCGACGGTCTTTCCCTTGTCGAAGAAGTCGGTCTTGATGTTCCCTACCGAATAGGGAACGAACACACAGGGCATCACGTTTCCGTGCCAGTCGATGTAGAGGTAGCCGCCCTTTCTTCCTGAGCTGATGCATCCGTCCGATATGGGCCCGCCGTTCCAGAAATCGATGAAGAATATTCCCTTGTCCTTGATGAGGTGCCGCTCCTGAAACCAGAGCTGCCTCCTCTGTTCCGGGGTAATCATGAGATCGAAGTCGGGACCCCGGCCGATGGGCATGTACTGGAACATCCAGGCGAACGCGGCTCCCTGCGGGCCGAACATCTCGTCGATAAACGCGTCGTCGAGGATATTGTCCACGTTCTTCCTCGTCGCGGTGAATGATATCCCGTAAAGCACTCCCTCGTTCCGGAGGTTTTCCATTGCCTGGAGGATCTTCTTGTAAACGCCCTTGCCTCGCCGCGCATCGGTCGCTTCTTCAAATCCCTCGACGGATATGGCGGGTGCCACATTTCCGAGCTCGGCCATGCGCTTGGCAACGTTTTTATCGATAAGCGTTCCGTTCGTGTACATGAGGAAGAAGGTGTCGTTGTACTTTTCAAAAAGGTCCAGGATGTTCTTGCCCTGGCTCTCGTAGAGCATGGGTTCTCCCCCGGAGATAACGGTGAAGTGCGAGCCCCAGATATCGCGCTTCTGCTGGAGGATTTTATCCACCACGTCCCAGTCCATGGTCACGGGCGTCTTGTTCGAGCTGGCCGCGTAGCAGCCCACGCATGCGAGGTTGCATTTCTGTGTCGGGCTGAGCGTGAGAAAGGTGGGTATTCCCCCCTCCTCCTGTCTCCTTCTCCGCACTTCTGGGTAACGTTCGCCGTAATTGACGATAACATCGCCGATGAGGGTGTTGAAAACCCAGTCCCTGACCGAAGGCGCGAGGTAACCGGCCTTCAGCTTGTCCTCGAAGGCGTGCATCAGGTTCTTGACGACCATGTACTTCTCTTCCTGGGCGCCGATAGGCCTGTTGCGCTCGTTCTTGACGACGAGTGCCTTGAGAACCTGTTTTTCGCCCCACCTGAGAAAATACTCGAGGATAAAGTTGATTTTCAGCAGTCCCAGTGCGGTTTTTGCGACAGTCCTTTTAATACTCATGGAGCAACCTCCCCTTATGATACGTTACGGATGTACAAAATCTTCACAGGTTTTGGTACATCCGGTTTTATTAATTTCCCTGTGGTAGTGTTCGCATTAGTAGTATTTATACTACTCCTCATCCCGAACAGGTGTCAAGCATTTTTATAAATAAACCGACGCAGTGCCCCCGCCCCTCGCTTTTCCGGCGGGCCCATAATTTTTTTACGAGGCGCGTTCCCTGCAGCCTTAATTCTCTGTCTTGATGCAATTTCGTTTTTCGTGTACAGTGAAGACCCTGCTTATATGAGACTCAGCTTTGAATTTTACAAGGGAGAAAACGATGTCCTTGAACACAGCAATGATACTGGAACAGGCGGCGCGGCAGTCACCGGATAGACCTTTTCTGCTTATACCTGATCAGCGCTACACCTATGCCGAAGTTGATGCAGAGGCGCGGAGATTCGCCAACGTCCTTGCCGGTCTCGGTGTCAACCCGGGGGAAAAGGTGGCGCTCCTCTTTCCGAACGTACCTTCGTTTGTCATATGCTACTACGGCGTATTAAAGCTGGGCGCCGTGTGCGTACCGCTGAATCCGCTGGCTCCGGGACCGGAAATCGCCTATCTTTTGGCGGATTCCGAAGCCGCGGTGCTGGTTGCCTACGAGCCCTTCGTACGGTCGGCGGTACAGGGTTTTCAAGATGCCGGAACGTGCCGGAAGCTCATCGTTGCCAACCTTCCCGGAAGCCGGGAATGCCCGCCGCCCGGCAAGCGGCTCGAGGAGTTGCTGTCCGGTGCCCGGGAAGATTTTCAAACCGCGCCCACGCAGCCCGAGGAACCTGCCGTCATAGTCTACACCTCGGGAACCACGGGCCGGCCGAAAGGCGTTGTTCTCACCCATTTCAATTTCTACTACCTCTCCAGCCAATTGACCCGGGACCTGTGGCGCCTGAGGCGGGAGGACGTACTGCTGATGGTCGCACCCGCATCGCACATGTTCGGGCAGGCATTGATCAACGTTGCCTGTTTCGCCCAGGCGGCGCTGAGCTTGATGTCGAAGTTCGAACCGCAGGCCTTTCTGCAAACCATCCAGCGGGACAAAGTCACCTTCTTTGCCGGTGTGCCGACATTGGGTCATTTTCTGCTCAATGCACCGCATGTAGACCGGCATGACCTCAGCTCGCTTCGGGTGGTGATGTTCGGCGGATCGCCGATGCATCCCCGGATGGCGTCGCAGTTCAAAGAGCGTTTCCAGGCGGATGTGATCACCGGGTACGGTATGACCGAAGCCGCGGCAATTACCTTTGTAACCGCCGACATGGAGGTACCGCCCGGATCAGTCGGCCTGCCCGTGTGGGGTACGACGACGCGTCTCGTCGATGAACAGGAGCGTGACGTACCCGCGGGTGAACCGGGCGAGATCATCGCGCGCGGGCCGCAGTTCTGCGCCGGCTACCACAATCGGCCCGAAGAAACAGCCGAGACTTTCCGAAACGGATGGTTCCACACGGGCGACGCAGGCCGAATGGATGAAGACGGCTATCTCTTTATCGTCGACCGGCTCAAAGACATGATCAAGGTAAGCGGTTACGCCGTGTTTCCGGCTGAGGTCGAGCGTGTGCTTCTGCTTCACGACGCAGTGGCGGAAACCGCGGTGATAGGAGTGCGGCACAAAACCCTGGGCGAACGGGTCAAGGCCTTTGTCGTGCTCAAGCAGGACGTTTCGGTTTCGGAAGGCGAGCTGAAAGCCCATTGCAAGGCGCATCTGCCTGCGTACAAGTGCCCGCAGATTGTGGGGTTTTCCGACGAACTGCCCAAGAGCCCGTCCGGAAAGGTGCTGCGGTCCGCGCTGCGTGAGCAGGCTTGACAAGGCTGTGTAGACGGGACATGAAACCATGCGAAACCGGAATGATCCTGTACGGTTGAAAAGAGTTGTTGTCACGGGCCTGGGGGCGCTCACCCCCATCGGAGAATGCGTCACCGATTTCTGGCAGAGTCTCGTCAAGGGCACAAGCGGCGCCGGGCCGATCACTAAATTCGACACCACCCATTTTAAAACCAGGTTCGCCTGCGAGCTCAAACGCTTCGATCCGTTGAATCATTTTGACAGAAAAGAGCTTTCCCGGATGGATCCTTTCACTCAGTACGCGCTGGTGGCCGCCGACGAGGCCGTACGCGACTCCGGTCTGCGCTTTGAGCGCAAAGACATTGACCTGGACAGAGTCGGTGTGATCTGGGCATCGGGCGTGGGCGGCATAATCACGGTCCAGCAGGAGGCCGGCAGGCTTGCCCGCACCGGAAAACCGCGCTTCAGCCCCTACCTGGGCCCCAAAATGCTCGCCGATATTGCCGCAGGCTTCATAGCAATGCGGTATGAGGCGCGGGGGCTTAATTTTGCAACGTCGTCCGCATGCGCGGCCTCGGCACACGCATTGATCGATGCATTCAACTATATCCGTCTGGGCAAGGCGGCTGTCGTTATCAGCGGCGGCTCGGAGGCGGCGATCACCGAGCTCGGCGTCGGCGCGTTCAGTGCCATGCGTGCGCTTTCCCGGCAAAATGATACGCCTGAAACCGCATCCAGACCATTTGACAGGGACCGGGACGGTTTTGTGATCGGTGAAGGAGCCGGGGCCCTGATTTTGGAGGAGTTAGATCATGCCAAAGCGCGTGAGGCGCATATCTACGCCGAAATGATCGGCGCCGGTATGAGCGCGGACGCATGCCATCCGACGGCCCCGCACCCGGAGGGGGCGGGGGCATACCGTGCCATGAAGGAAGCGCTGAAGGATGCACGCCGTCCGCCGGAGGACGTGGACACCATCAATACGCATGCAACATCCACGCCGCTGGGGGATTTAAGCGAGTTCAAGGCTCTTGATCGGTTATTCGGCACCGCCCTGAAACATAAAAACATCTTTGCTCCAAAGTCGATGTTCGGTCACCTGCTGGGCGCCGCCGGAGCGGTTGAAGCCATAGTATCCGTACTTTCGATTGAGCATGGTGTCGTGCCGCCGACGATCAATACGCAAAACCTCGACGCTGCCATGAGCTCCGGGTTCAACATTACGGCGCAAAAGCGGGAGCGGGATGTTGGGGTCGCCATGAACAACAACTTCGGGATGGGCGGGCACAATGCCGTCATCCTTTTTCAAAGGTATGAAGTGTAGGAATGCCGAGCACGGTAATATTTTAAACAGAGAAGCTGAGCCGTCTGGAGAGGGCGAAGAGAGGTGCGGGCAGTTGGCCGGAAAAACGCAGTATGTTACAGCCCATGACGGGGTACGGCTTGAGATCACGACCCATCAAGCCGAGGCTCCGAAAGCGCTCATCGTTTTATGGCCCTGCGGGGGCGGCAACGCACGCCTGTACCGTTTCTCCTACCGCGCTGTCCTTGAAGCCGGCTACTCAATCGTGCTTTATAACCCGCGGGGACATGGAAACTCGCAAGGCGGGATAATGCTTGAACAGAGTATCCATGATTTGAAACGGGTACTTGATCTTTATAACAGTGCCGGCCTGCCGATCATTGCAGTCGGACACAGTGTCGGCTGCTGCGGCCTTCTCAGGTACGAAACCCTTTTTTCGGGTATTAAACGGTTCTTCCTCCTCTCACCGGTGCTCGATTCCAGCGTCTCTCTGCTTTACATGTACGGCAAGGGGACCATTGACCAGTTTATAGGTTTTTTGAGGCCGTGGACGAAACACGGTGACGAGCTTAACACGATCCTGGCAACCCGCGACTGGATGGATGAGCCGTACTGGAGGGAAAACAGTCTCAGTGAGAGGCTCGATCGGCTGTCCGAGACGCGGAAAATCGGTCAATTTCTAAGGAACAACTTCATACCGGGCGTCAGGGTCTATGAGGAACTGGAGAGCTGCGCCTCGGATTGTACGATTTTTCTTCCTTCAAAAGACGACTGGTTTCCCATTGCCGAAACCGTGGAACATGCCGGACGGTACGGCGCCCGGGTAATACAGCTGCCCGAGGCAAACGATCACTTTTTCTCGGGCGGGATGAGACCGGTATGGAAGCTCATTGCCGCCGATTTGGGGGTGCAGAGCGGTAACGCGGGTTTTTGATATCCACAATACCGGCGTTAATTGATACAACGGTCATGGACTGCTCAGTTTATGTGCGGTACTATTAAAGAAAAGCACATGAATCCGATAAGAAAAAAACTTCTCCTCGCCTGCATACTGCTTCTGACCGTGTCCGGAACCACACGGGCCGAGAACATGCTCCTGAGAACCGGCGTTATGGCCGACCACGGAGCCCGGTGGAGGGTCGCGGAGAGCGACCGCTTCAGATACGTCTTCCCCGCTCACCTGGAAGAGGAAGCCTCGATTATCATGGCGGAAGCCGAGGCGGTATACGAGGAGCTCGTGTTATGGACCGGATACAGGCCCGGGAAGCCCATCGATCTCCTTATAACCGACGACAGCGATCTGGCAAACGGCTGCGTGTCGAGCGGAAACAGGGGGCTCTATGTCAGGATTTTCGCCGTTCATCCCTATGCCGCCCAGATGGGCATCGACGCGTACAGGGACTGGTACCGGCACCTTCTTGTCCACGAGCTGACTCACTATTTTCATATAAACCAAACGGGCGGAATGCCCGCGCTCTGCAGGAAGGTCTTCGGCAACCTCTTCTACCCCAACGCCGCCACGCCCCGATTCTACCGCGAGGGGCTTGCCGTGTACGCGGAAACGAAGTTCGATTCCGGTTTCGGCAGGGCGAACTCGGGCTTCGTCGATATGTATCTTCGTTCAGCGGCGCTCTCCGGCGATCTTCCCCCGCTCGACCGCGCGTCGAGCGACATCCCGCTGTGGCCCGGTTCAAAAACACCGTACTATTTC
>CAYWUT010000061.1:0-19076 GCA_964460545.1 uncultured Spirochaetota bacterium
CATGATGGTAAATCCGCGTTTTTGCAAGATAGGAGGTCACATCATATTGTCTTATTTAAGGGGACGGCCGATCGAAAGCCGTCCGATCAGCCGTCCCAAATTGGTTCTGATAGCCAACTACTGAAAGATGTTGACCCTTATCTTGTAGCCGTCCTTCCACGCGGCGATGATCCTGCCGTTGGGGCCCGCCCCGAAATGGGGATCGTCGATAAACGTTTCGATGGGCTCCCCGACGAGCTGCGGATCGGAGATGGACGACTGGACCCAGTTGGAGCTGAGGTTGTAGGTTCTCGTGTACAGGTTCCCTTCATATCCGAAGAGGACGTGCACGTTGCCGGCGAAATCGCAGGCCACCAGAGGATCTATACCGTCCGCGTTGGTGGCGATCAGACGCGGCTGCTTCCACGTATCGACGGCAGCCCTGTAGAGCGCGGCGACAATGACGTAATCGCCTTCACCGACATCCGCAAGCCACACCGCAACCGCGTCGCCGCTCGCCAGGTCAACCGCGATATCGGGAGAGGAGATGTAACCGGGCGGATCGTCTATGTTCGATATGACAGTCTGGGTATCGTCGTTCCAGTTGTCGCCCGTTCCGGCGGTATAGCGGTTCGCGAATACTCCTGGATTTCCCTCCAGCACGCCCTTCCACACCACGATCCCGTTGCCGCTGCCGTCCGCGCCCGCGGCGGGATAGCCCGGTGAGGTCAGGGTATCCGAGGAGATGGTCAGTATCTGGCTGCTCCACCCGTTCTCGTTATCGTAGAGACGGGCTCTAATAGCATCAACGCCTCCATAGTAATGCCATACGGCAATCGCGTTGCCCTCCGGGTCCGAGAGGAACCGCGGCCGGGTATTATCCCTGTCTTCATTCACTATGGTGGATATGTTTACAGGTTCGGACCACCCGCTCTCCGGATCGTCCGCGCTGAACCGGGAGGCGAGTATGTGCGCGCCGCTGTTGAACGGCCCCTCTCCGTCGGGATCGTAGTAGCCGTACCACGCTGCATGGGCGTTTCCCAAAAGGTCGACCGAAGTGGTGATGGTTGCCGGGCCGCCCATGTCCGGTAACGAGATCTGCTGCTCACCGGTCCAGGAACCGCCTGTATATACGTCCCCGTGAAGGAAGCCGTCACTGCCGCGCCACACTCCGGCCGTGGTGCCGACCCGGTTCGAGGAAACATAGGGATAGACATTGGACGTGGATTCTGCGGACCGTTTTCTCTTGATTTTCACCGGCGGATCCTGTGCCGCGTTGTACCGCCTGGAATAGGCGTAATAGGCGTAAGCACCTGTTTCCTGCCCGGACCACAGCACGTGTGCCCTGCCTCCGCCGTCGAACGCTACCTGCGGCTGCTCGGGGTCGTCCAGGTCGCCCGTGAAAAACGCGATAGGTTCCGCCCATGATCCGGCACGCGTGGTGAATGTCCACGAGAAATCGGAATCGAGCGGGTTTCCCGCGGTGTCCGTGATGCCGTTTTTAAGGATTACGTCGTATCGCGCGCCCCGGGCCAGCCCGTCCAGCAGGTCGAAGGATATGGTGGTTCCCGCGTCGTCCAGCTCGAAATTGCCCAGGGGTGTGGGGAGTATCCCGGACAGGTCGTGACCTCGTATCAGTACGTCGATATTGTCCGTATTGAGCGTGGCCGGATCGACCGGCTCGCTGAAGGTCGCGCTCACCACGGTGTCGGGTTCAATCTCCGAATCGCCGTCGTCGGGCGTCACGCCGAGTACCGTGGGTGCCGTCGTGTCCGCTTCCTCTCCCGTGCTGAACGAAAAAACGTACGCTTCCGCGATCGCGTTTCCGGCGAGGTCCGTAACGTCCGTGGTGACCGTCACGGTAAAGGTCGTGGAAAAGGCGAAGTCGGCTTCAGGCGTGAATGTCGCGATCATGTTTTCGTAGCTTAACGTGCCCGCGACGTTGCGGGAGGATGCGCCGTTGTCGGTGTCCGACAGGGTCCCGGCGGACGAGCTCACGGTTATGGTTTCTCCCGTGATCGTGACGGGGTCCATTTCCTCGCTGAACGTGATGGAGATGTTCGTGTTGACGGCTATGTCCGTTTCGTCCGCGCCCGGAGACACGGATTCCACGGTGGGCGGGGTTACATCGGTTGATTCGCCGCCCCCGTCACCCGTGCCATCCGTTTCGCACCCCGTTATTACCAGGAGCAGAACGAGTGCGGGTACGGCAAGTAACGGAAATGTTATATTTTTTTTATTGAGAAGCATGGATGATCCTCCTATTTATTTTATTGTTATGGGGATTGAATTTAATTATAAGCGTGTTAAGAGAATAGCATTAATATGGAATATTAATTACGGTGACAGTTCCTTTTGTGACAGTTCCTTTGGGGACACTTAATCCGGGGACACGAGTTCTCCTGTCCCTGAATCTTGTGTCCCTGAAATAAGTGTCCCTGGATCACCTGTCCCCGTTGAAGCGCAGTAAGCTTACTCGAATACGTTCACTTCAACCGAATCGCCGTTTATCCATACCGCGATCGCCCTGCCGTTGGGGCCGGCGCGGAGGTGTACGAACTGGTCTTCCTCGTTGACCGTGGACCCCACCGTCTGCTTCGATGAAAAGGAGGAGGGGGTCCATTCGTCACCGATGCGGTAGGTTTTCGCGTACACCGTTTCCCCGTCCTGCCAGAGAATGAAGACATTCCCCGCGAAATCGCAGGCAGTCAGCATAACGACGATATCCGTATATTCGGCGACATCGATCGCTCCCGTCCACGAATCGGCGTCAGCGGTATATAGGTTGGCGTAAATGGCAAGATCCGCGCCGCGCTGCTCGCACCACACGACAACCGCGTCTCCGCTTGCGAAATCGACCGCTATATGAGGATTACTCGCTTTGTCCGGAGTGAATCCCGTGTCCGAGACAATCTCCTGGGACGAAAAGTCCCATCCGCTCCAGCCGTCATTCGCATTGAAGCGATTTGCGCATATCCTGTTGTTCCCACTGATTTCAGCCTCCCACACCACGATAGCGTTTCCGTTTCCGTCCATGCCGGCCCGGGGACCGTATGGGACGCTGCCGGTGGAGGAGAGCCTTTTGACCGTGTCGCTCCACCCGTCTCCGTTACGGTAGCGCCGGGCCGCGATGTAATCATCATCGCCGTTAAACCAGACCGCGACCGCATTCCCGTCAGCGTCGCACGCAATGTCGTGCTGTACGGCGGAACCGCCGTCAAGGGAGGATACATTCACAAAATCCTCCAGACCGCCGTTTTCTGCATCGTACCGCCTCACGAGCAGGTAGGGTGCTTCGGGGAGGAGGCCCCCCGCGCCGTCCGGGTCGTAGGTTGTCCTCCAGGCGGTAAACACGTTTCCCGGTATATCAACCGCAACGGCGGGCGGATTCGCCTCGCCGGTTTCCTCGTAAAAGGAGACCTGCTCCTCTCCCGTCCATTCGCCTGATGTGAATATATCGCCGAAGATCTCGTTGCCATCCCAGTTGCTGAACCATACCGCGGCAGCGGTTCCGGTACGGTTCGAACCCACCGCGGGTACGGTATGGGTATTGCTGCCGTACGAATCGACCGACCGTGTCATATCAGCACCCCAGGCCGGCGACTGCGAGGCATCGTATCTTTTCGAATAGGTGGCGTAAGGAACGGCGGACGCCCGCGTGCCAGCATAGTAGGCGGACCAGAGCACCTGCGCCTTTCCTCCCGCGTCGAACCCGGCCTGCGGATTCGCGGGGCCGTAGATATCCTCCGTATAGAGCGTCTCAGGCGATCCCCAGGTGCCGGCCCGCGTTCTGAAGGTCCATGTAAATTCCGAGGCGAGAGGATTCCCGGCAGTATCCGTTATCCCGGTACCGAGCACCACGGTATACTCCGCGTTCCGCGCGAGTCCGTCCGGCGGCTCGAAGCTCAGGACCGTTCCGGACGAGTCCAGCTTGAAGCCGTCCATAATGCCAGGAATCAGCTCCATGATGTTGCACCCGCGTATACTGATCTCGATGTTGTCCGCCGTCAGGGTGGCAGGGTCCACAGGCTCGCTGAAGGCCACGCTGACCACGGTGTCGGGATCGAGGTCTTCGTCCTCATCACCGGAGGTGTCCTCTATGGCGGGTGGCGTGGTATCCGGCCCCGTTCCCGTGCTGAACGCGAAAACATAGGCTGCAACGAGCGCGTTCCCCGCGAGGTCCGTCACTGCCGTGGTCACGGTCACGGATAAGGTCGTGGAAAAGGGGAGGGCGGCAGCGGGGGTGAAGGTCGCGACCTTGTTCGCATAGCTCACCGCGCCCGACAGGTTGCGGGGGGCGGAAAGGGTGCCCGCGGACGAGCTCACTGTTATAGTCGTATCGTTGATGGTGGTAGTATCCATGTCTTCGCTGAAGGTGACCGAGATAGCGGTGTTGGTCGCTACGTCCGTGGAACCGTCCGCCGGAAGCACGGAAACGACAGTTGGCGGGGTTGTGTCCTCAGCCTCGTCGTTACCGTCTCCGTCGGACGAGTCGCCCCCGCCTCCTTCGCAACCCGGCACCAGAATTAATAGAAAAAGAACACAGAATATGATTATTGCTGCTGTGAATGGCTTTATTTGTTTTCGGTCCATTGCGAGTCCTCCCCGGAAGGATATTTTCAGCAGGTAAGATAATTTTAATTGTAATGATAATAGATAGAAAGTAAATAAAAATATGTTTAAAATTAATTTGAAGTTTTGTGATTTTAACTGTCAAGTCACAGTAATCGGAATCCGGTGGTTTGGCTAAATAAAAGTGGCATCGATTGACGAGGACTGTACTTGAATGTGATGCGATGAGACAGGTTGGCAAGCGGGTATGAAAAAATCCACCCTCGATCGGAATTCGCGGGACGCGCTCCCGTTCAGGACGGTTTATCCTCGATGAAGAGGACATAATACCGTGAGCCCGCTGAAGGTGGGCCCACGGTATAGAGAAGATGTATTCTTATAGTATCGGGACCTGTAAAACTCGTTCCGGGTGCACCCGATTTCGTGTCCCCCAATTAAGTGTCCCCGTTAACCTTACTCGAATACGTTCGCTTGAATGGTATAGCCGTCCTTCCATGTCATGATGGCCCTGCCGTTGGGGCCGACCCCCAGGTGCACGTCATTGCCTCCGAGTCCGCTGAGCCCCTCGGCAACCGCCTGTGGATCGGAGAAGGATGATGTACTCCACTGGTCGCCGAGCCTGTAGGTCCGGGCATAGAGTGTGCCTTCATAATACCAGTATATGAAGAAATTACCCGCGAAATCGCAGGCTACCTTTGGATATACACCCGTGTCGGTTGCGATATCACGCGGCGTCTTCCACGTATCCGATTCGGCGTCGTACAGGTTTGCGACAACGAAATCGCTGGTTTCCCAATCTTCTTTCCATACCGCGACAGCGTCCCCGCTCGTAAAATCAACGGCTATGTCGGGTTCAGAACAGTAGTTGGGATAGGGGTCCGTGTTCGAAATCACCACCTCGGTCGAGTCGTCCCAGTTGTCCCCGGTCCCCTCCTCGTAACGATTGGCGCATATCATGTAATTTTCACCGTCATGACCCTGATACACGGCGACCGCGTTGCCGTTTCCGTCCGCGCCGATATCCGGGTATTCCGCGTACATGAGATCGTCCGACGAGATGATCATGATGGTGCTGCTCCACCCTCCGCCGCTTTCGGCTAGACGCGCCCTCATTTTGTAGTCGGTGTAATTTTCAAAGACAGCGACCGCGTTGCCGTCCGGATCGAAGGCAAGTGCTGGCGGTGCGCCCCCGGGACCTTCGTCTATCGAGATATTCTCCGCCCCGCCCCATGTCCCGGCCCGGTTGTCCGCGCTGTACCAGTTGACTACGGTCTGCGCATCGGATTCGAGCGGGCCCTCGTCGTCGGGATCATAGTAGCTGTACCATCCAGCGAGGGCATTCCCGAGCACGTCGACCGTGACCGATACTTCATAGGGGCTGTCGGTTTCCTCATATACCGAAAGCTGGGTTTCATCGCCCCAGGAACCGTCGAATACAGATCCGAAGAGCTCGTATACGTCTTCATCGGTGATTCTCCATACACCGACCGTGGTCCCCACCCGGTTGGATGCGACTATCGGGTTGGTATGAGATCCCCAACTCCCGACCACGGAAGTACGCGTCTTTTTGGAACCCCACACGGTCTCCTTGGAGGCGTTGTATCGCCGGGAGTAGGCGTAGTAGGCGTAATCGCCGCCAATATCTTCTCCACCGCCCGACCAGAGCACGTGGGCCCTTCCGCTGCCGTCGAACCCCACTTGCGGGTGCTCGGGATCGTCGTCATCCGCTTCGTATAGTTGAACCGGGTCACCCCACGCGCCCGGGCGCGTTGAAAACGACCACGAAAACTCCGAGGCCAGGGGATTACCGGCCATGTCCGTTATACCCGTCCCGAGTACCACCTCGTACTCGGCGTTCCGCGGGAGCCCGTCGGACGGCTCGAAGCTTATGGTGGTTCCGGCTGTGTCCAGAACGAAGGCGCCCATGGTGTCATAGAAAAGCTCTGTAAGGTCATACCCGCGCACCCGGACCTCGATGTTGTCCGATGTCAGGGTGGAGGGATCGACCGGTTCGCTGAACGTTGCGCTCACCACGGTGTCGAGATCAAGGTCTTCGTCCCCGTCGTCGGGCGTGGTTCCGGTTACCGTGGGAGGCGTGGTATCCGGCTCCAGTCCCGTGCTGAACATGAACACGTAGGCCGCCGCCAGCGCGTTCCCGGCGAGGTCCGTGACGCCCGTGGTCACGGTCACGGTAAAGGTCGTGGCGAATGCCAGGTCAGCCGCGGGTGTGAAGGTCGCGATCATGTTTGCGTAGCTCACCGTGCCCGTAACGTTGCGCGAGGAGGGTCCGTCATCCGAAGCCGATAGAGTACCTGACGAGGAGCTTACGGTGATGGTGCCTTCGTTGACGGTGGACGGGTCCATGTCCTCGCTGAAGGTAACTGAGATGCTCGTGTTGGTTGCGATATCCGTGCCGTCAGAGGACGGGGAGACCGATACCACGGTTGGCGCGGTCGTGTCGGCCGGCGTTCCGTCTCCATCACCGCCTCCACCGCACCCGAACGGGATTAATAAAATGGTTGAAAGCGCGAATATGCTGAGTGTCGCGAAAATAATGCGGTTTTTCTTTGTATGCATGGGTGAACCTCCTTTTAAACAATCAGGGTAGGCATATATGACCACTAATAGCATGGAGAGAAGATAAAATCAATTAAATAATCATATTATAGATTATTTAAATTACGGGAGATAGTGGATTAAAGGTGTCCCCAAAGTGACTGTCCCCAACTTACCTTCGGACCTCGTAGATCGCTGAGAAGTCGTCCTGGAACACCCTGCGGTAGAGGTGGGGGGATGATTCGAGATACCCGTAGAACTCCCTGCTCCTGGATATGTTCTCCACGTGCACCCAGGAAGCCCCGAATTCGCGGGCGATCACTGGGTAGGGGTCCCTTCGGAGCCAGATCGCGTCCTGGTACAGGTCATACAGCCTCGGGTCGTGCTCGCGCATGTAGAGCGGATCGAGACCCAGGGTGTAGTAGTTGTTTTGATTGTAGTAGAAGAGCTGGGTAAAGGCGCCGTAATTGGCTATGAAGACCTCGCTTCCCTGCGGGGTGTTGTCCCTGAGCCAGGCCGCGCTTCCCGCGTTGTCTATCCTGTCCGAGCCCGAGAGCACCTTGCCCGCAATAAAGAGGTTTACCCCCATATTAATAATGAGGAAGGCCGTCATCACGATCAGGGCGAGTTTCTCCCTCCGTATCTTTATCTCGGATACGGCGAATGCGCAGAAGAGAACGGCGAAGGGAACGAACTGATCGATCCCGCGCGCGTATTTGGCGTAGAGTAAGAGAAACACGACGGCCTGCACAAAGAGGTATACCGTGTTGAAGGAGCAGGGGGCCTTTTTTCGCAGCACCAGGTAAAACACGGCGAACAGGGCGATTACCACACCCGCGGAGCCCAGCAGTATGCTCCAGGTGCTGACCGGGAGCCACTCGAGGTTGGACTCGAGCAGCGACCGTGTCAGGGGGCCCCGCACGAACTGGACGAATAAAATCCTGAAATTGTTCGGGAAATAGGGGTTTAAGACCATTCCGGCGGCCAAGCCCGCGAGGCAGTAGAGCAGGGGACGGTACTCGAGCTTCCGGTCGTACACGAGGCGGCACACAGTGTAGGTCACGACGATGACGACGAGCATGGGAAAACCGTTGTACGCGAGCACGAAGAGATACGCGAGCAGGGCCATCCACCGGTAGTCGCCCCTGAAGAGAACGTGCAGGGCGAGTATGAAGAAGATGACGGAGAGGGATATGGGCCGCACCATGACCATGCGCCCGAGAAAGGCGCTCGACCCGAAGAGGAGGAAGAGCGACCAGAAGAATCCGTACCTGATGCCGTTTCGGGACATGAACCGGGCGAGGAGCCCCACCGCGAGTGCTCCCAGGAGCACGGAGGCGATCTTCCCCCCGATAACGGGGTTCCCGACCGTAAAGGGGATGAGGAGCACGTGGTAGAGGAAATGTATGTCGTAGAACCGCTCATTGAAGATCGTGTGCTTCGCCCAGGGGAAGGTCCTGAATATCCCGCGCTCGGCGATCATGCGGGCGAGCCGCACGTGGTAGTAGCCGTCCTGCTGGAGCCCCCCGTGAGAAAAGAGGAGGAGGCTCAGCAGAACGGCCGCGACGAGCGCGGGCAGGAGGTATATTATCAGGTTTGACCGGAGATGCTGTTCCGGCTGTTTTATATCGACCGTTACGGACTCCCGTTATTTTATTTTCGCGCCGCTTACTCGAAAACGACCGCTTCTATGTCCCAGATATCTTCCCAGGCGGCGATAACCCTGCCGTTGGGACCCGCACCCAGGTGCACTCTTTCCGTTTCACCTCTGGTTCCCACCTCCAGCGGATCGGAGAAGGACGACGCGTTCCAGGCATCACCGAGCCGGTAGGTCCGCGTGTACATGCTCGTATCATCCTGCCAGAGGATGAAGAAATTGCCCGCGAAATCGCACGCCACCTGGGGATCGATATCCGTGTTGTCAGCAATCACGATCGGCGTTTTCCACTCATCGGACCCCGCCCTGTACAGGTTCGCGGCAAGGACAGGGCTGGCTCGATATTCCCGCCATACCACAACCGCGTCCCCGCTCGCAAGATCGACCGCTATGCTGGGGGGATCTACATCTTCCGGGCTTTCCGTATCGTCCGAGATGATTGCCTGGGACGTGGAATCCCAGCTTCCCCAGCCGTCATCGACGTCGAACCGGTTCGCGCATATCCTGGAGTTTTCATCGATTAGACCGGACCACACAACGATCGCGTTGCCCCGTGCATCCATGCCTACACCGGGATTCCACACATCTGTACAGTCCGGGGAGGACACTCTTTTCTGCGTGCTGCTCCACCCGTCTCCGTAGGCATAGCGCCGGGTAGCTATATATCCGTCTCCGGTTTCTTGAAACCAGGCCACGACCGCGTTCCCGCCCGCGTCGCACGCCGTACTGGTCAATGCCAGCCACCCGTCACCGGGGTTCATGGAAGCCACTGCTTCCGTATCTTCGAGCACCGATCCGTTCTCGGTGTCGTGGCGCCGCGCGAATACGTAGTAGCCCTCATCATACGAATCCGTAGAAGGTGATATATAGCTATACCACACGGCAAACGCGTTGCCGAACATATCGATCGCTATGGACTGGCTATCGGGGTAATCAGTCTCGTTATAATCGGAGATCTGCTCGTTGCCCTCCCACGCTCCGTCCGTGAACAGGTCGCCGAAGAGCTCGTGGGTTTCCGTATACGTATTGCGGTTCCAAATCGCGGCCGTTGTCCCGACCCGGTTGGAGGCGATCCAGGGCCGTGCATGATAGGGGCCGTCACTGACTGATTCGTTCCGCGTCTGTCGCGAACCCCACACCGGATTGCCTGAGGACCGGTACCGCCTAGAAAAGGTGTTATAGGCGTAACCACCGCCTTCTCCATCACCCGACCACAGGAGGTGTGCAGTGCCCGGGCCGTCGAACCCGACCTGCGGGTACCGGGGGTAGTCGCTGCTCCCCGTGTACAGGACCTCCGGGTCTCCCCATGCGCCGGGTCGCGTCGTGAACGCCCACGAAAATTCGGATGCGAGCCCGTTCCCGGCCATATCCGTTATCCCCGTCCCGAGCACCACCTCGTACTCCGCGCTCCGCGCGAGCCCGTCGGGAGGCTGAAAGCTCAGGGTGGTTCCGGCCGAGTCCAGCTCGAACTCGTCGAAAAGGCCGGGAATAAAGTCCATGACATTGTATCCGCGCAGCCTCACCTCGATGGTGTCCACGGTCAGGGTCGCCGGGTCCACCGGCTCGCTGAACGTGGCGCTCACCACGGTGTCGAGTTCTATCTCGCTGCCCCCGTCGTCCGGCGTCGTACCCGTCACCGTCGGTGCCGTGAGGTCGGGCTCCAGCCCCGTGCTGAACATGAACACGTACGCGGCGGTGAGCGCGTTGCCCGCCAGGTCCGTGACGCCCGTGGTCACGGTCACGGTGAAGGTCGTGGCGAACGCCAGGCCCGCCGAGGGCGTGAATGTCGCGATCATGTTCGCGTAGCTCACCGTGCCCGCGACGTTGCGGGAGGAGGGGCCGTCCGCCGACAGGGTCCCTGCCGAGGAGCTCATGGTGATGGTGTTTTCGTTTATGGTGGACGGGTCCATGGCCTCGCTGAAGGTGACCGATATGTTCGTGTTGGTCGCGATATCCGATCCGTCCGCGGACGGGGAAACCGATACCACGGTGGGCGGGGTGGTGTCGACCGTGGTACTATCACCGTCCCCGTCTCCACCCCCGTCTCCGCCGCCCCCGCATCCGAGCGGGATGAGGATAAGGGTTATGAGAGCGAATATACTTAGTGCGGAAAAAAGAATACGGTTCTTCTTTTTCATTAGTGGACCTCCTTTTAAACACTTCTGGCATGAACCAATAGTTTCTTATATCATGCAGTGTAGGCATAATCAAATCATTTCTTTGTTAATAGCAGGTATTCGGCGGTAAGCCTGTGCGTTTTTCGGGATACTGAGGAGAGCCGCGTGCGGATCGATGAAACCGGAGAGGTTGAGCTTTCAATAGTCGTGCTCTGCTACCGGGCCGGGGAGCGCGTGTACCGTTTTGTCCGGAATGCCCGGCGTGTGCTCGAGAATGCGAATTTTACCTGGGAGATGGTCCTCGTGGGAAATTACTCCGGGATTACGGAAGACGAGACGCCCCGGGTTGTGCGGGACATAGTATCGCAGCATGAAAACATAAGATCCGTGGTGCTGAAGAAAGAGGGCATGATGGGGTGGGACGCGCGTACCGGCATGCGGGAGGCACGCGGGAAATATCTCTGCCTCATCGACGGGGACGAGCAGATGCCGCCCGGGGATATCGTGCGGGTGTACGAAAAGTTAGATCAGGATGATCTCCACTTCGCGAAGACTTATCGGAAGTCCCGTGAGGACGGAATCTTGCGAAGGATCGTATCCATTTCATATAATTGTATTTTCAAACTGTTTTTCCCCGGCATAAGGGTTCGGGACGTCAATTCAAAGCCCAAGATCATAAGCAGGGACGCCTATCGAAAAATGAATCTCGAATCGGACGACTGGTTTCTCGACGCGGAGATGGTCATCAAGGCGAAGCGGCTGGGCCTTGAAATCGGCGAGGTGCCCACGGCTTTCTATAAATGCGATTACCGCCGATCCTTCGTACGGCCCGCGGCCCTGTTCGAGTTCGCCCGGAACCTCATCCGCGCACGGATGATCCATAAAAAGAGAGATGGATACCCCAAAAAAATAAATCCTTCAGCCCCCTGATCAAGTCAGAGGGCAAGCTCGCCTGGAGGGCTATCCTCTCAATTGAGAGGATCGGGGCATGACAGGTTTTTAGATATATTCGATAGAATGGGCCATCGATTGGGAAATCGTGATAAAACGTAGGAATCTGCCCGGAGGGAGATTTGAACTCCCACAGCCACAGAGGCCACTAGATCCTGAATCTAGCGCGTCTACCAATTCCGCCACCCGGGCGCGGATTGAAAATACTATACATGACGGTAAAATTCAACCGTTATGTTTCCTATCGGCCGCGGATGCCCCACTCAATAAACAAAAAAAACTGAAATGGATTTGACTATTCCGCGCCTATGACCCGATATTTTTCTTGCCGCCGGCCGGCGCTCCGGGAATTAACCCGGAAACCGGTCGCATTATTAAATTAAAGAGCGATACCAAGGAGAATGACGCATGGAGCCCTATTACGAGTATACCGCTGTCGACAGGTCCTTCTACACCGAGCATATAGAACCGAGGATACCTCGTAAAATATACGACGCGCATGTGCACCTCAACCTTCCGGAGCACGTGAAAGACGTGCCCCCGGAGCGGCTCAGGTCGGACTGGGCCATGGAGTGCGGGCACGTACTCCCGGTCGAGGACGCATACCGGGTCGCGGGCGAGCTTTTCCCGGACTCGGAGTACTTTATCGCCGGTTTCGCCTGGCCCATACGGGAGGCGGATATAAGAGCCAACAACGATTACCTCGCCTTGATGCAGAAAGAGAACAGGATCAGGGCGTTCATGTGCGTGAAACCGGACTGGGACCTCGAGATGATAGAGGCAGGGCTCGTGAAAAACGACTTCGTCGGATTCAAGCCCTACCCGGACATGTTCTCCGGCGTCAAGGGAGCGGACATCAGCATATTAGATTTTCTACCGCGGGAGCAGTGGAAGCTTTTACAGAAGCACAAGAAGGCGGTGATGCTCCACCTCCCGAGGAAGGGGAGACTTCCGGACCGGGACAACGTGCGGGAGTTGCTCGACATCAGGCAGGCCTACCCGGATGTCACCATCATCATCGCGCATTTCGGCCGGTCCTTCTGTCCCTGGTTCCTCGAGGAGGGGCTGAAAAAGCTCGGAGGAGGGAAGGGATTTTTCTTCGACACCGCGGCCGTGATCAATCCCAAGGTGTACGACGTGGCTTTTAACGAGCTTCCAGCGAGCAGCATCCTCTTCGGCACGGACATGCCCATCACCTTCTGGCACGGGAAACGGGAGTGGGCGGACCGGACGTACATAAACCTGGCGCGAGAGAATTTTTCCTGGAATAAAAACAGGCGGCCCGCTGAAGAGGAGGCGGCGTACACGATCGTCACCTACGAGCAGGTGAGGGCGATCCTGGACGGGGCCGAACGCGCCGGGCTGGGCGGGGACGATCTGAACGCGGTCTTTCACGGGAACGCACAGCGGGTGCTGGGCGTATCATGATATCGATCTGACAAATTAGTAAGAAAAGGTGGGGGCAGGAAAACGCCGGACAGGAGACCGGGTGACGGAGGAAGATGATGAGGCACATTCTCGGCATCGACGTGGGGACCACGGGGACGAAATGCGCGCTGTTCAACGAGCAAGGCGATCTGTGCGATCTGGAATCGCGCGAGTACGGGCTTTCCTACCCCATGAACGGGTGGGTCGAGCAGGACCCGGCCGACTGGTGGGGCGCGCTGTGCGAAACGGTGCGCGCGGTGCTGTCGCGAAGCGGGGCCGCCCAAACCGTGACGGGACTGAGCCTGTCGACACAGGGAGGGGCTCTGGTCCTCCTTGACGATGCGTTCGAGCCGCTTCATCCTGCCGTGAGCTGGCTCGACCGGAGGGCAGGGGAGATAGAGGAGGAGCTCTCCCGCACGATTTCGGCGGAGGAGCTGTACGGGCTGTGCGGCTGGCCCCTGCTCGGGCAGCTCGGTTTCCCAACGGTCTGTTGGTTCAGGGAGCGCAGGCCCGATCTTTTTAAAAAAGCCTCATATTTTGCGTCAACCGTGGACTACATCAACCGGAGGCTGACGGGCAGGTTCGTCATCGACTGCTCGAACCTCGCGCTCCTCGAGTTCCTCGACATCGGTAGGCGAGGCTGGTCCGACAAACTGATGGAGATCGCCGGAATAGGGGAGCGGAACGTCCCTCCGGTTGTTGAGACCGGGACGCTCCTGGCCCAGCTCACGCCGGAGGCGGCAGAAGACCTCGGCCTGCCTGAGAACGTGCAGGTGGTTTCAGGAGCACACGACCAGTACTGCGCCGCCCTCGGTGCCGGAGCGATAAGGCCCGGGCAGTGCGTGCTTTCATGCGGGACCGCCTGGGTCCTGGTGCTTGCGTCCGAGCGGATCGTGGCGGATGACCGTATGCTCATATACCCGGGCCTGCACGTTCCGGAGAAACTGTACGGGCTCATGACCTCGGTACAGTCCGGGGGAAACGCGCTCACCTGGTTCAGGGACGGGTTTCTGCCGGGCGAGGAATACGAGGTCCTGAGCGGGCGGGCCGCCGGGGTCGAGCCCGGGAGCGGCGGCATGCTCTTCATACCGAAGGGGGTTACAAGATCTGGAAAGGCGTCTTTTCTAGGGTTCGATACGGCGCACACACCGGACCACTTCGTTCGATCGGTCATGGAAGGCGTCGCGTTCGCGAACAGGGAGCGGCTCGACGCCTTCAGGGACCTCGGTCTTGACATAAAAAGCCTCGTCATGATCGGCGGCGGCGCAAGAAGCCCGGTGTGGCCGCATATCGTGGCTGACATAACGGGTCTGCCCGTTTCCGTGCCCGAGCAGAGCGAATCGGCGTGCGCGGGCGCGGCCATGATCGCCGGAAAGGGCACGGGTCTCTTCGAATCCTACAAGGAGGCGTGCGCGTGTTTTCTCAGGGGAAAAAGAACGGTGGAGCCTGACGCGGACAACAGGGAAGTGTACGCAAGGCTGTACAGGCGGTATTCCGGGTTTCTAGAAAAACACTGATTGCTATTTCCACCCATTAACACATACCCGTTCGTATTAATACCACACTTGATATTTACCCTTTTGGTGATATAATGGCGGTTTATAGGGGAGAGGTAAAAATTTAATAATCCTCAACTTATCCCATGATAATATGCATCCATGAATCAGGGTCAGGGAATCCAACGGGATAGAGAAGCCGTAGAGAATATCTTTACTGATGGAGGTGTGTGATGAAAAACGGAAGGATCCTGTTCAGTAAATTACTGGCTGCATTGGCTTTCGTAGCGCTCGTATTCATGGTGGCTTCATGCGGTGGCGGTGATGGCGGTGGCGATACTGGAGATGACGGCGGGGAGACCCCGGATACGACGAGGCCCGTTCCCGGAGGCGGGGGAACCATCACGGTGGTTTCAGAGGGCCAGACGATCGTCTCGATCTCCTGGACCGAGGCGACGGACGACGTGAGCATGCAGGGGAGCCTCGAGTACATCGTGTATTTTGCGGAGAGCAGCGGTATCACCTCGGTGGAGGATGCGGTGAACAGCGGGACGCAGTCCGGGGACTGGACGGCCGGCGTCTCCTCGCGCGAGGTGAGCGGACTCACGCGCGGAACGGCCTACTGGTTCAACGTGTTCGTGCGCGACGACGCGGGAAACATCGGTGCGTACACCCCGGTATCGGGATCCACGCTCACGGGCGCTCCGCTGGGCCGGGCGGGTGGAATAGACTTCACCGACCTGGATATGGGGCACCTGGAGATCGCGGGTTACGTGGAGATACAAAAGGCGGAGGATGAATCGGACATGACGGAATACCTCCTGTACTGGGGCGACGAAGATGCGAAAAAGCTTACGGGGGAGGATCCCATAGCGGAGATCGAAAAGACGGGCGAGGACATTCTCTACTTCCTCGAGCCCGACACCGCCATTCCGGACGGGGCGGAGTACCTGCTCGTGTTCACGGCGAACGACCTGGCCGAGATGGAGCAGGGAACATCCGTGGAGCTGGCGGACGAGGAGGGTAATATATACGCGAACACCGAGGGGATCCCGGGTGCTCCGATATTCCTCGAAGCCGGGTTTGGAGGCGCCGATTATGAAAAAACGATCGGCACGGGCAGGAGCTATTATTATACGGAGAGGACGAGCGACTCGCTCAGCGTCGAGCTCAAGGACATGACGGACGACGTGGACATCATCTGCTACGATGAGGACGACAGTTTTCAAACCGAAAACACCGATCTTGTCGATACCTACGGCAGAACAGCGGAAGAGATGTGCGGAGCGAACGGCGACATCCTCTACTTCGTGATCGACGGGTCCGACACGGGTTACAAGCTCAACGGCCCGGGCGCCTCATTCACAGTGGTTGCAACGTCGTCGCCTGTGAGCATGGCAATGCTTCATAACGAGGGGACCGAGGAGGAACCGGCTGATATCCCCACGGGCTACCTGTACGGGGGACAGGTGGGAACCGACGGCACGAGCTACTACCGGGCCGAGGTCACGCCCGGGGTTGTATATACGGTAAATGTATATAGTGTGGAACCGGAGCTGGCCGGTATATACACGGACCAGTTTATAACCGAGGCCTCGAGTCCGGTCACCGCCACGGGGGACGGCCTCTACATCAGCGTGCCCGGTGATTACGATTTCATCAATCTCGAAGTGGTGTATGCGGAAGGGGAGGAGGTCCCGGTTTTCCTCATAACCGGAAAGTCGAACAAGTGCAGGGTGAACCATACCTCGAGCTATTACGTATTCGACGCCGATGAGGGAACCGATTATGCGGTCACGCTCTCCGATATGACGAACGACCTCGACGTATTCGTGTACAGCGACATGGATTTCTCGGACCGCATCGGCAAGGCGGAGACGGAGAACGACCCCGAGACCTGCTCGGTCACGGCCGAGTCGGGCATGCTCGCGGTCCGCGTTGACGACGTAACCGGAAACGGAGGCACATTCATTCTGACAGTGGAGGAGGAGTGAGGTGCATAATCCGGTATTGTGAATATGAGAAATTTCGCCGGATGTCATAGACGGCGGTATGGATCGATAGTGATTTTAAGGGGATAAATTGAGAGGTCCGGTCGTGTTTCATGGGTGAGAGAACACAGGCCGGATATGAATCGGACCGCGGCCCGGCGTCAGGTCACCTCGACCCGGATTCCCAGCGACCCGATTTTCTCCCGGGTCGGGGCTGACAGGCCCCCGTCCGTAATGATGAGGTCGATGCAGTCCGGGTCTCCTATCTTGATGGCGCCCACTTTGTTGAACTTGGTGGAATCCGCGAGGAGTATGGTCTGCTTGGAGTGGGCGATGATCTTCTGCACGTAACCGAACATGCTCACGCCGTTGGAAAAGAGCCCCCTGTCCAGGTCAACCGCATCGGCACCGATAAAGGCCTTGGCCGCGTAGAAATTGTCCAGGAACTTTTCGGTCATGGAGCCCTCGCAGCACTGTTCCGGGTAATTGAAGGTACCGCCGGCGAGTATTACCGTGCTCTCGTGCTCCCGTCCTATGAGGGAGGCGATGGGTATCGAGTTGGTGATGATGGTGAGCCCCTCTATCTCGATAAGGGACTGGGCGAAGGTAAGCACGGTCGTACCGGAGTCGAGAAAGATGGTGTCGCCCGCCTGCACGTATTCCAGCGCCTTTCGTGCTATCCGTTTCTTGAGCTGCTGATTCACGCCGATGCGCGATTCATAGGCGGACGGCTTGATCGCGCGCGCTCCGCCGTGATGCCGCCTGACATGGTCGAGGTTCTCCAGGACGGTGAGGTCCAGCCTGATGCTCGCTTCCGATACCTTGAAACGTTCCGCGAGGTCCGAAACCGAAGCCTTCCTCTCCTCCTGCAGGAGCTTCACGATCCTCTTCTGTCTGTCGCTCAGCGCCATGGCCCTTATCCGCCCGGTCTCATTCCTGAAAAACCCGTACCGTAATATTTAACGTACCATGAATATAAAGCCGGTCGCTTCCGGAAGGAAAGCGATCAGATGGAACCCTTCGCCTCTTTCATGCATTCACGGGAAACGTCGAGCGTTTTTTCGATATCGCTTTCACGGTGGGCGAGCGAGAGGAACCAGCAGTGGTTCGGGTGAAAGAGCACACCCCGCTGCACGGCCCCGGTGAAGAAGGCCTTCTTCAGCTTTTCCCGTTTCTCCTCGTCCTTATCGCTAAATACGAGCATGGGGAGGGGAGGGGCCCCGATCACCTTCGCGTCCACGTCCATTTCCCCGCAGATTTCCCCGAGGCCCTCCATGAGCCTGCGTCCCATTTTCCACATATACTCGATTCCGTTCTTTTCCTCGATCTCGTGTATGGTCTCTAGAGCGGCAGCCATGGGAAAGGCGTTGACGAGGAAAGTGGACGAGAGCCGCGTTTTGGAGGCCTCCTTCATGATTTCCTTCTTTCCCGCCACCGCCGAGATGGGATAGCCGTTCGCAATGGCCTTGCTCACGGCGCACAGGTCCGGAGTTACCTTGAAATATTCCTGGGCGCCCCCGAGCGCCATACGGAATCCTGTCCTGATCTCGTCGAAGATGAGCACCGCCCCGTGTTCATGGGTCATTCGTTTAACACCCTCGAGAAAACCGTCCGCGGGCCATTCCTTTGACGCCTCGTAGGGCTGCATGATAACGCACGCGATACGGTCGGGGTTCTTTTTAAACATGGTTTCGAGCGAGTCGAGGTCGTTGTACCTGAAGGTCAGTATGTCGTCCGTTACGCCCCTGGGAACGCCGTAAGCGGCCCGGTCGGTGCCTGCGCCGCCGTAGCACCAGTCGTGCCACCCGTGATAGCCCCACCTGACGACTTTATCACGTCCGGTGTAGATGCGGGCTATGCGGATAGCTGCACTCGTGACGTCCGATCCGCCCACGAGGAACTTAACCATCTCCGCGCACGGTATGATACGTATGAGCTCCCGGGCGAGCTCGTTCTGTACCGGATGGACCATGGTGAAGCAGAACCCATCCCGCAGAACACTGCGCACCGCACGCTCGACGCGCGGGTGGGCGTGCCCGAGTATCATGGGTCCGAAGGAGAGGATCCAGTCGATATACTCGTTACCGTCAACGTCCCATACGTGCGTTCCCTTTCCCCGGTTCATGAAAACGGGATATTCACCGGGATAGAACTTTCTGGGATGACGCGCGGACGTAACGCCGCCGGAAATAATGGTTTCGGCCTCCGCAAAGAGCTTTTCCGATTGAGTAAATGATAGCATTGGATACCCCTGCGCCGCAGTCGTGAAGAAAAATATCCGGATACAGCCCGGTAAGGGGCCTTTGTCGACACATCGTATCAAATAAAA
>CAYWUT010000062.1:0-5750 GCA_964460545.1 uncultured Spirochaetota bacterium
TTGGCAATGAGGTCTTCAACCAGGGCGACCTGTGCCGCGGGATCGGCGGTATCGGCGCCGATCTGATAGGCGTTGACTTCCTCATACTTGTCATTGAACTCCTCGATGCCCAGCCGCATGTTCGTGAACCACTGAACACCTTCCAGTTTTACAACCATGACGATCTCGAACTGATCCTCACCGGCCTTTTCCTTCTCTCCTCCGGCAAGGGCCACGAATGGAACGATCAGAACGATTAAAACCAACAGCGCTAACTTCTTCATACACGCCTCCTCTTGTGTATAAAAGATTATGTGTCATGATATTAGCAGTTAAAAAGTCAAAAGTCAATGACTAAGTCTTGTTTCCCTCGTTTTCAATTAATAATAGTATTGATTTTCAACAATCGCCCTTTCTGTAAAAATTTGTGTCCATGCGCGGGTTCTTATCGTTATATTGCATTGAAATAAAAACAGCCTGTAAAGACGAGGTGTTTTCATGAATCCTGCGATTAAATTGAGCCCGTCGATCCTCTCGGCGGATTTCGGGAACCTTGCGTCGGAGACGCTGAAAGCGGAGAAGGCCGGTGCGGCGGATATACACATCGATATCATGGACGGACACTACTGCCATAATTTTTCCTTCGGTATCGGCGTCGTCTCCGCTCTCAAGAAACGGGTTTCCATACCGCTCGTGGCCCATCTTGAGATTGACAACCCGGATGTCTTTATCGACGACTTCGCGGACGCGGGCAGCGACATGATCGTGGTGCAGGAAGACACCTGCCCGCATCTGCCGCACTCCGTCTACCACATAGTCGAAAAGGGAAAACGCGCGGGCATCGGGGTGAATCCGGACCGGGGATTCGAAAAGATAGAGGCCAATCCCGAGATACTCGAGAAGATCGACCTGCTCATCGTCCTGGCCGCATATCCCGGATTCGGCGGTCAGCCCTTCTCCCCCGCGGCCCTTCCCAAGCTGAAGAAAGCCGTGGAGATGAGGGAAAAACTGGGACTGCACTTCGATATCGGGGTCGACGGTCATGTAAATAAAGAGACCATACCGGAAATCGTGCGGGCCGGGGGAAATTACCTCATAGCCGGCTCGAGCGCCTTTACCGGAGACATAACCCGGAACATGGAAGAGCTTAAAAAAGCCGCGGAATCGGCTTGACAGCCACGCGGCACGGGCTTTAATGGATTGACCATCGCTCTCCATTTGAGAGTAAAATTACTACATGAGGGAAAAACTTATGAAAGCCGCCGCTTACAGGGGAAAAAGGGATATCAGGATCGTCGATGTCCGCGAACCGGAGGTAAAAAAAGACGGGGTCCTTATTAAAATCAAGGCGTGCGGAATCTGCGGCTCGGACCTCCATGTTTACAAGGCGGATATGCTCGTTGAAGCGTCCACCAGGATCATCGACGATTACAGGATCATCGGTCACGAGTTCGTCGGCGAGATCGTCGAGGTGGGCGGTGACGTAAAAGACTTCAAGGTCGGCGACAGGGTCGCAAGCGTGCACAACAAGGGTGGAATGGCCGAGTATTCGGAGATCAGCGGAGAAAAACTGAAAAACCTCTACAAGCTGCCGGAAAAAATGGACTTCATTACTGCGGCCACACTCGAGCCTTTCTGCAACCCCACCCACTCCTATCACCTCCACGAGCCGAAAGACGGAGATACCGTCGCCATCTTCGGATCCGGGGTCATGGGGTTGGGCTACCTTCAGCTCGTTAAAGCATACAACGACGCTCGAACGATTATCGTGGATGTGGCGGAGAAGAGGCTCGACGTCGCACGCCGCATCGGTGTGGACATCGCCATAAATGCACGTGAGGAGGACCCCGTTCGTAAAATAAAGGATATAACGGGTGAATATGAAGTCAGATACCAGGAGAAGACCGCCGGGGGCTGCGATATAACGGTCGAGTACGCCGGGCTCCCGCTCACCCTGGGACAGTGCTTCGAGCTCGCGAAACCGGAGTACGGCACGGTCGTCATAGGTTCGGTTTTCGAGGGAACCTACGAGCTCGATCCGAACATGATAATGTTCAAGTATATGCAGGTCTGGGGATCCATGGGATACTACCCGCAGGAAACGGAAGAGGCACTCGACCTCATGGTTTCAGGGAAGGTGGACAGGAGCCTTCTCATCACCCACACGATGCCGCTCGAGAAAGCCGCGGAGGGCTTCGCGACCCAAGCCGTGCCCGGCGAGGCGGTCAAGGTCATTATCACCATGGATTGAGTCTGTCGGCGGGTATACATGCTTCAATCGATCCCGCATCGTAACCGGACTTAAACAGCCCGAGCCTTTATCAAATCCACAACACGGGATTCGGTCTTACACCACTCCCAAACCGGGGAGCGGTATGAAGGTGATGAAGTCCGCGTACTTTTCAGCGGTTTTCCTGATCTCTCCCTTTGCGCTGAAGTAGAGGATCTGCCGCCCGCTCCGGGCGACGTCGACGAGCATATCGAACTCGCGCCGCATCCGCTCCGGATCCGCCTTGACAAGCGGGTCATCCAGAATGAAGAATGTTTTTTCGTCCCCCGCCAGTTCGCTTCCCAGTGCGATTCTTATGGAAAGATAGAGCTGATCGAAGGTGCCGGCCGAGATCTGCCACGCTCCGAGACGCGCGCCGTCCCTGCCCATTACCTGAACATTTCCATCATCGTCGAGCCCGACACTTGTATAACGGCCGCCCGTAATCTTTTGAAAGGGGCCTGAGACCTTTTCGCCTTCGAAGAGCAGGGACATTTTTCTTCGCTCCTCATTTCCCAGTTCTTCAAAAATTCCGGACACGGTCCGTGCCACGCTCATTTTCTCCTCCGCCCCTTCGATGAACGCCCTCATCCCTTCCTCAACGGCCTTCAGTTCGGCAGTAGTTCCGCATAAATATTTTTCTTCATCATCCGGCACTATCTCGTTCGCTTGGGCGGCGACGCGGGAAAGTCTATTCCCCCATTCCCGGATGAGGCCGTTCAGCTCCCCGATCTCCCGCTCGATCTCCCCGTTCTCCCGCCTCGCGGTATTGAGCTCCTTTTCATCGAATATGCAGTTCGGGGACCGGTTTTCGAATGTCCGCAGCGACGCGATCTCCACTTCCCACCGTGTTTGGTCTTCCGTGCCGCCCTTCAGGGAGAACAGTTCGTTCAATCGGGCCGCGTTCACCTGGCGTTCGTTGTCGAGTTCTTCTCTCCGCCTGAGCATGCGTGCGTATTCCTCACTGTCGGCGGCCCCGGACTTGCGTTTTATCCCGTTGATCTTATCATCGATTTCTTCGATCCCGGATTGAAGCTCTCTGTTTGCACGCTTCCTGTCGTTTTCGAGGCTCTCGCCCGCGAACCGAAACTCACTATCAAGCTTCTGTTTCTCAGTTTCCGCAATACGGTAGTTCTTATAGAATGTTTGTACTGCATGTTCGATCTCTCCGATGGTTTTCCCCTGCATGCCGTGCTTCTGTAATAAAAACGAGAGCGCTTCGATCTCCCGTGCAAGCCTGGATTCACCCGCTCCGAGCCGAAGCCTGAGAAACGCGAACACGAGGGTTGAAATCCCGGCAAGTAAAAAGAGAACGGCGAACCAGGCAGCCGGCCTGAGAGCGAACCCCGCTGTACCGGCGGCGCACAGTACCGCGGAAACGACGATAAAAAGGCTGTAAAGCCCGGCCAGAGCACGCCCTCCCGCAAGTAAGGCCGCTCTATTCTCACACTCCCTCATGCGCGGCGTTATCTCTTCGTCCGCTCTTTTCTTCGTTTCCTCCATGATCCCGAACCGCATGCCCGACTCTTCCGCGGCCCGCCGCTTCTCCGCCAGCCGGCCCTCTTTTTCCCGAATCTTCTCTAGCAATTCGTCCCGTTCCGAAATCTTACTCCCTCTCTCAACCTCCAGCCGGTGCCACGTCCTTTCTTCCTCCTCGCTGTAACGTTCGAGGTCCGAAAGGCAGTCACGCGCCTCCCGGTACCTGCCGAACGCCTCCCTGCCCCGCTCGTACCGCTCCCGCAGCCGCGCCGTTTCCAGCTCTTCCGTCTTTTTCACTCCCGTTTCGAGGTTCCGGACAAGAGAGACCTTGCGCTCCACGAGTTCGTCATAGTTAATATTCTCCAGGCTCGTATACAGCTCCTCAATATCCCGGAGGAGATTTTCGGCCTTTTGGAGCCTGGACTTCATCTTGTGAGGTTTCTCATCGCTGAAAGCCCATGCCGGGGTGGCAAAAGCGAACCCCCTCAGTTTTTCGTTTATCCGGGCTATCCGGTCTGTCTGAAGTCCGGTCAGCCGGTCCGTTACGGTGGTGTAAAGCTCACCCTCGTTCGTGAACGAAAGATCGCTGTTTCTGATGACGAAAAGATCGGCCAGCTCGTCGCGTCCGAGACCCGTTATCTTCATCAAGCTGCCGGCCTCGGGAAGCTTGACTTCATTACCGTCCATCTCCAGGACGAGATATCCCTCGGGAAACTCGTCGACACGGTTTATGTTTGCAAATCCCTTCACCTTCTTTTCGAAGAGAAATCGAAGAAGCGCGTCCAGCGTGAGGGTCTTGCCCTCCTCGTTCATGCCCCAGAAGAGGTTGAAATCACCGAGCTTGACCGGCCGCTCATACCTCAACGGGCCGTAACGGACAATATTGAATTCGTTCAGTCTCATCGAATTGCTCAACCACCCATCTCTAGAGCCGCGGCCATAAGGGCCGTCTCTCTCAACCTTTTTTTCATGTCCTCGTCGTAGCCGGTATCTTCGAGCTTTTGAAGGAATTTCTTGAAGAGCGTATCCTCAAATATGTTCCGCACGTCACGGCACTCCATGACCTTGTCCACGCCGAGCTTATCGAGGTTTTTCTCGAGCTCCGTTTCCGTTATTCCGTGTTTCTCCCCGTTGAAGAATCCCCGTATTGTAAGCAGGGGTACCGCGGGCGGCTTGACGGGGTCAAGGGCGTTTCGAACCTCATCCAGAGGTGGGGCAGGGCTCATCGGATCGAGGTTGACGACGACATCTTCAAAATAGCGCGTTCCGAGCGAATAGGGATCCGGGGGACCGCTCGTTTCAAAGAGGTTGACCATCCTCTTTCCCGTTTCCTTACGGGAGATGGAAGCGGGAGAACCGGGGTACACGAAATACCCCCCACCCTCGATCGTTCGAATATCGAAACGCGTGTGGAAGTGCCCCGCAAGGATGTAATCGTAGCCCAGACCGGAGAAAGAGGCGAGTTTTACGGGCATGTACCGGTCGTCGCCCTCTCCGCCGAAGTCCTTTCTGGAATAATAGGTGTCCGTCAGCTCGCCGTGAAAGAGAAGTATGCTCGCTCCGCCGCCATTCTCCGGTATTTCCAGTCCCGCCATTTCCTGGAGTTTCAGCAGCACGTCCTCTTCACTCATCTTTTCGAAGGGAAGACCCTGTACCGAGACCGACCCGTGCGTGTATACCTCCTCCGCGCTGCTGATTATCCGCACATCCTTCCCGAAGAACGCACCCCCGCCGTAAGCGTCGCGGTCATGGTTTCCGGGCAGTATGAAGATGGGAAATCCGTTGTCTGAGAAGAGATCGCGGAGGTTGGGCCGCAGCTCGTCCGCTGCAGCGGCGCTGTCAAAGAGGTCGCCGCTGATGACGAGCAGCTCGACGCCCTCCCCGGCCGCGGTTTCAATAATCGTTGAGAGGGCTTTCCAACGCTCGTCGCCGAACGCACGTAGGTGAATGTCTGCCGTATGAAGTACTTTCATTAAAGCGACTCTCTTCGATCCTGCACTTCGCCCGACTTGGGGTACATGTC
>CAYWUT010000062.1:5850-18989 GCA_964460545.1 uncultured Spirochaetota bacterium
GATCCTG
Organism: uncultured Spirochaetota bacterium; assembly: GCA_964460545.1. Taxonomy (GTDB): domain Bacteria; phylum Spirochaetota; class B62-G9; order B62-G9; family DRHN01; genus CAYWUT01. The sequence goes on from CAYWUT010000062.1 coordinate 5,858, forward strand.
CACTTCGCCCGACTTGGGGTACATGTCCGCCGTATGAAGTACTTTCATTAAAGCGACTCTCTTCGATCCTGCACTTCGCCCGACTTGGGGTACATGTCCGCCGTATGAAGTACTTTCATGTGGGCTCCGTATTCACGAAGCAGTTATTCCGCGTGAAACAATGGGATCCGTGGGAACGGCGCTTCTTGATAAAATGAGCGCCTGTATGTTTTCAGAGAAAAAACCGCAATCATACGGCCTTTTGGGAGATGCAGGTATGAAGAAGGTTATTCGTTCGTATCCGAGATATCGACGCCGAATTCGACTCCGACCGATTCCGCCTCTTCCTCTTCTTCGCCGACCTCTTGGACGCGCTCCTGTATCTTTTGAATTTCATCCTCGTCGACCCGGCTCTGTCTCGCGTTGAGATATCCGAGAAACAGGCTGACGACGATGAAGAGCGCAGCGAATACCGTGGTAAGCTTGGTAACGACGTTCCCCGTCTGCGTTCCGAAGGCCGACTGGCTTCCGCCTCCGATAAATCCGAGACCCCCGCTGCTCCCGGGCTGTATGAGTATGATCCCCATGAGTATAAGCGCAATGAGGAAGAAGAGAACCGTCAATACTATCAGCATTCAGTACCACCTTGGAAAAAGAAAAAATATGAGGACGTCTCAAGAAGATACTAACACTCAAACACCGAGTCCACCAGAAATTCTTACCACTATCACCCGCCTGGATCGCAGAGGGCGGATAATAATTTTATCCGAATACTCGGTCACGCATCCTCGTACTTTACAATCCTGGCGAAGGATTCCGCCTTGAGGGACGCGCCCCCTACCAGGGCCCCGTCGATATTCCGCTTTGCCATGAGTCCGTCGATATTTTCGGGTTTGACCGACCCTCCATAGAGAATCCTGATGCTCTCGGCCCGTTCCCCGCCGTAAAGGCTCCCGATAACCTCCCTGATCAGTCCATGTACGGAGTCGGCATCTTCGGGTGTCGCGGTTTTTCCCGTCCCGATCGCCCAGACGGGCTCATACGCGATAACGACATCTTCGATCCCTTTTTCATCCACGCCTTCCAGGCCGCGCTGAACCTGGTTCTTCACGACCTCGTCCGTTCTGCCGGCCTCACGCTCTTCGAGCAGCTCGCCGACGCAGAGTACCGGCTTCAAGCCGGACTGGAGCGCGAAATTGACCTTCCTGTTGATTGAGAGATCTTCCTCATTGAAAACATGTCTTCTCTCGCTGTGGCCGAGCAGGACGCTTTCGCATCCGACGGAGAGAAGCATGTCCGGGGATACCTCTCCGGTGAAAGCCCCCTCCTTTTCGAAATACATATTCTGCGCGCCGAGCATTACGATGGACTTCTCAATTACACGGCCTACATCGGCCAGGAGCGGATATGAGGGACATATGAGTACATCCCGCTCCCGGACGTCTCCGATCAGGCGAACGAGGTCTTCCGCGAGCCCGACTCCGGATTGGGTGTTGAGAAACATCTTCCAGTTCGCTGCTATAAGAGGCGTTCTCATCATGTTTCCTTTCCCGATGTTCTGATATAGGAGGGCTGGGCCCTTAAGGATCACGCAGGCGGTCTATATACCTCCACAACGAAAAGGGAAGGAATGGTTTCCGCCGCCGGTATTGACTCTACTTATCGGACAGTGCCTTCAGTCCGGGCAGTTCCTTGCCCTCAAGGAATTCCAGCGAAGCGCCGCCGCCGGTCGACACGTGGTCGATCTTGTCCGCGACACCGATCTTGTTGACCGCAGCGACCGAATCGCCGCCACCTACAACGGTCGTTGCTCGTGAGACGGCAAGCGCTTTTGCGATCTGGTTCGTACCCCTCGCAAACTTCTCGATCTCAAACACTCCCATGGGACCGTTCCAGAGTATGGTCTTGCCCTGCTTGATCTCCTTCTTGTAAGCCCTTACCGTCCTGGGACCGATGTCGACACCGATCATCTGGTCGGGCATCGCGTTCGTGTCGACGGTCTTTATCTTGGCCTCACCATCCACCTTGTCCGCGACGATGTGATCGATGGGAAGCATGAGCTTCACGTTCGCGCCGTCCGCCTTCTTGATGAGCTCGAAAGCGAGGTTGACTTTTTCGGTTTCCACGAGCGAGTTGCCCACCTCAAAGCCCTTTGCCTTGAGAAAGGTATAGCACATGGCCCCGCCTATGATGAGCGAATTCACCCGCTCGAGCAGTTTCTCGAGAACGCCGATCTTGGTCGAGACCTTGGCTCCCCCGATGATCGCGATATAGGGCTGCTCAGGTCCGTAGAGGAGTTTTCCGAGAAAATTGATCTCCTTCTCCATCAAAAACCCGGCGACAGCGGGGAGGTTCTGTGCGATTCCCGCTGTTGAGGCATGCGCTCTATGCGCGGTTCCGAATGCGTCATTGACGTAGATATCCGCGTATTCAGCCAGTGCTTTCGCGAATGCCGGATCGTTGGCCTCTTCTTCCTTGTGAAACCTGAGATTTTCGAGAAGAGCTACATCACCGCCCTGCATACCCGAGATTATCTTTTTCGTCTCTTCGCCGACGCTGTCCCTGCATACGATGACTTCTTTCTGGATGAGCTCACCGAGTCTCTTCCCTACGGGCGCCAGCCGCATATCTTCCCTGACTTCACCCTTCGGTCTCCCCAGGTGGCTCATGAGAACGAGTTTCGATCCCTTGCTGAGGACATAGTTTATGGTCGGCAGCGCGGCTCTTATCCTTGTATCGTCCGTTATGGCACCCCCGTCGTCCAGGGGAACGTTGAAATCAACGCGCATGATGACGCGTTTGCCGGTAACATCCACATCCTTCACGCTCTTCTTGTTGATCATGGGAGTATTCTCCTTCTCCGCCGGTTAAAATAATCTGCCGATCAGGTCAACCACCCTGTTCGAATAGCCCCATTCATTGTCGTACCAGGAAACGAGCTTTGCCATTCGTTTCCCGATAACCATGGTGGCAAGCGAATCGAAGATGGAGGAGTAGGGATTTCCGACTATGTCGGACGAAACGATCGGATCTTCGCAGTAGAGAAACACATTCTTCATGGGACCGGAAGCCGCGGCTTTCATAGCCTCGTTTATTGCTTCCTTTGTCACGTCCTTTTCCACCTCGACTACGAGATCCACGATGGAACCGGTGGGAACGGGCACGCGCATCGCCATACCGTCGAGCTTTCCGTTCAGGTCGGGGATAACTTTGCCGATCGCCTTTGCCGCGCCCGTGGTGGTAGGAATGATATTGACGGCTGCCGTACGCGCCCTCCGCGGGTCGCTGTGCGGTGAGTCGACGAGCTTCTGGTCGCTCGTATAGGCGTGAATCGTGGTCATGAAGCCCTCACGAATCGTGAAACTGTCGTTCATCACCTTTGCTATGGGCGCCAGGCAGTTCGTCGTGCATGAGGCGTTGGATACTATCTTGTCCTCAGGTTTCAGCATCTCTTCGTTCACGCCAAGCACGATCGTCCTGTCGATCTCGTCCTTTGCAGGAACAGTGAGTATGACCTTCTTCGCGCCTGCTTTCAGATGCATCGCAACCTGTTCTCTTTTCCTGAAAACACCCGTCGATTCGATTACGAGATCGACACCCAGGTCTTTCCACGGAAGGTTTGAGGGATCCCTCTCCTTCATGACCTTGATGGCTTTACCGTTCACCTTCAGTCCATCACTGCCGGCTTCGACGGTCCCTTCGAATCCCCTGTAAACGGAGTCGTATTTAAGAAGATGTGCGAGCTGCTCCGGAGCGAACATATCGTTAATCGCGACAATCTCGACATCTGATTTCTTCTGAGCAATCCTGAATACATTTCTTCCTATACGACCAAAGCCATTAATACCGACTTTTACTGCCATTGAAGACCTCCATACAGAATGAATTTATAACCATAAGTTTAATAATTTCTATTTTGATTATCAAGAAAATCTTGGACGGGGAAGGCCCGGGATAATTTCCCCTACTCGTTCTTCCTTTTCAAAACGGACATGAAAGCGCTCTGCGGTATATCGACCTGCCCCACCTGCTTCATCCGTTTCTTCCCTTCCTTCTGCTTTTCTATGAGCTTCCTCTTCCTCGTGATGTCTCCTCCATAGCATTTTGCAACTACATTCTTCCCCGTTGCTCCGATTGTCTCACGCGCTATGATCTGACCGCCGATAGCGGCCTGCAGTGCGATCTTGAAGAGGTGGGGAGGTATCTCTCCCCGCAGCGCCTTTACCAGCTCCCGTCCGCGCGCATATGCGCCGTCCCTGCGCACGATCTGAGAGAACGCGTCGACCTGCTTGCCCGCGACGAGTATATCCAGCCGAACCAGGTCGGACTGCCGGTAGTCGAGAAATTCGTAGTCGAGCGACGCATACCCCCTGCTCACCGATTTCAGCGTGTCGTGGAAATCGTAGATGATTTCAGCCAGGGGAATCTCATAATTGAGCTCCACCCTCTTTTCACCGATATAGCTCATGGATGTCTGCTCGCCGTTCCTGTCGATCGTGATACGCATGATGTTCCCGACGTATTCCTCGGGAGTGATTATCGAGGCTTTCACATAGGGTTCCTCTGCGTACTCGAACATACCCCGGTCCGGGAAATATACGGGATTGTCGATGATTCTGGAGGATCCGTCCCCGAAAAACACCCGGTACTCCACGCTGGGCGCGGTTATAACGAGCGAGAGGTCGAATTCCCGCTCGAGACGCTCCTGCACTACCTCGAGGTGAAGCAGGCCGAGGAAACCGCACCTGAATCCGAAACCGAGCGCCGTTGACGACTCGGCTTCAAAGATGAGCGAGGCGTCGTTCAGTTTGAGTTTTTCGAGACCATTCCGCAATGCCTCGTAATCGTCTGAAGCCACGGGATAGACGCTCGAATAGACCATGGATTTCACTTCCCTGTATCCCGGAAGGGGCTGAACGGCACCGCCGGCCGAGGTCGTTATGGTATCGCCGACCTTCGTTTTGTCTATATCCTTTATTCCCGCAATGACGTAGCCGACCTCGCCCGGTTTCAGCCTGTCGGACCTCTTCATGTCGGGACAAAAGATACCCACTTCTTCAACGCTGTAAGAGGCCCCGGTCGCCATAAGCCGAATCTCCGCGTCCTTCTCCATACCGCCCGAGAAGACACGCACGTTCATTACGACACCCCTGTAGGTATCGAAATGCGAGTCGAATACGAGCGCCCGGAGCGGGTCCCCCGGATCGTAAGCAGGAGCGGGAATACGCTCGACAACCGCCTCGAGAACATCGCGCACGCCGGTACCGTCCTTCGCGCTCGCGAGCACTATCTCATCCTCCCTGAAACCGAGATCATCGATGATTTGCTTCTTAACGGACTCCACGTCCGCGGCGGGCAAATCTATCTTGTTCACGACGGGTATTATCTCGAGTCCGCTGTCGAACGCCATATAGAAGTTCGAGAGGGTCTGGGCCTCAATACCTTGGGAGGCATCCACGAGCAGCACGACACCCTCGCATGCCGCAAGCGACCTCGAAACCTCGTAGGTAAAATCAACGTGACCGGGGGTATCGAGAAGGTTGACGGTGAAGGTGTTCCCGGAGCGGCTCTTGTATTCGAATGTCACGGGGTGCGACTTGATCGTGATTCCCCGCTCACGCTCGATATCCATTGAGTCCAGGTACTGCTGGGCGGTCCCGTCGGGCTTGAGTATACCCGCGATCTCAAGGAAACGGTCCGCGAGCGTGGATTTTCCATGGTCGATGTGCGCGATGATCGAGAAGTTGCGGACATGCTCGGCATTTTCGTTCATTTTATGGTTTCACCCGGGAGTTGAGGAGGGGACCTCTAGCGTGTCACAAGTTTGCCTCCGGTTTTTCTCGAGTTTGCCTCCGGTTTGCCGCGCGTTTAATACCGATTTTGCAATGGACCTTCCGGGCCGCACCTTGTGGAAAGATAAAAGCGGATGGGCGTGGACCGCCCATCCGCTTTATTTTACGGAAATCCTTCAGTCCGCCAGGGCGGCCTGTGCCGCTGCGAGCCTCGCTATCGGAACCCTGAAGGGTGAACAGCTCACGTAGTTCATACCGACTTTATGGCAGAACATCACCGATGAGGGTTCGCCTCCGTGCTCGCCGCAAATTCCCACCTTCAGGTTCTTGCGTGACTGGCGTCCCCTCTTTATGCCGAGATCGACGAGCTGGCCGACGCCTTCCTGATCGAGGGCCTGGAAGGGGTCCTTCTCCAGTATACCCTTGGCGACGTATTCAGGGAGGAAAACACCGGCGTCATCGCGTGAATAGCCGAAGGTCATCTGCGTAAGGTCATTCGTGCCGAAGGAGAAGAACTCGGCGACTTCCGCGATCTTGTCCGCCACCAGGGCGGCGCGGGGTATCTCGATCATGGTTCCGACCATGTACTCGATTTTCTCATTCTGCTCCTTTATGACCTTCTCCGCTATCCTGCGGGTGAGCTCTTCAAGTATCCGCAGCTCCTCAACCGTTCCGATGAGGGGAATCATGATCTCGGGCAGGACCTTGACTCCCGCTTTCTGCATCGCGACGGCGGCCGCGACAATCGCCTCGACCTGCATCTCGTAAATCTCCGGATAGGTGATCCCGAGCCTGCATCCCCTGTGTCCGAGCATGGGATTGAACTCCTTCAGGGATTCGACCTTCTGAACGAGCTTGTCAAACGGCACTCCCATGGTTTCGGAGAGCTCACGTATCTCCTCATCCTTGTGCGGAAGAAATTCGTGGAGCGGCGGGTCGAGCAGCCTAATGGTGACCGGAAGGCCGTCCATCGCCTTGAAGATGCCCTCGAAGTCGCTCTGCTGCATGGGAAGGAGCTTGGCAAGCGCCTTTCTTCTTCCGGCTTCATCCTCGGACAGTATCATCTCCCGTACGGCGTCTATCCTGTCACCCTCGAAAAACATGTGCTCCGTTCTGCACAGGCCGATTCCCTCGGCACCGAGCTTTCTCGCGTTCTCCGCATCGGCCGGAGTGTCGGCGTTCGTCCTTACGTTGATGGTCCTCATCTCGTCCGCCCACCCCATGAGCGTGGCGAAATCGCCCGTGGGCTCGGGCTCGACGAGCTTGACCTGGCCCCTGATTACCTCGCCCGTCGTACCGTTCAGCGAGATGTAATCACCGGCCTTGAATGCCGCGTCCCCGATCTCGCACTCGGAATCGTTCTTTATGCGTACTCCCGAGCAGCCTGCGACACAGCACTTACCCATACCGCGGGCTACGACCGCCGCATGCGAGGTCATGCCCCCGCGGGCGGTGAGTATACCCTTGGCAACGTTCATGCCGCCGATGTCCTCCGGCGAGGTCTCCAGCCGCACCAGAATGACGTTCTTTCCCCTGGCGGCTTCCTCCTCGGCCATCTGGGCCGTGAACACGATCTCACCGACCGCGGCCCCGGGAGACGCGGGAAGACCCTTGGCAATCACATCGACCTTTTCCTTGGGGTCGATCATGGGATGAAGGAGCTGGTCGAGCTGGGCGGGAGCCACGCGGTTCACCGCCTTCTTCTTGTCGATGAGGCCCTCCTTCTCCATGGAAACGGCTATCGTCACTGCGGACTGCGCCGTACGCTTTCCCGTTCTCGTCTGCAGCATGTAGAGTGTGCCCTTTTCGATGGTGAACTCCATATCCTGCATATCCTTGTAGTGCTGCTCGAGCTTGTCCTTTATATCCACAAGCTGCTTGTAAATTTCCGGCAGCTCCCTGCTCATGTCATCGAGGGATTCCGGAGTCCTTATGCCGGCGACCACGTCCTCGCCCTGCGCGTTCATGAGGTACTCGCCGTAAAAAACCTTCTCGCCGGTGGAGGGATCGCGGGAGAAACACACACCCGTGCCCGAATCATCACCCGCGTTTCCGAACACCATGGTCTGAACATTGACGGCGGTACCCAGAAGGCCCCTGATCTCGTTGATCGCCCGATACTTGATTGCACGGTCGTTGTTCCACGATCCGAAAACGGCGTCGATCGACTTCCAGAGCTGGAGCAGGGGATCCTGGGGAAAATCCTCACCTGTTTTTTTCTTGTAGAGCACCTTGTAATTCTTCACTATTTCCCTAAGGTCGTCGGCACTGAGCTCCGTATCGAGCTCCACGCCCCTGCTTTTTTTCTGAGCGTCGAGCACGTGCTCGAACTCCTCGCCGTCTATCCCCATGACCACGTTTCCGAACATCTGTATAAACCTTCGATAGGCGTCCCAGGCAAAACGTTCTCCCGTCATCTTTTCCAGGCCCTTGACGGTCTCGTCATTCGTACCCAGGTTGAGCACGGTATCCATCATTCCGGGCATGGAGATCGCAGCGCCCGAACGTACGGATACGAGCAGAGGATTGGCGGGATCGCCGAGCTTTTTCTTCATGAGTTTTTCAAGCCGATCGAGGTGATCGGCGACCTCTTCCCTCAATCCCTCGGGATACTGTTCTCCCTGCTTGTAGTATATGTCGCACACCGTTGCGCCGATGGTGAAACCGGGCGGTACGGGTATGCCGAGATTGGTCATCTCCGCAAGGTTGGCACCCTTACCGCCGAGAAACTCCTTCATATCCGCACGTCCCTCGGCCTTTCCTCCGCCGAAGAAATATACGTACTTTTCCTTCGCCATTTGTAATTCCTCCAGATTTATTTTATGATTTTATCAATTTACAAGCTGGTATTTTGTATCAAAATTTATAAAAAACAAATGTGAAAATCGTCCCCCGTCCCGGGGCATGAAACACGGACCTTTGAAAAGGAAGGTCCCCTGTTTCTCATTTATATTTATGAAGTAGAACCGAGGTAAAGGGGTAAATAAGCTCCTGAGAAAGCGGACCACCCACTGAAAACGCTCACTCGATCGGAGTAAATATATTAAAAACGGGGCATCCGGGTCAAGATTTACTCTCCGGGCAGGACAATCCTGGAGAAATCGATAACGTCCGCGAAAACGGCAATAATCGAGGTGAGGAGCGCGATACGGTTGGAGCGCAGGGCCGGGTTTTCGTCCATAACGAGCACATTGTCGAAGAAGTCGTCCACAAAGGGTTTGAAGGTCGAAAGAATTTTATAAACATCCGGGTACCGCTTCTCCCCGATGCTCTGAACCAGCACTTCGCGCTTTTCCGTAAAATGATCGAAGAGGGCCCTCTCTTCGGGTTCATTCAGCAGTTTATCCGAAAAATCCGGTTTCTTTCCGTCCACGACGATATTGGTCATACGCTTGAAGGATATCAGGAGGTCCTGAAAATCCGCGTTGTTTCTGTATTCGTGGAGTGCGTGAACACGCCTGTACGCATCGAAGATATCGTCCGGACCGCCCGCCATCGAAGCGTCTATCTCGTCATAGGCGAATCCCATCTCACCGAATATGGTCCTCGTCCTGTTGAGAAAGAATTCCTCGATATCGCGGACTATGTCCCGGGGATTTTGCATTCCGTGCAGCCCGGTGCTCAGCCCGATGAGGGCCTTCATGGAAAAATGCAGCTCCAGGTGAATGATTATCCGAATAATGGCGAGGACCTGCCGCCTGAGCGCGAAGGGGTCCTTCGAACCCTTCGGCTTGAGCCCGATTGCGAACATACCCGTTATGGTATCGAGTCTGTCCGCGATGCCCACGATGCCTCCCACGTTTCCGGACGGTAGAGCGTCCTGCGCCGAACGCGGCTGATAGTGCTCCAGGATCCCGAGCGCGGTTTCCTCGCTTAAGCCCGCCCTGAGGGCGTAGTAGTACCCCATGACGCCCTGCAGGTGCGGGAATTCACCCACCATGAGCGTGGTAAGATCGTTCTTGCAGAGACGCGCCGCGCTACCGACCGCACTTCGTACGTCCTCGCCCAGAGAAAGCATGGACCCGAGCTCGAGGCTGATGCGTTCCACGCGGCCCGCCTTTTCGTACATGCTGCCGAGCTTCTCGTGGAAAGTGACCGCCTTGAGCTTGTGGAGCAATGAATCGAATGAATGCCTGGAATCCTCGTTGTAGAAAAACGCACCGTCCTCGAGCCGTGCCCTGAGCACGCGCTCGTACCCGGCACGTGTCTCCCGGTTGTTCCTGATATTCGAGATGACGATAAAAAAGTGGGCCAGTTCCCCCGAATCCTTATCCACCAGGGGAAAGTAGCGCTGATGCTCGACCATCTCCGAGGTCAGCACCTCGGGCGGAAGCTGAAGGAAATGCTCCTCGAAACCGCAGAGAACGGCGTGCGGGTACTCCGTCAGGTCCGTTGTCACGTCAAAGAGGGTCTTGCCGTAGGGATGTACCGCGAGCCCGTTCGCCGAGCACAGCTTTTCGACCTCGCCGATGACCCGTTCCTTTCTCTTCTCCCTGTCCGGCACAACGCATGCCCCGGCCAGTATTTCTTCATAGTCCGCCGGTTTCCCTATTTCCAGGGACTGCTCGGTGTAGGTCCGGTGGCCGTACGTGATCCGGCCCGACTTCACGCCTGCGACTTCGCAGGGAATGACCCGGTCGCCGAAGAGGAAGACGATCCACCGTATGGGGCGGGCGAAGAGGAAACCATTACCCTCCCACTTCATCGTCTTTCTGAACTTCAAGCCGCGGATCGTCTTGTCGAGTATGCGCGGAAGTATTTTGGCGGTATCTTCGCCCTTCACCGACCGCACCGCGAACACGTACTTCCCGTTTTTCGTGTCCCTCAGTACGGCGTCATCGTGTGCAATACGGTTGCCGTTGAGAAAACCCTCGAGTGCCTTTGTGGGGCTTCCGTCCGGGTTGTACGCCCTTTCAGCGGAGGGCCCCCGCTTCTCCTCGGTGAAATCGCTCTGCCGTTTCTCCACATCCTCTATGAGAAGGGCGATCCGCCGCGGGGTGGTAAATTCAGAAACAGAACCGTGGCCTATCCGCTCTTCCTTGAGTCCATCAGTATACAGCCTTCTGAAATCCTCCATGGCCTGCGCGCAGAACTCGTGGGGCAATTCCTCTACACCGATCTCGACGAGCAGGTTTCTCGTATCGCTCATGAGCTTCCCTCCTTCAGGAGGGGGAATCCCAGTTTCTTCCTCGAATCGATATAGGCCTCGGCGACCCTGCGGGCCAGGTTCCTGACCCGGCCGATGTAGGCCGTTCGCTCGGTCACGCTTAATGCCCCGCGCGCGTCGAGAATGTTGAACGCGTGCGAGCATTTGATCACCATGTCGTACGCGGGAAGCACGAGTCCCTTATCGAGACACAGCCCTACCTCGCTCTCGAAATCGCTGAAGTGCTGCATATACCGGTCCACGAACGCGACCTCGAAGTTGTAGGTGGAGAACTCGAACTCGTCACGCTGCTTCACGTCTCCGTAGGTGAGGTTGTCGTTCCACATGATGTCGTACACGTCGTCTTTCTGCTGTATGAACATGGCGATCCGCTCGAGCCCGTAGGTAAGCTCCACTGAAACGGGATCGACCTCTATTCCGCCCACCTGCTGGAAATAGGTGAACTGCGTTATCTCCATGCCGTCGAGCCATACCTCCCAGCCGAGTCCCGTTGCCCCGAGCGTTGGAGACTCCCAGTCGTCGTGCACGAACCGGACATCGTGCTTCTTGAAATCGATGCCCATGGTCCCGATACTCTGGAGGTACAGGTCCTGTATGTCCTCAGGCGGAGGCTTTATGAGCACCTGGAACTGGAAGTGAAGGGCAAGTCGGTTGGGGTTTTCGCCGTACCGCCCGTCCGTGGGCCTTCTGGACGGCTCCACGTACGCGACCATCCACGGCTCCGGTCCGAGCGCCCTGAGCGTGGTCGCGGGGTTGAACGTGCCCGCCCCGGTTTCCAGGTCGTAGGGCTGGACCACGAGCGCGCCCTTCTCCGCCCAGTAGCCGTTGAGGTGAAAGATGATTTCCTGGAATGTCATGGAGCACCCGGTACTCGAAAAGGATTCTCTAATTTATTATGATTTGATACCATCGGCCACATGAAACAGAGGGAGCACCAGGAATCACCATAGTCATGTCACGGTCGCTTAACAGGGTGACAGTTCCTTTAGGAACTGTCACCTTCGTCTTTTTCAATCAGGCGATTTTACAGCAGCTTCGGCCAATTTTTCCTTGTCGGATTTTTTCTCCGAGATTTTCTGAACGATTTCCATTTTATTCTCTCTTTGTGCTATTCCTGTAACGTTTGAATTCAGCCGCTGCCGTAAGCAGTTGCATGGAACAAGGTGTTTTCTAATTTTTTAATCGAAAGGGCTTTGCAGATTTTACGGGCTCATCGGTTTGATATTTCACTATGTCGCAGGACAGTTTCAACATGGCCTGTCAAAGGATTTTACCATAGGGAGCCATACACGTGTTCGCTCTTATTTCAAAAAAGGAATTCCCAGGTCTTTGCATATCTTTCTCGCAAGCTGATCATTTATCTCTTTATGTCTCGGACCTGATGAACGTCGATTCTGATTGGGATTCAGCCACCATGAATGCCTGGCCCCTTCTCTCACCAATACGCATCCCTTATCTTTCAGATACCTAATGAGTTGCGAACGTTTCATAGAGTAACCGGCTCTTCCGTGAAGTCGGAAATAGCCGCTTGTAGTGCATCTTGTCTGTTAAACTCAAGAGCTTCTTTCAATGTAACCTTTAGGCTTTCAAGAAGTTCTTCTCGGCTTTTCTCCTGGCAATTAACGCCGGGGACTTCCTCTATCCAGCCAATCCACCACTTATCATTCTTCTTTAAAACTGCGGTATATGTATTTGCCATAATCATTGCTCCATAGAACAGAATCAATAAGAATTATACAGCGATTCATGTCTGTATGCTACACATTGTTATTTATTACTGTCCCCTCCTTGGCTGGATATAATTAAACTGTCAATATCCATACCCAGTGAGGAAGCCTCATAAGATTTTGCAGCAAACAATATCTATCCCACTGCGGCATCGATCAAGACAAAGGGGCCGTGTATATCTGCCCATTTCCGCCGGTCTGCCCTGCGTCGATCCGCCACTGTAACTGAGCCTGCCGGATTTAATATTCAGAGATACTCTATTTGATTCGGAGGGCATACGGGTAAGTGGCCTGGTCTCGTAAAAAGGAATACACCTTCTCAATGGTTCGATATGCACTTCTGCAAAGATGTGATCAATTATGTCTTGTTCAGGTGTTGAAAGAAATTGATCTTTAGGAATTGCGTTAACTTTTTCGCTAATTTGACGCGTGTGATTGTCAAGAGTGTCATGCAGGTCTCCCTCAGA
>CAYWUT010000063.1:0-4336 GCA_964460545.1 uncultured Spirochaetota bacterium
TTCCGTACAACTTTTCGCTTCTCTTCTTTCTTGCATTCATTTTCATGGCACTATCCTATCTCGCACTCGGTTCCGTCAGGGAGCCTCTCCATGACGTGCACAAAACGTCTCTCCCCTTCAAGGATTTTATTAAAAAAGCTTTCCTCATTTTAAAGAGCGATAACAATTACAGGAACTTTCTTGTTGTACAAATATTCGGAGGAGCCGGTGCTCTTGCATTGCCCTTTTATGTGCTCTATGCAAAGGATGTCTTACACGTTGAATTGAAAATGGTTGGATTCTTTCTCATGGCGCAGATGATCGGCAGCGTCGTATCGAATATCCTCTGGGGATATCTCTCGGATTTCACGGGAAACAAAAGGGTCGTTCAATTCAGCACGCTCGTGGGAATCGTACCTCCGTTGATCGTACTTCTTACGCCGCGTCAATCTCCCGTATTATTTATTCTGCTGTTTACGGTAATAGGATTTTTCGTGGCGGGTAGGGTAATAGGAAAAACGAACTTTTTACTCGATATCGCCCCTCAGAAGGATCGGCCTTTGTATATCAGTATAAACGGTACGCTGACGATTCCCGTTATGCTTTTCCCCCTCGTGGGAGGAATCATAGTGCAGCATCTATCCTATACCTTCCTGTTTATTATCACCGCAGCGTTGATTCTTGTTGGTCTATTCCTGAGTTTTAAGCTGGAAGATCCGAGAAAAAGCACCCCATAATTATTTAAACGATGCGGCGGTCGAGGGATGCACTGATGCGGGTGACGATCTCGTAGTTGATGGTGTGGGCCCAGCCTGCCATGTCCTCGGCCGATATGGTCTCGCCGTCCCACCGGCCCAGTAGTACCACCTCGTTCTCAAGCTTGATGTCCGGTATGTCGGTCACGTCCGCCATGGTGATGTTCATGCACACCCTGCCGATCACCGGGGCCCGCCTGCCGTTAATGAGCACGTGCGCGTGGTTGCCGAGCGCGCGGTCGTAACCGTCCGCGTAGCCCACGGGCAGGACCGCGACGCGCGTGGTGCGGGTGGTCCGGTAGGTGCACCCGTATCCCACGTAGCTCCCCTCGGGCAGGGTCTTGAGCTGGGCGACCCTGGTCTTCCACGTGAGAACGGGAACGAGCTCCGGAACCCTGCGCTCATCCGATCGTGCGGCAAGGAGCGTTTCCCGTGAAGGCCAGAGCCCGTACAGGCCGATACCGGCGCGCACCATGTTGAAATGCGTTCTCGGGAAGAGTATGGCGGCAGCGGTGCAGGCCGTGTGTATAACGGAAGGCTTCGCCCCGGCTTTCCGTACGATTTCGACGGCCTCCTCGAAACGCTCGAGCTGTTTCTCCGCGTATTCGTGGTTCAGCGTGTCCTCGATGTTCGCGAAATGCGTGAATATGCCCTCGAGCTCGATGCCGTCCGTATGCAACGCGAGTCTCGTGAAATCGTCGAGCTCATCGAGCAGCACGCCCTGGCGGCCCGTTCCCGTTTCCACCTTCACGTGCACGGTCGCGTTCGTACCGGCCAGCCGCTCGATGGTTTCCCGGTTGTACACGGTAAGCCGAAGGCCGGCGTTCACCGCCTCATCCAGCCTGTCCAGGTCCACGTGCCCCATGAGCAGTACCGGTTTTTTCACGCCCAGACACCGCAGGTAAAGCCCCTCCTCGAGCGCATTGACCGCGAACCAGTCCGCGGAGGGTAAAAGGCGCACCATCTCGGCGGTACCGTGTCCGTACCCGTTGGACTTCACCACGGCGCAGAAGAGAACGTTCCCGTCCATGCCGTTCTTTATTTCCCGGAGGTTGTGCTCCGGAGCACTGCCGTTGAGCTCTATCCAGACCAGACTCATGGAATCAGCATACTATCTATACGCGCGGGCAGACAAGGAAAAACCATACCCGGGAAGAAACGGTTTTTTTTCACCCTGAACCCTGTTATTATTTCTATTAATTCAAGGGCCGCACCGGACGAGGATGGAATCTCGGATCAGGGCCCCTGTGAGGAGCGGTAATTATGAAGAAACGGTACCGGATTCCAGTAACGGTCGCGGCTGCAGCCGCCGTAATCTTCCTTTTCTGCAGTTTTTCATCCTATGGGATGACAACGATGCGCGGAGAGAACATGACGGTGGAGCGGGGGGAGATCATCGAGGGCGACCTCTTTATTACGGGAGATACCGTGTCCATAGACGGAACCGTTAAGGGCGACCTTTACGCGGCAGGGGAGACGGTCACGGTCAGGGGGAGCGTTGAGGGCGTCTGGGTCGCTGCGGCACGCGTAACGGTGACCGGTGAGGTAAAAGGCGGACTCCACGCGGCCGGCCGGGCCATCAGCGTGGCGGGAAATGTCGGCGAGGACCTGCACCTCTTCGGGGCCGAGATAACGGTGGAGGAGGGGGCCGGGATCAGCGGCGATATCATAACCGCCGGGAACTCGATCATGATCAGGGCGCCCGTCGACGGCTACCTGCTGGCGGGCGGACGGATCGTTTCCCTGGGCTCGTACATACATGACAGCGCGACCGTCGCGGCCCAGAGCCTCGTGCTCGAGGGGTCCGCGCATATCGGGGGCGATCTGCGTTACTTCAGCGACAATGACGCCATCGTCTTCAGCGGCGCACTTGTGGACGGTGATACGATAAAGACCGATCCGGAGACACGCGAGCAGTGGCGAAAGGTCTTCCCATTTCTGCTGATCGCCGGTATCACGGGCAAGATATTCGGGTTTGTCATGCAGGTCCTGGTAGGGCTCGTTTTCATCCTATTCATGCCCCGGTTCATGGCCGCGCTCAGCGAAACGGTCAGAAGGAATCCCGGGCCGTGTGCGGGCTGGGGCGCGTTGATATACTTCGGAGTGCCCCTGGGTCTGATCGTCGCCACGGTCATCATTGTGGGCATTCCCTTCGCGATCATGGGATTCTGCGGGTACATCGTGCTGCTCTACCTGGGTCAGGTGGTATCGTCGCTCGTCATAGGCCGCCTGGTGCTCGGAAGGTTCGAGAAGGATATAAAGTGGCAGACGCTCTTCTGGGGATTCGTGCTCGGGGCATTTCTGATCAGGCTCCTCAGGCTCATCCCCGTGGCCGGGTTTATCGTGTGGGCCGTGGCGAACATCTTCGGGATAGGAGCACTTGGGGTGTACGCGGCTAAAAATACTGCAAAAAGAAAGGGTACGGATGGAAAACAAACAAGTACCGGGAAATGATAAAACAACGGATAACGTGGTAATCACGGATATTCCTTTCGAGATTAAGCCCGAAGAGGTGCTGGGGGCGCTCCGTATGACCAGAAGCAATCCGAGTCTGGAGAAAACGGTGGACGATCTCGTGAACGCAGCGCGTTCCAACGCGGTTCCGAAAGCCCTGTTCAGGGTCGCATTCGTGGACGACCTGACGGATTCGGGCGTGGTGGTGGACGGGGTGCTGATGGAGAGCTCCATCCTCAGACAGAACCTGCAGGAGGTCGAGCGCGTTTTCCCCTACATCGTAACCGCGGGCAGGGAGCTCGATACCATGGAGACGGTGAAGGACGATATCATGGCGGTTTTCTGCCTCGACACCATCAAGGAGATGATACTGGAATCGGCCATTCAATACTTCGTACAGCACATAGAAAAGACCTTTTCCCCGGGGAAGACGGCGCACATGAATCCCGGTTCCCTCGGGGACTGGCCCATATACCAGCAGAGGCAGGTTTTCTCGCTCTTCGGCGACGTCGAGTCATTGATCGGGGTCTCACTTACGGAGAGCTGTCTGATGAATCCCGTCAAATCGGTTTCCGGGATTCTCTTTCCGGCGGAGTTCGATTTCAAGAGCTGTATGCTCTGCACCCGGCATCCCTGCTCGAAGAGGAAGGCGAAGTATAATCCGGAGATGGTCAGGAAGTACAAGGAGAGCTAGGCGTGCCCCGGAACGAAACGGTAACCGTGGTCGTGCACAGCGGCGATGCGGAACGCGTCAGGAGCGCATTCATGCTCGGGAACGGGTATCTTTCATTGGGGATGTCCGTTACATTTTTCTTTACATTCGAGGGCCTTTTGTTTTTACGGAAAAAGGGGGGAGGGTTTTTCCGTTTTCACGGGAGATTCCCGCCCGCGGGTGGAGAAGCACGGAAAGAAAAAACCATGCGGAAGCACCGTTTCGCCGGTTTCGAGGAACTCCTCTCTTCATTTGTGCAGCTCGGAGGACATATAGTCGCCGACTCCATGGCCATGGAGCTGATGGGAATAGGCGAGCGGGACTTAAGGGATGAGATCGGTTCGTTTTCGACCACCGGGGAATTCTGCAGGGTATCCGCGGAATCGGACATGCACTACTTCGTTTAGCCGCGTTGAATTTTTTAATGGATCGCCCG
>CAYWUT010000063.1:4436-18522 GCA_964460545.1 uncultured Spirochaetota bacterium
AATCGGACATGCACTACTTCGTTTAGCCGCGTTGAATTTTTTAATGGATCGCCCGAACAAGCGGGTGATAACAATACGAGTCATACCCCGGCTTGACCGGGGTATCCAGCTTTTATGCATTAATGCATCGCCCGGACGAGCCGGGCGATGACAAATGGCATTGACTTACCCTCGATTGAGGGGGCCGGGCGATGACTACATATTATAGAAAGAATTGTTAAGTTATTCTTATCCCGGCTTCAGAATTCAACCCCCTTTTGTCGAAAAGTATAGGGGAGGAATATCTTTCCGCACGGTTCCTTCCGTAAATAAACCTCGATGAATGTACGAGGGCGACTGATGACCGATACAGACAAACAGAAGATCATGGAGTTCGTCAATCATCTGCTCAGCATCCCGAACATCAGCGGCGAGCCCCCGCTCATACGCGAAGGTATGATCATTTCCTTCATAACACAGAACATTCAGCAGATAAAGGAGACCCTGACCTCTCCGCGTCTTTTTCCGGACGCCCCTCCCGAACAGACACTGAAATCCATTCTCCTGGTTTTACGGCAGCTCGTACTGAAGGATATAGTGCCCCGTGTTGAGAGCTGGCTCCAAAACAGAATCGATTATCGAATCGTACAAAAGCTCTTTCCGTCCAGGGAAAAGGATGAAAACATCTACCGGTCCGGGTTGTCCGAATACATAAAGAAGATGCTGATGAACTCGGAATCACGGTACAACTTCAACGCCGTTTACAACCTGTTCGAGTACGATATTCTCGACCGGTATGTCAGGCAGATTTTCGAACGGCGCGGGTCCATATATAATGAGATAAAACGTGTGGAAAGAATCGCCCTTGAATTTGAGGAGTATGTGGAATATACAAAGATTATTCTGCTCATCAAGAACACGGCGTACCTGCGTGTTCCGATTACGACCGGGGTGGGCAAAGTCACGGTGAATGCCGGGGATTTGAAAAAGTTTTCCGTACCGTTGTCCAAGTTCATCGTAAGACAGGAACAGCAGGTAATGAGCCAGCTTCCCTTTATGACGAAGCAGGCGCTGGTATCCGCGATCAAGTCGAACCTGAAGGAAAGGATGACCGAGAAAGAGGATGCGAGCGCCCGGCTCTTTTACATACTCTCCTCGCGGTACCAGGAGTACAAGCCGGTGAACAAGGTCGATCGCGGGGCTGAGACGCCCGATAAGAGCTGGTTCGGATCTTCGAAAAAGAACAGCGGTTATTTCGGTTTCAACGAGCGGATGCTGCACGAGCTCTACCTGATTGCAGGCGATAATATGTGGTAAAAAAGGAGACCCCATTGAGCGCACAACCTCCCTCTCAGGACGTGGTCGGCGGAATACACGGCCTCCAGCATCGGGTTGGGAAATCCGGGCAAACCGGTGATAAAGAGCGGAAGACATCAGGCCTCGAAAATTTCATTATTGTCGCTATCGTACTCGTCATCATACAGACATTTATCGCGGAGCTCGCGGTGTTCTACCGCTGGCCCGTTCAGGCTCGTACCATCCTCCTCATACTGGGTTTTTTCTTCGATCTAACCTTCACGGTAGAGTTCATCGTACGGAGTATTGCAAACGGGAGGAAGAAGCGGTTCTGGTCATATTTCTTCAGAATGCGCGGATGGGTCGATTTCATGAGCTCCGTGCCCCTGCTCTTTCTCAATTCGGGTCCCCTGGTATTTCTCCTCCTTATCAATCGTTCGGCCGAGAGCCTCGCCGTCATCGGTATCCTCAATATTCTCAAAGTTGTGAAGGCGATCAGGGTCACGAGAATTCTGAGGCTTATCAGGATCATGAAGATATTCGGGAAGATTAAAAACGCCGATTCGAAGATGGCCCAGCATCATACCACCACGGTTTCCACGACAGCCGTATCGCTTGTACTGCTCGTCATATTCGCCTTTACCTTCATTACGGGTGACCAGGGGGTACAGCTTTCACGGGAGCGGGAGACCTATTACCGGGGCCTGACCCAGCGGCTCATTTCCGTGAACCCGGCGGATACCGCGTTTACCGAGCGCGTCCTCCAGGCCGACCGGCACGTGCTCAGGATATACCGCGGCGTCGACGAGGTGTACTCCGGTGTGGATTTCGACACGTGGACAGGGTATTACGCGGTCGATGATTACGTGGAGATAGAAAACGGCGAATACCGTATATTCGTGTCACTGACCGATATAGAGAAAAAAAGCGCGCAGAACAACATGCTCATCTTCATGATCGTCATCGTGCTCGTTCTCGGGTTCATGTTTCTCTACTCGAACCACTTTGTACAGACGGTGTCTGACGTTATCTTCGTGCTCATGCGGGGATTCAGGGAACGAAACTATTCGCTCCAGGTTAGGATACCGGAAGAATACGCCGAACACGAGGTGTTCCAGCTCGCCCGTTTTTACAACGACAAGTTCCTACCAGCAAAGATGAAGCGGATGCACAAACTGAAGATGGAGAAAAAATCGCAGCTCTCCATGAAGGACGTGTTCAAGTTCGAGGAGTAGCCCGGGCTCCTCTGAAAAAATCCGCACCCTTTCTCCTCATTATAGTGTAAAGTATCTGTAGATGTTTGTTCAAACCTATCCACGACCATGTTTTCGGAATACACAAAGGAGGCGAAGTCATGACTTCGAGGGAAAGGGTTTTAACGGCGCTGGACCACAGGGAGCCCGACAGGGTCCCCTTCGATCTCAACAGTACGCTCGTCAGCGGGATACATCATATCGCGTATAACAGGCTGAGGGAGTATCTCGGGCTGAAGAAAAAAGAGACCGAGCTGTTCGACCGCGTGCAGGGACTGGCGAGGGTTCACGATGACGTGTACGAAAAGCTCGAGGTCGATACGAGGGGCGTTCTTACCGGCAGTCCCTTCGGATGGGAGTTGGAGCTCGAGGTGAGTCCGGAATACGAGCAGTTTACGGATGTGTGGGGCATCACCTGGAGGAGACCGAAGCCGCACGGGCTCTATTACGATATGGTGGGTCATCCCCTGAAGGGAAAGACGCTCGACGAGGTGAAAAAGTACGACTGGCCCAATCCCAGGGACGAGAACAGGATGATGGGAATAAAAAAGGAAGCGTCCAAGCTTTCGAAATCGGACTGCCTCGTGGTACTCGGCACGGTAGGCATGACGGTCGGCCTTCTGCAGACCTTTCAGTGGCTTCTCGGTTACGAGGATTCCTTCTACGCGCTCGCGGCCGACCCGGAACTGACGCACTATTTAGTCGGGAAGCTCGCGGAGATGGATATTGAGTTCTGGGAATGGGCGATCCCCTACCTGGGCGACGATATAAAGGTCGTGCTCTACGCGGATGACTTCGGCATGCAGACAGGCCCCGTGTTCTCATACGAGATGTACAAGCGCTATTTCCACCCCTGGTACTCGAAGATCTTTTCCACGATCAAGAAACAGCGCTCGGACCTCTACATCTTTTTCCATTCCTGCGGGTCTTCACGCTTTATCCTGCCGGACCTCATAGAGAGCGGGGTGGATATCTTCAATCCCGTTCAGTACACCTCAGCGGATATGGAACCGGGTAAGCTGAAGAAGGACTTCGGCGAGGACCTGACCTTCTGGGGAGGGGGTATAGACACGCAGAAAATCCTGCCGACAGGCTCGGTTCAGCAGGTACGGGACGAGGTAAAGAGAAGGATCGACGATTTCGCGCCCGGGGGCGGTTTCGTCTTCAATACGATTCACAACATTCAGCCCGATGTGCCTCCGGAGAATATCATGGCGATGTGGGAGGCCCTGCGGGAGTACGGTCGCTACTGATCCGCCTGCGCACCGTTTCAGTGAAGTCATCGAGATCGAAGGGCTTTTCGATCAATCCCACGGCCCCCTCCTTCAGGAGCTCCTGGACGGATTCATCCGCGGTGTAACCCGTTATGATGAGCACTTTGATCTCGGGATTGATCTCTTTCAGCTTGTTGAAACATTCTCTTCCGCCCATGCGGGGCATGATGACGTCAAGAACCACGAGATCAACGGCAGGGTAATGTTCCTTGTATTTTTCAACTCCCGTAAGACCGTCCTTTGCAGTTATGACTTTAAAACCGCTGTTCTCGAGGGCATTGACCGCGAGCTCGCGGACCTGGGGCTGATCTTCCACGATGAGTATGGTGCCCTTCCCCCCCTGCGGCGTTTTATGATGATCTTCCCGGACCGCGCTTTTGATGTCGATCTCGACAATGGGAAGGTATATCTCGAAAATGCTTCCCTCACCCGGTACGCTTTTAACGTCTATAAAACCGGTGTGCTTCTGAACGATCCCGTACACGACCGCCAGTCCAAGACCGGTACCGCTCTTCTCCCCCTTGGTTGTGAAAAAGGGTTCGAAGAGCCTCTCCTTCACCTCCGGGGTCATACCTGAACCGGTATCGACGATTCTCAGGCATACATAATCGCCCGGCTGCGTGTTGATAAAGCGGGAGGCGCTCTCCAGATCGAGTTTCACGTTTTCAGTATAGAGCGTGATCGTACCCAGAGGTTCTCCGGGTACGTGTTTCGAATCGTCCGGCTCCTTCTTGATCAGGACCGCATCGCGTGCATTCACACAGAGATTCAGAAGCATCTGGCTTATCTGAGAGGGATCGGCCTCGACCATCCTGAGGTTGGGGTCGAGCTCGAGCGTGATCCGGATCTCGGGCGGGAAGGTTCGTTTCAGCAGTGCATGGGTTTCGCTGATGATCGTATTGATATTTACGGGCCTGTGTTTCCCCGATGCCTGCCGGGTGAAGTAGCGGAGCTGGGCGGTCAGGTCCTTGCCCCGGTCGGCGGCCACCTTGATCTGCGATATGTTCTTGTACTCCCTGCTCTCCTTCTGAATCTTCCTCAGTTCGAGCTCCGTGAAACCGCTTATGACCTGGAGCAGGTTGTTGAAGTCATGTACGATCCCTCCCGCGAGCTGCCCGAGGGCCTCCATCTTCTGAGACTGCCTGAACTGGACTTCGAGCCGCTTACGCCCGGTAATATCCACGAAGGAAACCATGATCCCGATCGGCTTGTAATCATTGTCGTGTATGCGTGAAACGGATATATCAACATCGAAGGTAGAACCGTCCTCCCTGGCAGCGCTGTATTCCTTCTGCCAGCCGGAATTCATGGAGAGGTGCCGGTTAAGCACATCGAAGCTGTCAATGCCGAGAAAACGGGCGCCCTGCTTTCCAATCACATTTTCGGTCTCGGCGAACTTCCACATCTTGATAAAGGCGGGATTGACGTAGGTAATCGCCCCCTCGATGTCCGTAATCATGATGCCGTTTATGTAGGTGTGTATCGCGTGGTTCTTGATGTGGAGCTCGCGCCTCTGCGTCTCGAGAGCGGTGGAGAGCGCCACGCGGAGCTGCTCCTGTGCTTTGAGTATGATGTTTTCGCGGGCCCGTATGTATCCCCGCATGATCGAAAAAATGTAGCGGTCGACGGCCCCTATTCCGAAGGCGAGCGTTTCCCTTTCGAGCTCACCCGTCCTTTTCAGTACAATGTCCCTGAAAACCATGCCCATGGACAGAAGAGAATCCTCTCCCAGCCCTTCCCCGGCCCGGGCCCCGCCGTGGTCTTCGGCGTTCTTTTCATCATTGTGTTTTAAAAAGTCCGTGAAGCTGTCGAATTCCTCGGTACCGATTTCCTTCAAACGCTTGGGGTGGAGTATGAACCGGTTTTCGAAAGCCTTCATCCTTAGAATACGGTTGATCTCCGGGATGATTTCTTCCCTGTGGCTGAGGAAATGATTCAGGACAATCCTGCTTGCTGCATCGTTATCGGAGTATTGATGCTCTGCTGACATCGCGGTCATTATTTCTTCAGTATTATTCCGTAAAGGTCGACTCCCCAGCCATCTCTAATCTGAAGCGCGACTTCCCGGCCCTCTTCCATCATGTCCAGCCATTGGTGAAGGGGCTGTACGCCGGGTTCGTCGATTTCCCAGGGGGATATAAGCTCACGCATCTTGTCGAGCGACCGCGGGTAGAAGGGTTGTCCCACTTTCGCGTAGATCTCGGCGGATTTTTTCGCCGCTTCAGTGAACTCGGACATGTCGGCATCGCATATGAAGAGTTTGGAGCCGGTATCCGCCCACTCGTAGAGCTTTTTCAGACTTCCGCCGACCTTTTCGTGGGGAAGGAACCAGGCTATGCCGTTGAAACCTATGGTGACTTTCCTGTCCTTGCCGAATACCTCTTCTATGATTCCTGAATTGAGAAGGTCCTCGGGCTTGCCTGCGTCACAGTGGACGTACCGTACATTGGGATTGTCGCCGATGATTTCCTGCGCATATGCAACGGTCACGGGGTCGATGTCCGAGTAGATGACCCTGGTTTCAGAGGGAAGGATCTGGTGGATGTGATCGACCGTGGGCAGGCCGGAAGCGAAATCGAGGAACTTATCGTACCCCTGATCACTCAGCCTTCTTGCGGCTTCACCGAGAAACCACCTGACCAGACGGAGGAACTGCGGTAAAAAGGGGGCGTATTGAAGGACCTGCTGCGCCGCCTGCCTGTCGATCTCGAAATTGTGACTGCCCCCGAGAAAAAAGTCGTACATTCTCCCTGCATTCGGTTGGCTCGCGTCCGCGATTCCGGAGATATCATTTTCTGTATTCATTCAATCCTCCCTGAGTAGTACGGAGCAGATATCATCTATAAACATATATTTTCCTGAGTGTATTCTTATCATTTATCGGTCTTTACGGGGTTTTGTCTGTATTCATTATAGTCAATTATTCTCCATATACAAGGTTTTTTTCCTGATGAAGAAGAGAATGTGCGTATGATTCGGCATGGGATTAAAAATTTTGACTTACCCGTGATTTGAAGTGTAAACTTTAGAAAGGAACCCTGGGATTTTCCGGTTCTTACTAGCTTTTAATCATTTCATAGCCCGGGTACACGCGCGGGAGAGGGACGGGATCCTTCCGTGAGCAGGACCAAACGAATTCTAATCGTCGATGACGAGGAGCAGAACAGGCTCCTTTACATGAGCATTCTCGACGAGCTGGGTCATGAGTATGAGACCGCGCAGGACGGTATTGAAGCGCTCGCGAAGCTCGAGCTCGACATTGATCTCGTGCTTCTCGATGTAAAGATGCCGCACATGGACGGGTTCGAGGTGGCCAGGAGAATACGCCGCGACAGGGAATCTTTCGATGTACCGATTATTATGATAACGGCCCTGGCCAGCAGGGAGGACAGGATCAGGGCGGTCGAGGCGGGTGCCAACGATTTTATCGCAAAACCGGCGGACCTGCTGGAGATTCAGGTTCGTACCGCTTCGCTTCTCAGGATGAAAGATGCGCAGGACGAGCTGAAACGCCACAAGACCGAGCTCGAGGAGATGGTGAAGCGAAGAACGGATTCGCTGCGCAGATCGCTTGACCGGGTGACCGAGGCGCAGAGGAGGGCTTACGCCGCCCAGATCGATACCATACACAGGCTCGCCCTTGCCGCCGAGTACAAGGACAAGAAGACGGCCGCCCATATCAGACGCATCGGCTATTACTGCTCCATTCTCGGGAAGGGAATGGACCTCTCTCCGGGTGAGGTTGAGATCATCAATCTGGCCAGTCCCATGCACGATGTGGGGAAGATCGGGATCCCGGACGAGATACTGCTCAAGAAATCGAGCCTCACACCTGAGGAATTTGAGATCATCAAGAGCCACACCACGATCGGTTCTTCCATCCTGCAGGGTTCCTCGTCCGAGCTGTTACGCGCCGGGGAAGTCATCGCGCTTTCCCATCATGAGCGATGGGACGGTACGGGATATCCGAACGGAATCGCGGGGGACGGCATTCCCCTCTACGGCCGCATATGCGCGGTCGCGGACAACTTCGACGCCCTGACCACGAAACGCCCCTACAAGGAAGCTTTTTCAAACGAGCGTGCCATTGAAATCATACGTGAGGGATCCGATTCGCATTTCGATCCGAAGGTCGTGGCGGTATTCAACGAAAATCTTGATGCCATTCTGAAAACCCGCAAGCAATGCTGCAACGGCGATGAATGATTATCTCTCCGTCGGTACCGGAGGTATGTGCGGTTCACCGACCTGTTCCGTTCTGTTTGAACGGCTTATTGTAATGTGTGTACCCATTTTGCTTGGGGAGGTCGCAGTTGGAAAACTACGGGAACGGTAAGTCCACCGGTATGGATCAGACGGCGGCGGGAAAAATATACACGGGCTTTGTTTTTGAAGACGTACACATAAGTCCTGCGGACAGGGATATCCTCGTCGGACTCGCGGAGAAGGTGGCCCGGATCGCCTCGACCGGGGAGATGGCCGGGACAAGGGACCTCTGGACAAGGCTCAACGATCTCAAGCCGGTCCGCCCCGTTATATTCTGCGATCCGGAGAACGGGTGGAACGAGATCGTCACCGAGCCCCAGATGGAGTGCGCGGGAAAGCTTGCCAGGCGGTGGGAAATGGACTTGCGCAAGGAGATATTCTGGGGTGAGGAGATGGGAGACGACAAGCCGGTCGAGCCCTTTTTCGACGTTCCCTTCACCGTGTCCGAGGACGACTGGGGAGTACAGGCCGAGTTCCACCAGTCCGAAATGCTCGGTTCCTACGTATGGGACAATCCCATAAAGGATTATGACCGGGATTTGAAAAAGCTCCATGCTCCCTGTTTCGAGATAGACTGGGATACCACGAACGGGTGTCTGGCGCTTGCGCATGAGCTGTTCGACGGGATACTGACCGTTCGCCTGAAGGGCACGTGGTGGTGGACGCTCGGGCTGACCTGGCCCGCGGCAACGTTCCGCGGCCTTCAAAATCTCTTCTACGATTTTATCGACCATCCGGACGGGGTGAAGGAGCTGCTGTCGATCATATCGAAAGGCAACCTAAAAAAGCTCGATTATCTCGAGGGTGAGGGACTGCTCGCGCTCAACAATGACGGGACCTATGTGGGATCGGGCGGGTACGGATTCACGAACGAGCTCCCCCAGCGCGATTTCAACGGCAGCGTCAGGGCGCAGGACATGTGGGGATTCACGGAGAGCCAGGAAACGGTCAGTGTTTCACCCGAGATGTACGAAGAGTTTATCTTCCCCCATGAAAAACCCATCATGGATCGTTTCGGGCTCACCTGCTACGGTTGCTGTGAGCCGCTCCATTCGCGATGGCACGTGGTACGCCGTCATCACAACCTGCGCCGGGTGTCGTGCTCTCCATGGGCGGATTTGGAGAAAATGGCGTCCTTTCTGGAGGACCGCTATGTTTTTTCCATGAAGCCTTCTCCCACGGATGTCGCCGACCCCCGTGTGAACTGGAAGATGATCCGGGACAAGATCAGGAAGGCCTTTGAGATTACGAGGGGCTGCAGTGTGGAGGTTATCATGAAGGACAATCACACCGTGGGTCGGAAGCCCGAGAACGTGACCCGCTGGTGCAGGATCGCGCGGGAGGAGGCGGAGCGTATCGCCCGCTGATTGCTCTATGCATACACTGGACCGGAAAAAGATAACAATAGGCGCCTCTATTTCGTGCGCCGATCTCATGAACCTGGCCCGCGAGCTCCGGCGCATCGAACGGGCCGGGATAGATTTTATCCACTATGACGTTATTGACGGGCGTTTCAACGACACCTTCATACTCGGTGTTCCGACTCTCAAGTCGCTGCGCGAACTGACCGGGCTGCCGATCGAGGTGCATCTTGCCGTATTCGAGCCCGGTCTGTACATCGATCAGTTCATCGAAGCGGGGGCCGACTACGTGGCGGTCCATTACGAGGCCGCCGAGGATATATCCCCGGTTCTGCGCCGGATAAAAGAACTCGGAGCGCGGCCCGTTCTCGCGCTCAGGGTCGAGACCGATGTCGACGAACAGCTTTGCTCTCTCCTGGGCGATGTGGACTGGGTCTTGAAGCTCTCGGTCGATCCGGGGTATGCGGGCCAGTCTTTCCGGGCGAACGCGCTCGACATGATAGAGAAGCTGAGGAAGGAAATAGACCTGCGTGGGCTCGACACCGGTCTGCTCGCTGACGGAAACATCAATCCCCAAACCGCCGGAGAGGTGGTCAGGCGCGGGGCCGACATGCTCGTCGGCGGAAGCTCAGGATTGTTCCTGCCGGATCTCGACCTGCGTACCGCGAGGGACCGTCTGCTCCGGGCCGCGGGCCGCGTTTAATCCTTTCCGAGATGGGCATAGTCGCCGAATCTTCGCGCCGCTTTAAGCATCGCGGCGTAGTTTTCGGGTTTTACATGGGGGTGTATGGAATTGGCCGATGAGATGATGTAGCCGCCCCCCGGGGCCGTCTTCTCTATGGTCGCCAGCACTATTTCGGTGACCGCGTCGGTCGAACCTTCGGAAAGCACCTTTCCGGTATCTATATTACCGATGACGCATACACGATCGCCGTATTTCTTCTTGAACGCCGCAATATCCATCCCGGCTTCGGGATCGAGGGGATGGAGCGCGTCCACGCCGCTGTCCACGAGCATATCCGCTATCCGATGAATATTGCCGTCCGTATGCTTTACGGTGAACGCACCCATTTCCTTCGCGGTTCGAACGACTTCGCTCAAGCCGGGCAGAAAAAACTCCTCGAAATGCTTCGGCGACATCATCGGCCCCAGATTGCCGGCGTAATCATCACCGAATACAAAGAGCTCCGCTCCGAGCCGGTGTGCCTTTTGTATGAGGACCTTCGTGTGCTCGACGCTGATTCGAACGAGCTCGTGTACGATTTCCGGCCTCTCGACCATATCCATGAAGAGAACGTCCATGCCCCGCAGGTAGGAGGGGTACGAGAATGCGTCGTGTACGTGCATTCCCACGAGCTTTTCACCCTTGAAGTTTTCAAGGAGCTTGATGAGCCCGTTGAACCGATACGGGTCACGGGGATCGGGCGGGTTGAATGATTGAATGTCGGTTTCCGTTTTAAGGGGAGCTTCCATGGGAAACGGAACGGTCTGGTCCGAAAACTTTCGGATAACGCCCCATTCGTCCCTGAATACTCTATTTTCCCTGTCCAGCTCTTCCATTCGATAATTGGATGACGGCGTGCCTGTCAGCACTATATCGAGGTCGTATTCATCCGCAAATTGAACATATCCACCGCCGCCCGGGCACAGGGCTTCTATGATCGCGTCATCAACGAGAAGCTCGAATATGGGTACCCTGTCCGGGATTTCCCTTCTGAGCGAGGCTTCAGCGCGTTCTCTTCCCGTCATAAGCGGACCTCCGTTTGAGTGATCGCTCCCAGCTTCGAGTTTTCATTATATAACCTTGAGCTTTTATAAAACATGATAATTGTTTGTATTTTTTTTATCAATTAACGAAGCTCACCGAATCTCCGGCTTCTCCATCACCTTCTTCAGCTCCTCCATGCACGCGTCGAAGTCGGGCTGGTTGGCCAGGTCCTTTACCACCTGTACGTACCTGATAATATTCCTGCCGTCGAGGATGATGACTCCGCGTGCCAAAAGACCGAGCTCCCGGATGAGCACCCCGTACCCGGTGCCGAAGGAAGCATCGAAAAAATCCGAATAGAGTTCGATGTTGGAGATGTCGAACGTCCCGGTAAAGCGCTTCAGGGCATAGGGAAGATCCCTGCTGATACCGATAACCGCGACCTCGCGGCCGAGGTCCTCGCGAGCGAGGTCCGCGGCCCGCCTGTTGAACTCCCGCACCTGGATATCGCACACGGGTGTGTCGATGGAGAAGAAGAAGGTAATGAGCTTGATCCGGTTCCCGAAGGAGGAGAGGGCGGTTTCGCTTAAATCCGTTGAGATTATCCTGAAATCGGGGGCGGGCCCGCCGACTCGCGGACACGGGCCGGTCAGCATGTACGAATTGTTTTCGACCGTCACTGTTTTGATCACTGGAAGTCCCCGGGTACCGGCTTTAAAAGAAACATTAAAGCGGGACAGGTGCAGGGTCAAGAGGGGTGTCAGAAGCCCCCGCCTGTAGCGAACGAGAGGTAGATGCCGCTCTGTCCACCCTCGGAGAGCGTGTGAGCGTAGCCGGTGATGAAGGTGGCGGGCAGTTCGTATCCAATTACGAAGTCGAACAGGAGCTCGGCACCGAGGGACGAGCGTATGAACCGTGCGGGGTCCCGCCGGAACGAATCGGCTTCGGTAAGGACGAACGGGTACGCGCTCGAAGTTGCGGCGATAAGGCCGTTGTCCATATAGGCCTTTATATTTATTGTTTTGAAGAAGAGCGGAAGTCCGTATATGCCGCTGTTGACGGGCAGGAGGGGTGCACCGATGCTCATCCGCAGGTTTGACACGAAGTTGCCCGGGACCGCGTCGTAATACCCCCTGGTGAGTACGCCCTCGAGAGGAGCGTATACGTACCGTGAAGTCGCGCCTGAATAGACCGTTCCACCTTCTCCGGCCGTCCATTTATTCCTGAGAAATATATTCAAAAGCAAAAAGCGCGCGGGCCTGAAGTAAGCGGTGAGTGTATCGTGAAAAACGAGGTAGTCCTCTTCAAGAATATTATAGAACACACCCTGGGATAAAAAGAAACCCTTCTGGGGACCGATCCAGCCAGGTGGCCGCCGGACCGTGGAAAAGAAGAAATACCCGTTGACGCCCCCGCATTTTTCCTCGGCGATGATACCGAGGTCCGCGGTCGCAACGTATTTTCTGTTGAGTACGGGAATGGTGATCCCGGGATATATCGCACCGGCCGGGGCCGAGGACGTTTCTTCCTGCTCCGCGTAGAGAGAGCAGAACCAGGAGACGGGGTGGGAGTTGTGAGCGTACTGCAGCTCGGTTTTCGGAGTCCGGTCGAACAGATCGTAAACGAGGGCAAGACTGTATTCATGTCTCCTCAGAAGGTCGTAACCCTGCGTATAAAAACCGACCCCGAGTCCTATGGGCCCGCCCGCCCAGACGGGAGACCAGTATCCGGGAAGGAGCCATTCGGACGGTCTGTATCTTTCGGACTGAAACGGTTCTCCCTTCCTGTGTGACGAACCGTCGAGCTTCCGGCCAATGTACCGGCGTTCTTCAAAACCGGTATCCATTTTCTGCATTTCATCGGCGTCGAGGGCGGAAACCACATAGCCGCTTGACGTATACTCCTTTACCGCCAGCCTTCCCCCGGGTCCTGCCAGAGGCGCGAATACACCCGTTCCCACATCCGTAATTCTTTTTATGTCGCCGTTCGGGAGATGGAGCGTGTAAAGGTTGTACGTCCCGCTTCCGTCTCCTGAGAAGAGCAGGGTTTCTCCGTCCAGCCAGAACGGTGAGAATGCGTTCATGTCAGGCGGGGTCACGCGTGTCACGTCCAGTCTTCCATCCCGCAATGCACCCACCGGCGCGGTGCACAACGTGCGATACCCCGAATCGTCCCTGCAGGAAAAGGCGGCCGTTTTTCCGTCCGGGGACACGGCGGGTTCGTCCACGAGAAGGTCGGGAATGGATCCCGATCCCCCTGTTTCATCGCGTCCGGGATTGAAAAGCCGTACCGTCGTGGTTTTCGATCCGGGTGATGCGGATAAGCAGGCAATTATGGAGCCGTCATCACCGGCAAGGTCGAAGGCCTGTATGCGCCCGGACCGGGTGAGCCGGCGTTCCCTGCCGTTTCGCAGGTTAAGCACATAGATGTTGTTTCGTATGATGACGTTTTTATGCACATCCTCGTCGATGTAGTAGAGGAGCTCTCCCCGCTTGTCGATGCGGAGGTTCCGTCCGTAAACACCGCTTTTTATTTTCTTCGTCTTCCCGGTGTCGAAGTTGTAACTGTAGATACCGCCGATGGTGTCGAGGAAACTGACGGAATAGATAATACGTTCGCCGGAACGGTCGAAACAGAAGGATTGAACGGTTCCGGGCTCGGTAAGCGGAGAAAAGGGGGAGTCTCGCTCCGTTCCTTTCCATTTTAATTGCTCGTGGTGCTCCCATTCCGCCCATACGGTTCTCATCGGTTTTCCGTATACCCTGCCGAAGGGTATGGACCAGAGATAACAGGTATACCTGCCGCTCAGCTCGTTGAATTGATGGAGCTTTTCCTCTCCGTACCTTACGGCGAGGAAATCGACGAAGGAAACTCCGAAATAGTACGGTGTTTTTAAACCGGGCCACAGCGGGATGTCGCTCGACGCGCGGTCGAGCGGGGGAAGATCGC